>JBFWOK010000154.1:0-16632 GCA_050250555.1 Limisphaerales bacterium
GCGAAGAAGACGGAGGAAGAAGGAAGAAAAGGTCGGTTCGGCGAAGGGCCGGAAGAAGACGCCACCGGAAGAATACCTGGATTTCAAACCGCCGGAATCACCCGGTTTTCGAATCGGCGTTCACAGAGCGTGCCCCGGACGTGATCGGGGCCAGGTTTGAACACATGCACTGGCGGTCAGAACAGGGCGTCCTGCCGACTGCGGTTGCGGCGATGGGTTGAGGCTCATCATGTGCCGCTCGCCGGCGCGCAACGAAAGCCAAACACGACAATAACAAGAACTGACCCCTTTTCCGTCGGTCAGCCAAGCTTCTTCTTCGCCGCCTCCGGTGCATCGACCTTGGTCGAACCGATTCCCGAGATTTCCACGGTGGTGGTCCGTTCGACATCCCGGTCCTCGCCACCGAACGACATGGTTCCGGAGACCTTGTATTGGTATTTCGAGAGTACTCCGTCCTGGATCCAAAACGTTGCGGAGCCTTTCGCATTCCTCACTTCCGGTCCTCGGTTTTCGGCCGTGGGTCGTCGAAGGGTCAGCAGCTGTTTCGCCATGCCCTCGGACAATTCCCCCGACAACCCCGCCCCGTCGGCCTTGAGCTCCGGGATTCCGTGAAGGGGTCGGTTCTTGTTATTGTCGCCACCGCCTGGATTCCGGGGCCCGCCGTTCTTCATCCGGTCCGACGAGCCCATTGAAGCGGTAGCCTTCAATCGACTCCGGGGCGGGGGACTTGGGAAAACGTCGCGCGCTCCATGCCGGAACTGCCGGTTCCCTGGATGGGTTCGGGCGCGTCACTTGCCTCGCGCCACCGAGCAGCGAATGGCAACTGCGACAATAGCAAGACGCTATTTTGGGGAGGTCGGGATGCCGGCTTGATCTGGGGCGGCAACCTGGGGCACAAGGTGGCAACAACCGAGCTAATCCATGGCATTCGATTGCACGAGACGCGGCTTCCTGAAAGCCGGGAGCGTTCTGGGTTCGGTCGCCCTGTTGGGCCGTCAGGATAGCCAGGCTACCCCCCTGCGCCCGCTTCGGACGGCCTGGCTGGGATTCGGTCGGGCTGCGCGGCGGCATTTCGATGCCGGCATCGCCACAGGCATCCTCGATTGCATCGGCGTTTTCGATCCATCGCGGGAGGCTCTGGAAGCGGCTGCGGTCGCCGCCACCGCGGCAGGTTTTCGAACTCCAGGCACCGCTGAATCGGGCGACGCGATGCTGGCGGCCGCTGGCATGGAATTGACCGTGATCACCTCGCCCGAACACTGGCATCTCGAGCAGGCATTCTCTTCGCTGGCGATGGGTTCCCATGTCTTGCTTGAGTCCCTGCCGACCCGGACCTGGGCGGGGTATCAGGCGCTGGTGGAGGAGGCTCGTCGGCGGAATCGCAGGGTGGCGGTGGCGGCACCGTGGCGGCTTTCCTCGGGCTTGAGACGCGCGCGAGAAGGTATAGCGGCCGGAGACCTGGGACCCATTGAGGAGGTTCGGGTCGAGGGCTGGTTGGATCAGGCCACGGGATTGGAGCCAGCCACCGCTGGGTCGGGGTCCACTGTGGATTCGGTGAACTGGAAGCAATGGCTTGGAGGAATCGAGTGGCCCGCCGAGCATCGGACATCGCTTTTGAAAGGGGGCTGGCGACGATTCCCGGCTTTCGGATGCGGTGCGTTCAGTGGAAGCGGATTCCGGTGGCTCGACCAAGCCCTGTGGCTCACGGGTTCTTCGGGCTTGGATCAGGTCACGGCGATGGGCTCCCGTCGGCCCCGCTCCGCCACGGGTCCGGGACGGGCGCCCATGGACTGTCTGGCATCAGGTCGCCTTTCGGGTGGGGGCATTCTGAGGCTCGACCTCCGGCACCGCCGGAGGCCTTGGGCCGGGGAACCCGTGTCGACCGGCGTGATCCGTGGGAAGCGGGCCAGCGTGGTCTGGGGAGAGACCGGAACGGTGAGTTGGTGCGACCCGGATCCGTCACGGAGTTGGTCGATCCCGGGCGGTCATCCCGACGAGTCGAACCGGACCCTTTGGGTGGACCTGGCCTCGTCGATTCAGGCCGGGAACGAATCCGACGTCGCCCTCGGATCTTTCGGCCCTTCGATGGCGTCGGTATTCCAAATCCTGGCGGCCCTCGGGGATGGGCCGGCCGCGGATCCGCTGGTCCGCGAGACTCCAGCCATTTCCGGCTAATCGCCGTGAATACAGGCGGAAGTGGCAACGATCATGGCGCGGACGTCCTGGTCGAGGTCCTTGGATTTCGTGGAAAACAGGAACTCGCCGAGAATCTCGGACCTTTCGTTGTCCCGGTCTTCCTTCTTCGAGACGCCGGCAAGGCTCTGAATCAGTTCGATGCGATGCTCCCTCCGGGTGAGGACGAGGACAAAGTTTCCTCCCATCGGGAGGCGGTCGCCCGAGGCGTGGCCGGGGTCGACGGACGTCGAGTTGATGACGGGGATGGGATCAGGGCTCGATTCGACGATCAGATGAAGGGAGCGCAGGGCCTTGGATCCGGAAGGGTTGGCCGCATCGGGAACCACGGTCCACGAGGCGAACATCAGGAGGACTTCCAAGGGGCTCCTTGTGGATTGGTCCATGCGGGGCTCGGACAGAACCACGGGGGGAAGAGGTTGGACTGATCCGGCGGCGTCCCCGGATTTCTGGAACGTGATTTGACCGGAACCTGGATCCCGGGAGAACCTCAGCGACTTGATTTCCGAGGGTTCGGGATCCCCCAACCCCGAGCGAATTCGGAGCTTCGTGAAAGGCGCCAGAAGCCGAACCGTCCAGACGATGGTGGAATCGCTGTACGCCTGACTCGCGTTTTGGTCGAGGACGTATCCGGGCCGGATCTCCCAGCGGAAGCTGAAGCGCGCGAACCAGTCATGTCGGCCGAACTCCTCGGCGGTCGCCGGCGACACGCGGGGCGCGTTGAAATGAAATCCGGCGTTGGGGTACGCGGCGTTTCCGGCGATGCGTTCGGTGGTGAGACCAAACGCGCTCCCCTCCGACTCCAATGTGAGGGTCTCTTTACCGCCGGCCGGATCCGTGAACCGGAATGCCTCACGGGAGGTGAGGGGATCGGGACCGAACTCAGGAAGTTCGAGAATGATTCCCGGATCGGACCGTGAGCCGGCAGGGGATGTTTCCAGGCGGGTCCATTGGATCCGGGCGATCAGGCGGTGGAAGGGGGATTGGAGGGTTTCGCGGGCCAGGGCCAGGAATCCGGGACGATCGCCCGGCGCTCCCGGGATGCTCTCCATCAGGGGCACGGCGAATTTGATGCGCGGCGGATCCGGTCGTTCGGCCAACCGCCCTCGGAACGTGATCCGTCGGTAAGGCGTGCTGATGGTCTGCCCTTGGGCGTTCGGCCAGCGCAGGAGGCTTCGAACGCTTTGATCGTTGGGGGAACTGTGGAGCCCGGCGTAGCGGTGACGCACTTCCACTTCCACACGGTAATGTCGGGCGATGCGTTCCTGTTCTCCGGAGTCCTGAAAGACGACGGCCGGCAGAATGGGAGTGAGCGGGTCGGCAAGCTGTCGAATGAGATTCCCGACGAAGTTGATCTTTGGACGGATGCTGCTCGATGCGGAAGGCTCAACGGAGGCGGGGTCGGTGGCTTCAGAATCCAGGGAGTCCTCGCGACTTCGTTCCGCGAAGGAGGGAAGCTCCCCACGGATCAGGCGTTCCCGATATTTCTGGACTGTATCCGAGGGCGGCTCTCCGGGGCCAGGTGAGGGAGCCAGCAGGCACGCAAGCTCCTCGGGTGAATCCTCAGGGAGGCCCAGCCAGCGCCACGCCTGAATGCGAAATCGAACCTCGGAATAGAAGGTCCATGCCCTCAGATCCTCCGGGAAGGGAATGAGCGCGGTCTCGAGGCGGGCCTTCCTTCGGGCGCCTTCGCTGAACTCCCCAACCCCACCGAGACGGAGTCCGTGCCACACCGTTTTCGGCAACAACCGCTGCCGGGAGCCCGAGCGCGCATCATCAGCCACCCAATCAACCGCCTCGAGCCAGATTCGCGTCGCCGACGTTCGAATCGCCCGCCAGGGGTCGCCGCTGAACGTCATTCGTTCTGTCTCATCACGCCCCCGATGAGTGCCGAATCGATTCTCGAACTCAGCCTCCCGAACGCAGGGCAGGACCTCGAGTTCAAGAATCGAACCGGCGGGGACGTCGACGAGGATCCGGGAACCCTCCCGGTGAATCCCTGGTGTCGCTAACGACCTGCGGCACAGTTCGACCATCGCGGGCACCGTTCCCTTGCCCACCCGGAACTCACCCGCCACGCGTTGCACCCACGGCCGGATTCCGATTCCCGACGTGGCGACCGCATCCGAAGGGAACGCCATGCCGAAGGCCAGTTCCCCCAGCGCGTCCGCCTCGCTGAACCAATTCCAACCCGCGCGTTCCCCCACGCCCTGCGCCAGTTCCACAAACACCTCGTTTTCATGTTCCGCCACGGGACCGCATTGAGCCGCGGGCAGGACCGTTCGGATCCGTAACAGGAACCCTTCGACCGCCGGATCGTCCAGGAGCTCGGAAACCCCAAAACCCGGCGGTTCGGTTTTGGCCTCATCCACCAGGCGCGCGAGGTCCCGGCTGATGCGGCGCACATCGCCGATGAAGTCGGCATGAGCCGGCGTGAGCCCGTCCTCGAGAACGCTCGATTGCCAGATCGACCAATTCTCGATCTCCGCCGCCGGAGGCCTCAGGTGGAAACGGAACTCCGAGGCCGTCTCCACGGAATCCACCGGCTGGGTGAGCAGGACGATCTGCGCGGGCGGTTTTCGATTCTCGGGCGGCAGAAGCGAGTCGCCGGGAGGGCGCGGACCGCCGGCTTGCTGCTCCTCAAGGATGTCCGCCGCCAACGGACGCACGTCGCGCGGAATTCGAGGCGAGGCGTACTCGCGGAATACCGGCCAATTCCTCGGATCAAAGGTGCCTGTCGAAGTCCGTGGCGCCGGTGCGGCCAGCCTGGGTTGCCCGACCGGCACGCGCCGAAGCGGAGCCCGGATCCGGATCAGTTTCGAGGCATAGTTGGCCTCCATGGCACGAAGGGCCTGTCGGACCCGAACTGCGTCGTTCAATCGACAATAGCGGTCGCTCCCGGCCGCCGAGCCGTCCTGCAAAAACGCCGGCAGCACACCAATGTTGTGAACCGGCGGAAGCAGGAACTCGAAGACGAAATCCCTGCCGTAACGGCGGCCTGGAATCGCTCCCCAGTCTTCCGGACTTTCCGGGAGATGCTGCCGAAGGTGGGGCGTCGGGACCGGTCGACCCCCAGCGTCCACTTCCGGACCAGGCCATTCCTCGAAGGTCTCCCACAGATCCACACCGAGCGGCCGGCCCTGGTAGGAAAGGAGAAGCAGATTGATGCCGTGGCTGTTGAAGATCCGCCAGGGAACCGGAATCCCTTTCATTCCGGGGAGGGCGTCGGGGATGTCGGTCATCGCCACATCCTCCCCGAACCGCTCATCCGACCGGTCGTTCGGTGCGCGTCCCCGGGACCGTTCGGGCTTTCCCTCTTCCCGTCGCGGTTTTGGCGTCGGGCACAACGCCATGTCCCCGATCGTCAGCAGACACCAGTCCGTCGACGTGGCGGCCTCTCGACCTTGGCTGTACCGCCTCGCGAGAACGAGCAGGCCCGCGTACCGCGCATCGTCAAAACCGGCGGGCAGAGGGATCAGGAGAGGGGATGGTGTCGCGCTGGGAGGCTGGATCTGCATCCGAGTACGCCCAACCAAGCCGTCAACCCAGGCTCTTCGAACGGACCCCGGCTGCTCTCCAGGCAATGCGGGTCCATGGACCTCGTCGTGCCAAAGCAATTTTCCGAGGATTCCATCCGGGCTCGGATTGGCGGCATCCACCGTTGGAAAACCCGTGGCCTTCAGAAACGCCAACGCGTTGTCCTGGGTTGCTTCGGTCAGCCGTCGGTTGAAATCGATGAACGCGCCCGTGAGCCAGCGCGCCGCATCCCGACCTTCCCCCTGGCGGAAGGAAACCTCCTCGGGTTCCATTGGCGCCGGCGGCGTCGGATCGGGAACATCGACTGCGGGAGGAGTTTCCTGTCGGGCCAGGTACTCACCGACGACCCCTCCGACATAGCGTTGAGCCAGTGAGGTTCCCGTGGTGGAAAGCCATTGCAGCACCGCATCCCGGTGGGGTGCGAGCCGGGGCAGGCTCGCCCGCCAGTCGCCAACCAGCCACCGAACCTCCGGAGGGGTGCCGCTGCGAAGGTTGGGTTTCAGCTGGAGCAGCCGCGCCGCGGCGGACCAAAGCAGGGGAAGGTCCTCGGGCGGGACGGGGCCCGTCCTCGCCAGGGCGATGGACTCCTCCGCCGTGAGCAATGGAAGCGCTTCCTCCCAGACCTTGGCGGACGCTCCGGAAGGCAGGCGGGCGTTCTGAAGAAACCACGTCAGCGCCGGAAGCGCCCGATCGAAGACGGAATCCCATTGCCGGATCCAACTGGCCAGCAGGACGGCTTCATCCACGAGCGCGCGATCCAACTCGTCGAGCGCATCGACAGGGTCGAGAAGGTTCGGTCCCGCAGGCACTGGGTTGGCGAGATACCAGCGAAGAAGGGCCTGAAGCTTCGGATAGCTTTCAGGGCCTGGAGTCGCCGTGGCGGTCGCAGGTCCCTGGAACGGGACCTCGTTGAGGGCGTCCGCCAGCAGGCCCGCCCACTCGTTGAACGTTGGAAGGAGAAGGTTGGAGCCCACGCCGGCCTGGGCGAGTTGGTCGAGATCCCGCTCCATATCCGCCCACGAGCGAACTCTGGGTCCGAGTCGACCCTCAGCGTGAAGAAATCGGAGGGTGTCGTGGATGAGCGAACCCCGGGTCGTCACCGGTCCACTTTGGCCGAACGCGCGGCTTCGCTCCCAGGCGGGTTGACGCAACCCGAGATCATTCCGGGCGTGCGCGACGCTCAGCAAGAACTCGACCTGCCGGCGAAGCACCGCGGCCGTTGGCGGGAATCCACCGTTGGTCGCGACCAGCACCGCCCGCAACCATCGGAGCGGTTGCACGAAGACTCCCAGTCGACGGGACAATGGTGACCGCCAGTCCTCAAATCCATCCGCTGCCCGATCCGACTGGATCGACACGAAATCAGGAAGCACGAGCGAGGGTCCGGCGACAGGAGCCGCCTCGACGCGAATCTCCAGGGGTGGCGGGAGGGGCCCGACCGGGGTTCGTTCGGCACCCACGGGTGGGGGAACAGGCGCTGGAGAAGGGAGAGGCGCGGGCGCGGGGATCGAATCAGGATCGGGCGCGGCGTTGGCGGGTTGAGGATTCTCTCGTGGTTTGAAGGTGACCTTCAGGCGGACTTCGGTGCCATTGGCCGCTCGTGAAGCCGTCCCTTGGGCTTGCAGGTCGGACCACCCCTGGAAGCGGGGAGTGACCGCGAGGCGGCGCCCGCTGGTGTCGGTCGAATCCGGAAAGGCTCCGAAGCCCGGGTCGGAGTGCGGATCGAAGAGAAAGGCGAGCCGCAGGCTATGGGCCAGGGGAAATCCCTTTTGCGATAGATCGCTGAGGACCCCGGACCAGGACGCTTCGCCGGCTGCGGCGTCCGTGGAGTTCGCATTGAAGCCCACGTAGAGATCCTTCGGGAGTCGCCGCCCGCGAAGGGCTGGAGACTCCGGATCGCGCGGGAGCTCTCCCGATTCCAGGCCTTGATGGACGCGCTCGTAGGTCGTTGTGAGTTCGTCGAGAGGGGTCAACGTGGAAGCCGGGAAGGGCAGGTAACCCGCGGGGTCGATCTTCCGTTCCTCCCCGGCGGCGAGAGGATCGACCCACCAGAGGTCGAACCCATGGATTGCCTGGTCGCGCCACGGGAACCGCAACTCATCGGGAGGCTCCGCGGCGGGGACCGTGTCACCGGCCCAGCCCAGAGTGTTCAGGTTGAGCGCGACGACGGCCCGTTCTTCCGAGGGGCGCTGTCGGATGACATCGGTGTTGACGATCCAGATCCAGCGGAAGGGGTCGGCCATAAGCGGTTTCGGTGGGTGGGAACGGTAGGGAAGGTGGAGGATGGCTTGGCACGGATCCGATCAGACCGTGCCCCGTGAAGCTCGTCGGTTGACGGCCTGATGGAGGGCCGGCCTCACGAGGGGAACGGGTTCGGGCCGGCGCCCCGGATGGTGCAGCCATCCGTTGAGCGTGGGTGAGGCCTTGGCGAGCCGGGGCGCGGAGGCGGCCCGACCGGGATGGACCGCGGCCTGCTGTTTGTTGCCGCCACCGCCGAGCCGGCAGGTGAACGACCGATCGACCTTCAGGGTGAAGCACCAGCAGATCTTGATGCGGACCGAAATGCGTCCGAAGCCCTCGAGCGGGCGCCCCGTCGAATACCGCACACCCAGCGTGACGACGATACTGACGTCGATGATGGACAGGATATTGAGACTGCCGGCGATCGTCAGGATCAGACTGAAGGTGGAAGTGGACCGGCCGCGGGCCACTTCGCATTCCGCCTGGAGCGAGAGCGAAACGAAGACGCTTCCCCGAGCAAAGCCGATATCGAGGGCCAGCGAAGCCGAGACGCCGAGCGCGATGTTGACGTAGACGCGAAGTTCCGGGGATCCGTCCCGGAACGGGACCAGGTAATCCACCCGCAGGGTGAACCACCCACAGCCTCCGAGAATGAAGAATGAGACGATGAACGGGGCGTCGCGCTCCGCGAGGTTCACGCCCGCCGAGATGCGGAGGTGCGATTGGCGGAATGACGGGAAGTTGGGGAAATGGAGTCCGAGTTCGAGCATCAGCCCGAGCCGGAGATTCTGGATCGTGGTGGTTCCGCCGCCGAGGGTTGGGAGGTCCAGGTTGAGTTTGACGAAGCCGACCACTTCGTGGGGCAGGTTCTCCCGTAGCCCGACCCGTAGACCGCCCTCGTCGCGCTGGGGCACGCGTTTCATGAGGTCGGACACGTACTGAAGAACGCTGGCGAGCCGGATCTTGGTGGGATCCAGGTCCATTCGGACCTGGCCGTTGCGGGATTCGAGCGCCGCCTGCCGGTAGGTCATCAACGCCTGTCCGCCGACGATGAACTCCCAATCGGCCACCAGCTTGCCGTAAGCCTCCTTGTGGGCCTCACGGCCACCCTGGGATTCAATACGGATGCGGGTGGTGAGGGTGACATTCCGAAGCAGCAGGCTGACGGGTCCGAGCGAGAACAACGTGAGCGAGCCCTCCACGTTGATGGACTCGACCTGGCAATCGACGTAGGCCGTCAGGGTCTGCGGATCCATTCCATGCCGAAGCGTGGTCTTTTCCTTGAGCCGCCTGAGAAATGAATCCGAAAGCCCGGCCGCGCCCAGGAGTCGCTCCAGCTTGAGTCCCCCGAGATCCGGAATGAGGTCCTTGAGCGCCTTGTTCTTCAAGGCATCGAGGTCGGCCTCCAGCTTTCGACGAATATCCCGGACCTGAAGCTCGAGGCTCGCGGCCTTGAGACGTGCCGACTGGATGGCGCCTCCGGCAGCGCTGGTGGCCCGGTCGACGAGCGCGCGGACCGGAGTCATCCGGAGTTGGAAGGCTTCCGCCTCCTTTCGGAAAGCGAAGCTCACATTCCGCAGGCGCGCGCCCAGGTTCTGAAGATGGCCCTGGAAGCGGAGCGCCTCCTCGGGGCCCAACCCGAGATCCGGCAGACGGCCCATGTCGCGGAAGTCGAGGCCCGGAACGGCCGGCGCGACTCCGAACGCCCGGAAGGTCCTGAAGGCCTGTTGGGCGGCCTCCGTGACGTCGGAGGCGATCGGAGTCGGTGCGATCGAGCCAAGTCGATCCAAGGCGCTTCCCAGTTGATCCCGCTGGGCATCCGCCCAGCGCTGGAGGCGGTCCGCCGATCGTTCGAGATTCCGGAGGTCCTTCGGGATCCTGTCCTTCAAACGCCCCAACTGTCGCAGCATCGCGTCCGTGACCTGCTGTGCGACACCCGCCGGATCGATCTCCAGCAGGCCGGCCCCGCAATCGGAACTCAATTGCGCGGCAACCTTGGCACCCTGCTCACTCAACACCCGGGCCAATTCCTCGTGGAGGTCCGCCATTTGCCCTTGAAGCATGGCCGCGCGCCGGGTGATGTCCGCGGGATCAAAGGCGACGGCTTCGATGGCCTGAGCCAGCGCCCTCAATTGGGCGGGAAGTTGATCCGTCAGGATCACCGAAGGACCCGATCCCGAGGTCGCGGTTTGGACTTCCCGAAGCTTCGCCCGGACGGCCGCGAGTGGACCTCCGTTCCTCAGAAACGCATCCATCGAACCGGCGAGCTCCGACTTCAAGCCGGCCACGGTGCCCGTGAGTTGCTCTCCAAAGTCTCTCGGATCACCGCCGGTAAACTCATCGATCCGATCGAGGATCTCCTCCAACACGGCGCGGGCCACGGGAAGGTCCAGTCGTCCGGGCAGTCCGCGGGTCCATCTCAACCGCGCGAGATCGAGAAGCCGGTCGAGGGACTCCTGGTAGGCCCGGACCCGACGCTTGGCGAGGGCCCGAAGCTTCTCGACGGGTTGGGTCCAATCGGCGGATGAGAACATCCAGTCCGTCCCGTCGAGCGCGGCCCGGGCCTGACGGATCCCCTTCTCCAGATCGTCCAGCGCCGCCCCCGCCTGTTCGAGCGTTCCTTCCGTTCCCCTTAGAATCTCGGCGCACGATCCCGCGAGGTCGTCGGCCACGAACCGGAGTCGGCCAGCGATCGCGCGTCGCGTCGCGTCCTGCCGCCGGATCGCTTCCAGGAACTGGGAATCCCGGAGCTGATCGACCGAAACTCGCACGGCCTCCAGGGCCCGGGTGGCCAGGGAGAGCACCTCTTTCGAGACCTGCTCGAACGATCGCCGGACATTCGCCGAGAGCTTCCGGCAAAGATCGTCGCCGATCGCCTTCGCGCGATCGCCGAGATTCCCCGCCAACTGACGGGCCCTTTGTTCCAGATCGGCGTGCTTTAGGACCCCGGTGCCGTCTCGAATCAAGGCTTCCCGCGTGGCCTCCCACGCATCCGTTCGCGACTTCACCACCGCGACCAAGGCCTCGTACTTGTCGAGTGCCTTGTCCGCCGGGAAGAGGTTTACGATCCGGTCCCGATGTTGCGCCAGAACGGGGTGCTGGGCGATCCGGCTCGCCAGTCCCGCCAGCGGCACACTGGCTTCCGTCAGTTGCCGAACCAACTCCGCGACCATGGCCTCCAAGGCCTCGCTCTCTCGGCCAGCCCCTTCCCGCAGGCTGGATTCCAACGAACCTAGATCGGCGTCCGCCTGCACGATCCAGCTTCTCCAGCGTTCGACCAATGATTCGGGTAGATCGGCGAGCGCGGTGATCGCGATCCGCGCCTTCTCGATGCGCGAACGCCAGTTTCTCAGGAACTCGCCACCCAGAGGGCCCGAGCCCCAATCGTTCCACGAACCCCGGGCCATGCGGACCCACCGTCGAGCCAAGGCCTCGGCGGACTGCCTGAGTTGGACAGCCTGCGTCTCCGCCACGGCGGTGAGTTCGCCGCTGAACCCGGCCATGGCCGCGCCGATGTCCGATCCTGGAAAAAAGACGACCGCCAACGCCGAGAAGGACCGACCGTAGGCCTCGATGTCGGCCGCGACTTGTCCGGGGTTGGTGAAGAGGCCGTTCGCGGGGAGAAAAACGTCGGCGAGGTGCGCTCTCACACACCGGTCGATGGCCAGGGCGAAAGGGTCCTGCGGAACGTCGATCGACCCTCGGACTATGTCGGGAATCTGGTCGAGGCTGTGGTCGGCGATCCGACGGAGATCGGAGACGAGGCGATCGATCCACGCGGCCGTCACGGCGGGAACGGTTGAGGAGAGCCCCGCGAGGATCGCTCGCAGCGACTCGAGTCGGCCCTGGAAATCGACATAGGCTCGTTGGGCTTCCCTGAGAGGGGCTTCGAGCCGGTTCTTGACCGCCGTGACGCCTTGCGCCGTGGCGGCCCTGAGATCGGCCCGGAGACGATCCGCGAGGGACTGGAAGAGGTCGGGAACCGTTTGAGGAGCCCGTATCAGGCCATGGATCGCTGAGGCGATCTCCTTCTGGCGCGTCCCAAGAGTCGCCACGAACCCATCGGCTGCCGTCTGATCAAAAAGCCACGCACCCTGTCGCAGGACCCGACGCTGAAACTCCCCAAGGGTGTCGACCGCCTGTTGAAGCGGTCCGAAGACAGGCCCCAGGACATCGCCGAGGGCGGCGAAAACGGCGGGGGTCGGTTGGGCTGGATCGGGAATCGGGATTCCAAAAGCGTTCGCGATGTGCCTCTCCCACCCCGTCTTTTCGGCGCCCTCGCCGGAACCAGGGTTGGTGAGTTGTTCGAGGGCCCCGAACAGATGTTCGGTCTGAGCGCGGACCTGGCGTTGGAACTGGACGACAGGATCCACCTTCAGTGCGCCGATGATGCCTCCGGCTTCCCCTCCCTCTCCTCCCCCTCGGCCTAGAGTGACGTTTTTCAGGAAAGAACCCACCGAGGGATTCTCGCCGGACCCGGGCGCACCCGGGGCGATGTGATGGGTGAGATTGGCCTCCGCCGAGAGACCCACCACGTGGTAGGTGGCACCAATCGCCTGGGAGGGAACCGGTGGTGTCGCCCAGAGAAGTTGGGCCGATCCGCTCTCTGGATTACCCGGGTCGGCAAGGACCTCGTCGACGGTGTCCAGGCCGCGGATCGAGGGCCATTTGGTGTCGCCGGTACGGCCAGGGCGGGTATCCACCCAGAACCACAGGTCGGCGAGGTTGGCGATCCGGCCCTCGACTCGCGCCCCGGGTGCTCCCGGATGGAACGCGAGAAGAACATTCGCCGGGCCGTAGATATCGGATGGAGCGCCCGCCTTCCGGATGGGCAGTTTCCATCCCACCCCCTGGGCGCCCGAACCCTCGCCGTCGTAGACGTCGGTGCCCCACCGCGCATCGACCAGGATCTTCTCGTCACAGGAACACGCCTTGAGGGCGCCGGGCAAAGCGGCGCCAACCGCCTGGGTCAGTTCGTCGCAGAGGAGCCGCGATTTATCGAGGAATTCGATGTATTCCTCGGTCTTCCGCAGGATGGGGCGTCCGTGGTGGGGATCCTGTTGGGAGGCGAATTGCCGGGTGGGCAGTACGGTGCGCCGGAATACCGTCACCATGCGGGCGCGATTCCAAAATCTGGCGACCCGGCCGATGACCTCGACACGGAGTTCGGAGACCCGGCCCATCTCTACGGTGACGGAGATGACGATCCTGCCATCGGCGAAAGTGGCGCTCTGGGTGCACCAGCCGCCGAGCGCTGAGAAGAACAATCGGGTGATCGTGGCCTCCACCGCCTCCACCCACCGGGGAGTCTCGGGGTTTGGATCCCGCCACAGCATCCTGTAGAGGTTCACGGACTCGAAGGCCCAGGCGAAGCTGCCCGCGAGGCCATCCTCAAAGTTGGGCAGGAGATTCCGCCACCACTCCCGGTCCTCGAGACCCTCCAACTTCAGTTTCTCCCGAAGCTCGGAAGCCGGAATCCGAGGAAGCCCGTTGGGGCTTTGGTCGTTGGGATAGGGTTCAGGCAGGGAAGTCCTCAACTGGGCCGATTTCCGAAGCACCGCCTGGAGCTGGTCCGAGCCTGGAGGCCCATGGAACGTGAATCCTTCGGGAACCGAGTTCGGACCGAATTCCCGCTGGCGTTCGTCGAAGACCTCATAGATCCCGAGTCGCGTCTCCACCGATCGGAGCATCGCCTCCCAGCCCTTCCGGAAGAACGCATAGTCCCTCGAAGCCGCCTCGCTCGGGGTCTCGTTGTCCGTCCGGTACTCGACGGAGACCGGAAGTACGGGCAGCTCGCTTCGAGGCGTCCCCAGTCGGGCCAGCAGTTCCGCAAGTCGCAGGTGATTGACGTTGGCGAGTCGGAAGCGCAGGCCATAGAGCATCTCGAATCGGGCCTCGCGCAGAGGGATTCCCACCCGGCCCTTGTCGTCGATGGCATTGAGCAGCGCCCGGATGTTCCAGGGCGTGTTTCCGTAGTTCCGTTCGGAATCGCTACCGGCCAGCTTCAGAACCGTGGGGGGCGTGAACCGGAAATCCACGGGATCCCCCGGTTCCACGTCCTCGTACCCATCCTCGGCGCGGCCTTTCTCCATCGCCTCGCCAATTCCCTGGGGCGGAAGCCTCAGTTCGAATTCGAAACTCGAGATCCGAAGTTGCCAGCCTCGATAGGGTCCCTCGGTCGACCAAATGGCGAGCTCGTTCCCTTGGCGTGGGTCGAATTCGGAGAGCGGCGGAAGATCGAGAAGCCCCACGAAGAACGGGGCCCGGTCCAGGTAGAACACCCGCAGGCGCGTGTCTCGCGGCAATCGCTCGCCCTCCATCTTCAGGAGGCGCAGCGTGAACGTCTGGGGTCGGGTCCGACCGGCGACCTCCGTGATCCGGAGAAGGAAACGCCCCTCGCGCCGCGGCAAACTCCAGGACCCTAGCGGCAACAGGAGAGGCCAGCGGTCCGCCAGTTTCACCACCGACTCCGGATCCGAGGGTTTGTCGTCGCGGACGAATTCGGTGGGTCCCTCCAACCTGTCCGTCTCCCCGGGCAGCACCTCCAACACCGCGAAAGCCAGGCCGGCATCGATGCCTTCAGCCCGGACTCCGTCCGTCCCCGGTTCGCCCAGGGCGAAATGCTCCAGCTCCAGGGGCGCCAGAATGTGTTCGGTGCGAACGGAGGGTGAACCCCGCCCTCCCGCCTGCCGTCGAAACCAGAACTGGCAGGGAGCCCAACGGCCACGTTGCCCGGCACCGGGAGAACCCAACACCAAGTCCATGGCCCCCATCCGAAGCGTGGGGTGATCGGCAAACTCCAGATCGGCGACTTCAAGCCCGAAAGGTTCTCCGGATCGGGCGGCTCCCTCGCTGGAGATTCCGGGAGTCCGGCACCTGATCAGGGCCCGAGCCGTCGCCGGCCGGCCCCTGTGATCCCGCAGGGCGCCAAACCGCAGCGTCCACGACGCCAGCGCTTCAGTCCCCGCCGGAAACGGAAGTCCCGGCTCGACCCTGAAAAGGATCCGAACCCGGTCCTCCGATGGCTTCCCGGCGGATTGACCGTCCGAAGACGCCAGGGGATGCAGGGTTGTGGACAGGCTGTAGACCGGAAAGAAGCGCGTCAGTTCATCGGTAGCCGCGGTCGCCGAGGGGACGACATCGAACAACGCGGTCCGATGCTGCGGCGCATTCGGAGACCAGGTCCTCATCAGCCCCGCCCAACCTCGGGAGAAAAGGTTCTGAAAGCCTTCCTTCTCGAGCTCCGGACTGTGCCCGGGCTGTGTTGGGGGAATCTTCGCTGTCTTGACCGGTGGATCAGCCGATACGACGTGAACCGCCCAACGACGCGGCAAGCCCTCGATCCCCTCGACGATCTCGCTCAACCTCCGCGGCCGCTGTTCCAGACCCACCACCACCGGGGTTCCATCGGAGCCCAGGGAATCCGTGGAGAGGAAGGGATCAACGGCCTCGGGACCACATCCGAAGCAACGCCAGAACCGGAGTTGAAGCGGGGCCGAATCGTTCCCGGGGACCGCCCGGGTCCAATACGCCAGCAGGGGCGTCCGCGAGTGGCGCAGGGTCTCCCGCTTGAGCTCCGTCCGAAGTCCAAGCACTTGTTCGGCCGCACTCCGGAGATCGGAGCGTCCCGTGGGAATTCCCAACTGCTTCGCCGAGGCCTCGAACCACGCCGGTTGTTTCAATGCTTCCAGCGCCTCCCAACCGCTCTCGACTCCCAATTCCCACCACTGGGACCCCTTGATCCATAGGAAACTGTCCGTGGCCGATCCCGCCGCCAGCCCCAAATGAACCCGAAGCCGAAGCCTGGAGTCCACCCGGAGCCGGACGCTCAGCCATGCGAAATCCCCGTCCAAACCCTCGTCCGTCCGAGCCGTCTGCCCTCTGTGCAGCCGGAGAAGGAAGCTGGGAATCCGGACCCACAGATCGACCGCCGAACGCATCAGCCGCCTCGGCTTCAGGTTCGGATCCCGATTCGGATCCAGGTTCGGATCCACGCCCCGGACCGCGTACCTCGTCGGGAGAAGCTCGAAACTGGACACCGATTGGGAGACGTGGGCGCGGGAGAGAAGCTGCTCCCCTGGTACCTCGGCGAGTACGGACGGCTGGTCATTGGACTCCCCCGGCCCAAGGACCTGAAGGCCGACGAACAACGCCTGTTCAGCGGCCGCGGCCGAAAGCCCAGGATCTCCTCCCGAGGCAAACGGCTCGGTGCGGACGAAGAATTCCCTGCCCCGCAGCTCGATCACTTGGGCCCACGCCGGCCCGGTGCGGGGATCGGGCGGCGCGTGGACGAGACGAACACATTGCAGGCGGGCGGAAGAATCCCCTTCGGAGGCCGGGGTAGTCATGGGGAGGCGTTGTCGGGATCACCGTTCGATACCGGCCCACGCACAACAGACCGCACCGAAGTCAGGGGGATCTGGGAACGCCCCATCCCCTAGCCGCGCGCCCCGTGAGGCAACAAGACTAATCCTTAAAAACATCCCGCCGAATCGACTCGGACCCGGTGAAGCACCCGAGTTTGATCCGATCGACTCCGCGCTTTACGACAATTCGGAATCACGCCAGCGTCCCGACGTTCCCTACACCGGACTCATTCCATCCCTTATCCCTGTTCCTGGAGATCCCACCATGATCAACCGCCTTCGATTCCTGCTAGAT
>JBFWOK010000155.1:0-16443 GCA_050250555.1 Limisphaerales bacterium
GAAGGAAAGCCGACTCGAGGTCGTCCCCCTCTGGCGCGACAAGCTCGTGCTCGTCTGCTCGCCCCGGCATCCCCTCGCCTCCCGCGAATCCATTCCGCTCGCCGCCCTTCGCGGCGAACGATTCATCAGCTTCGAGCCCGACATCCCCACGCGACGCGCCATCGACAAGGCCCTCCGCGCCGAGGGCGTCGAGATCCAGCACGTCATGGAGGTCGACAACATCGAGACCGTGAAGCGCGCCGTCGAAATCGAACTCGGCGTCTCCGTGATTCCCCAGTCGACCGTCAGCACGGAGGTCCGGAACGGGATCCTGGCCCAGGTCGAGATCGCCGGTGCCGATTTCGCGCGGCCCGTGTCCGCCATTCTCAAGAAAAGCAAGGTCCTCTCCCCCGCGATGAAGCAGTTCATCAGCATCCTCAAGGAACCCAAGCCCGCGCCTGATGGCACCGTCGACCCCGCCACAGCCCCTCCGACGAACCCCTCCGCATCGCCGGCGCCGGCGCCGCGCTCGGGCGCGACCCGCAACACCCCGGTATCCCGCCGCTCCGCTTCATCGACGACCTGATCCCTGTTGCCAATGCGGTTGCCGGGGCCAGTTCCGGTTCCCTTGGGCCAAAACCCGATCCGCTTCCCTGGGCGTCCGGACCTTCGACCGATCACGCAGCGGGAAACTCCCGCGCGCCCGGCGACTTGACCTCAGGCGCATCGCACTTAGCCTGCCCCGTATGGCTAAAAAGCCCGGAAAGCCCAAGGGAAAGGGATTCCTCCTCGGTGTGGGGATGGATTCCGATGGCCACAAGCGCGTCACGACCGGCTCGAATTTCGCCCTCGTCGGCGGAACGGAAGCCACTCACGACGGCATGGTGGAGAAGGCCATCAAGATCAACGAACACCTCAAACGCCGGGGCAAGGACCTTTCCGAGGTCAGTCGCCAGGAATTCGACGAGATCGCCCACAAGGTCGGCCTCCAACGCCACGCACCCGAAGACAATTGAGTTATCGAGATTTGAGATCCCCTCGCCCACGCCGGCCGGTCGCCGCCCTGCTCCTCGGCCTTCTCCCCGCGTCCCTCACCCCCGCCCAAGCCGAACCGGAATCCGGAGCGGTGACCCATCCCGTTTCCGTTGCCGGTCCCGGGACCGAATCCGGCTCGTTGCGGATCCCCGGCTTCACGGCTTACGCGCTCCCCGACCCGGAGGCCGTTCGTATCTCTCCCAGGGGCGGGGTCACCCGGTGGACCGACCCTTCCGAGACGATCCATTGGTACGGCCGGTTTCGAACCACGGGCGAAGTGTCCGCCACGTTGAGCGTCCGCCTGCCCGCCGACCGGGAATCCCGGCTTCAATTCGAGGTCGGGGATCACGTTCGCCAGGCGACCGTTCTTGGTCGCGGCCGTGAAACGCCCGTGGAAATCGGGCTCGGCTCCTTTCCAATCACCGAAACGGGCTACCAACGATTCACCCTGCGCTCCTTGAATCCCGAGGGTCGGCCCGCGGGCGACATCGAGGCTTTGATTCTCGCGGGAGCACTCGCGACCCAGGCGCATTTCAACCTGGAGGAACGCCGGAACGCCGCGTCCGTTCATCTGAACTATCCGGTTCCCGCGGGCACCGAAGTCGCGGCGTTCTACTCGGAAGTCACCGCCGTCGAGGATCCCTCAGCGACGTTCTACATGGCTTGCGGCTGGCACCGCGGCTACTTCGGCATGCAGGTGAACAGCCCGTCGGAGCGGCGGATCATTTTCTCGGTGTGGGACAGCGGCGGGGAAGCCGTGGATCGCGCGAAAGTCGCCCGTGAGGACCGGGTTCAACTCGTGGCGAAGGGTGACGGGGTTTTCAGCGGCGATTTCGGCAACGAGGGAACCGGAGGACACAGCCATCTGAAGTACCCCTGGAAGACCGGCCAGACCCAGCGGTTCCTGGTCACGGCCCAACCCGCCGACGAAACGTTCACGATCTTCTCCGGGCACTACTTCCATCCGGATTCCAGGAAATGGATGCTCATCTCTTCGTGGAAGGCGCCCAAAGAGGGCGGCTGGCTGCGGCGACTCCACGGATTCAGCGAGAATTTCTGGGGCGCCAGCGGCCATCTCACGCGCAAGGCGCTCTACGGCAATCAATGGGTCCGGACCCCACAGGGGGAGTGGATCGAACTGACCAACGCCACCTTCAGCCACGACCCCACCGGCAGGACGAACCGCCTCGACCGATTCATGGGCGTGGAAGACGGGCGCTTCTTTCTCAGCCACGGAGGCTTTGTCGAAGGTTTCACCCCCTTCGGTGAACGCTTCACCCGCCCCGCGACCGGAACGTCTCCGTCCGACACACCCTGAGGCGTTCCACGCCGGACCCTCACCGAGTCGTTTCAGCTCATCGATCTCAGTCCCTCATTCTGCCGGCGCGGGAGGCGGCACGGGCGTGAACTTGAATTTCTGTCCACCGATGCTGGCCTCGGCCATCAGGCCGCGGTTGGCGAGCGTGAACACCATCACGCCGTGAACATACTTGGCGTTCTTCGACACACCCTCCGCCGCCGCGACCGCTCCCACCTGGGCCGCCATTTCGAACCGGCTCTCCTTGAACTGCGCCAGGGACTCCGCGTTCTCGAATAGGATCAGTTCGGCAAAGGATTGTCCCCCGATCTGCGCCCCCACCGTGACCTGCGACATCGAAGCGGTTCCGGCCAGATGCGACTTTTCGTACACAAGTCCGTCGCCGTGGGCTCCACCGATCACCAAGCCGCCTTTGCCAATCTTCGGGAAAACCGCGTATCCGGATGCGGCGTCCAACAGGGCCGCGATTCCCGAGTCCGCTTTTTTGAAGCGCTCGACCGCCGCCTGAGCTTCCAGGACCCGCTTCTCGATCTCGGGGTCCGCGGCGAGCGACGAATGCCCACTCGTCCCAAGGGTCAGCAAGGCCAGAAACACCACCGAAAGGGACGGAAACCGTCGCGTGCTCTTCATCATGGCCGCAAGCCAACACGCGGACCTTGCCGCCGTCAAATCAACCGTCAGGCCTGCGGATAGTACGGCAGCTTCCACGGCTTGCGGTACTCCACACCCACGAACTTGTCCGCTTCGGGGTCGCCGACGACCCGTTCCTTCTCGTGGTCCCAGACGATCTTCCGCCCCACCCGCTGCGCGACATTCCCCAAGTGCGCCACGGTCGACACATGGTGGCCCACCTGGAGGTTCTCGACCGGCTGCTGCCGGGATTTCACGCAATCGAGGAAATTCCGCACGTGCGCCGGCCGCGCATCGCCGCTGCCCGGGAATTTCTGTGGTTCCTCTCCCACCTTCCGACGCTCGCTCTGCACTTCGAACCCGGCATCCGTCAGGAACAGGGTCCCCAGCGAACCCGTGAACGACATCCCCCACGGACGACTGTTCAAGCCGATTCCAACTCCGTTCTTGTGCTCCCACACCAGCAGGTAGTCCGGGAACTCGTACACGGCGATCTGGTTGTCCGGCGTTTCCCAGGCTTCGTCGGTGTTCAGGTTGCCGCCGCTGGACATCACCGTCTTCGGCGGCTGCGGTCCCATCGCCCAGAGGAGGACATTGATCAAATGGACGCCCCAGTCGGTCATCAACCCTCCGGCGTAGTCCCAGAACCAGCGGAAGTTGAAGTGAAACCGGTTCTCGTTGAACGCCCGCTTCGGTGCCGGACCGAGCCAGCGTTCATAGTCCACGCCGGACGGCACAGGTCCGTCCTGCTTCTTCGGGCAGGCCGGAAGCCAGTCGTGAAATGCCCAGCCACGCACCAGGGAGACCTTGCCGAGCTTGCCCGAACGCACGTACTCGACCGCTTCGGCGAAATGCCGACCGCTGCGCCATTGGGTCCCCATCTGGACCACGCGATCGTGCTTCTCCGCCGCGGTGATCATCGCGCGTCCTTCCCGAATGCTCGTCGCCAGTGGCTTCTCGACGTAGACGTCCTTTCCCGCCTGGCACGCCATCACCGTCGGAAGCGCGTGCCAATGATCCGGCGTCGCCACCAGGACGCAGTCCACGTCCTTTCGATCCAGCACGTCGCGGAACTCCTTCGTCGTCGCCGGCGCCTTGCCGCGGCTCGTTTCCACCAGCTTCACGCATTCCGCGATGTTCTTGTCGTCGACGTCGCAGACCACCGCGCATTCCACCTCCGGACTCAGAAAGAACGTGGCGAGATCACCGCGCCCCATGCCCCCCGACCCGATGATTCCGACCCGGATCTTCTCGCTGGCGGCCGGCGCTTGCGCCGCCCCTCGGGACACGATCAATCCGCCATAGACGGCGCCCGCCGCCAGGACCCCCCTCTTGAGGAAGGCGCGGCGATCGGTGGGACGGGTTGTGGCGGTATCCGGAAGGTCGGGGAGGTTCATGACGCGTCGAGTTGTGCCGTGATGTGTCGGGAGTGTGTGTGGGAAGTGGCTTCGGACAGGACGATCAAAGTCGGCCTGTCGGCCGGCGACAAGTTCCGAGACTCGGGAAGGCATTCCGCGGATCACGGGGCCGGCGCTTCCAAGACCGGTTTGAGCACCTGCCACACGTTGCTCGCAATCCGTCCGTGCCCGGCGGGCGTGGGATGGATCAGGTCCGGCTGGTTCATCTCGGGTCTGCCCCCCACCCCCTCCAACAGGTGGGGAATGAGGACCATCCCCTTTTCACGGGCCACCTCCGGAAAGATCGCCTTGAACCGACCGACATAGTCCTCCCCCAGATTTGGAGGCATTTGCATCCCGGCGAGGACCAACCGCGCCGCGGGGTACCGCTTTCGGACGCCATCGGCGATCGCCACAAGATTCGAACGCGTCGCCTCGGGAGGCAGCCCACGCAGCCCGTCGTTCCCACCCAATTCCACCAGCACGACATCCACCGGCCGACGAAGCAGCCAGGTCAACCGCCGCAGTCCTCCCGCCGTCGTGTCGCCGCTCACACCCGCATTCACGACCTCGAATCCCAGCCCCGCGCTGTCGATCATCCCCTGAAGCAAAGACGGGAACGCCTCCGATTCGTCCACGCCGAACCCCGCCGCCAGGCTGTCGCCGAGCACCACGAGCGCGCGCCGGGGCGCATCCGCCGCGGACTCCACCCTCCCCGAGAGGAGTGCGAATCCCGCGAGGATTCCGCCCACCACCCGCCACATGCCGTGTGTCCGATTCCGCATCGGGAGAGGATGACTCGCGTCCGGCGTCCGGCAAGTCGGCTCGTCCCGCTCGTCAAGGTCAGGGATTTCGGACGCCGGGTTCACGCTTCCCGCTCCCCGAGGAATAACCGCCGCCCTCGTACCACCGGACGAGTTCTTCCGGGGGCACGCCCCGGTCGTACCCGCGTCCGACCTTCCACATCAGCCAGTAGGTCCGTGCGATGCCCCATCGCCGGAAGCGCCGGATCGACGTCGCCACCGAGGCGCCCGCCAACGCGATGCGGCCCACCCTTCTCAAACGCCGACAAAGTTCGACCTCCTCCATCAAGGGTTGGTCCGGCACCCCGCCCACCGCTTCGAGCGCCGATCGCCGGACGAAAATGGCCTGGTCCCCGAGCAGACGCCGCGCCCAGATCAACCGCAGGCCGCACCGGAACCTCGATCCCCGCATGAACCACGGCCCGTCATCGAAGCGCTTCCAGAATGCCCCGGCGACAACCAGCGGATCGCGAAGGCACCGAAGCAGGGCCGCCCCCGCGTCCGGCCCCACCCGGGTGTCCGCATGGACCATCCAGAGGATGTCCCCGGTGGCTTCCTTCGCGCCCATCCTCAGTTGCGCCCCGCGGCTTCGCGGACCCGTGACAACTCGGCAACCCAGGCTGGCCGCCAACGCCCGCGTGCCGTCCGTGCTCCCGGCATCGACGACCACGATCTCCGCCACTTCCGGCACGTTCTTCAGGCGTCCGATCGTCTCCGGCAGGTCCCGTTCCTCGTTCCACACCGGCATCACCACGGAGAGGCGGCTGCCCGCAGGGCTGAGGGCCACGCTCCGTCGCGCCCGATGTTCCCGCCCCAGGATCGCGGCACCCACCAACGCCCAGGTCACGTGGATCGAAAGGGTGAGAAGGGCCGCCGCCACCGCGGTCGCGGCGGGAATCCCGTACTGACCGAGGAGCATCATCGACGCTCCCTCCCGCATTCCGGTTCCCGCCACCGAAACCGGCAACGCGGAAGCCGCCGTGATCAGGTGGTACATCCAGATCACGTTCGTCCATGGAATCGGGTCCCAGGCCACGGCCTGAAGGCAGCAGATCTGGGTGAAGTTGAAGCAGATCGCCGTCGCCAGGGCGCAGCCCAAGGCATGCCCCGTCCGCTTCCCGGATCCCAACAGTCGTCGCATCGAATGGTGGAACGAACTCAGGGATCGACCCACGAAGGACTCGGGGCGCGCGAGCCCCCAGACCACGATCCCCCCACCGAGCGCGACCAGAACCAGCGCCGAAAGCCACACCCACGGGCCTGGCGCGTGCCACTCCCATCGCCGTAGGAATTCGAAGGCCCCGAACCGGGCGCCCAGGAGGATCGCGGAGCCGGCAAACACGAGTCCGCCCACCGACGACACCACCCGATCCAGGACCGACGCGGCCAGCACGTCGGCCGCGGACACTCCGTACCACCGCGAATACACGGCCGTCTTCGGGACATCCCCGCCCGACGGTCCCCCGAACACCGTGTTGAAGAACTGGCTGATGAAAACCATACGGACCGACGCCCCGCCGTGAACCACCGCCTCGTGATTCAACCGAAGCATCAGATGCCAACGAAGGCCCGCCGCCAGAAGCCCCGTCGCAAACAACCCGTGCGCGCCGAGATACCAGGCCCATCGCGTCGTCGCCAGCGTCGACGCCAGGGCGCGGAGGTCCAGCTTCCGAAACACCAGCCACAACAGGAACGCCGAACCAACGCCGGCCAGCACCCGCGCCGGCCAGCGCCATCGTCGGGTCCAGCGCGTCGTCACGGGCCCAGCCTAGGCCGTGTCCCCCCGGTGGGTGGGAGAGAATTCTCGCGACGGACCGCCGGATTTCCCACGAGCGAGGGCGTCGTTCCGAGGATCCGGGCGCCGACCCGCGCGGTCCTTCGAACGCGGGCCCCACAACCCGTCAGTCCCGGTCCCCGTCCGGTCGCGCACGGAGCCTTTTCTTGGACGCCTGCCGGGATTTGGACGCGAGGATGCGCTCCTTGGCGCCACGGCTTCTTGGGCGTTTCTGACGGCGGACTTTTTCGATCCGCGCGCGCTCCTCCGCCGCGGCGATCCGCCGCGCGTCCTCGATCTTGTCCAGCAGCATCTGGCGGGCGAGGAAGCGATTCATGCCCTGCTGACGCGTGGTCTGGCATTTCACCGACATTCCCGTCGGTCGATGAACGAGCTGCACGCAAGTCGACGTCTTGTTGACGTTCTGCCCCCCGTGCCCCCCCGACCGGACGAACGACTCGTCGAGGTCCGATTCACTGACCCCCAGGCGCGCCATGCGTTCCTCCAGGCGATCCTCGCGCTCGGCGGTGACCGGGTAGACCTTCATGAACGCGTGGAAATTCCCGCCCTCCGCTCGGTCGGGGAGCCTGAGGGCGGTCGAAGCGCGGCGGCACCTTCCTCCCGGCTTCGCGAACTCGGCGCGTCGTCGGGCGATGGTCCCGGGCGGCGGGCCTCGCGGGATTCGGGATTTCCGGGCCACGCCGAACGCAGTTCATGGACCTCGAGCCGTGTGATCCGGGCGGTTCCACCCACCGCACCGACCGCCAGCAACCGGTCCTCGGGTTTCGGTTGGAACGGCATGGGGACATAGGTCAAACCGTCGCTGGCGAAAACCTCGAGACCGGTTCGATCGCAGAAAACCGTCAGATCGAGCTTCCCGTGGCGCAGTGGAGCCGGCGCCTTGTGCCCGTTCACCGTCAGCTCCTGCGTCGCGGTGTCATAGACCAGCGTCGCCCCGCGAACCGTCAGCGTCACCGCCGTCGCATTCCCCGGCTCGAAACGGATCCGCAGTTCGACCAGTTCCGGTGTCACGCCCGCCAGCGGATTCCGGGTCCCAGGGCCCAGGTCCATGGCGGGCCAACCGTGAGTTCTGGATCGCAACTTCTCCAACTCCCGAACCGGCGTGAAGGTGATCCGCGGTCCGGCATCCGTCGAAACGAGCTTCAGTTCGAGCGGCACCGTCATGGACTGGTTGAACGACATCCCTCGGGTCTCGGTCTGAAACCAGCCCACCTGGATTCGCCGACGATCCTCCTTCGGCAGGTCGCTGAAGGTCTGCGCGGCGTAGAATCCCCGCCCCTGGTGCCCCGGGAGGCGGGATTGTTCGGGATGAAAGGTCGTCCCGTCGAACGTCCCCACCGCGTATTCGCTGTTCGCCGCCATCAGGACCCACTTCCTGTTCCCTTCATTGCCGTCCACCGGCAATTCGAAGAAATCGGGGCACTCGTAGAGGTACTGGCTTCCCGCAACCCCCTCGATGACGCTGGCCAGCGTCCATTCGATCAGGTTGCGCGAAGTGAAGAAATGGACCGAGTGCTTCCCGCCCGACAGCGTGACGTACAGCACCATCACCCAGCGCCCGGTCGGTTCGTGCCACATCACCTTCGGGTCGCGGTTGCCACCGGTGATCTGCCCAAGCACCGGGTTGCCCGGGTACTTGGCGAACGTCCGCCCGTCCGTGCTGGACGCAATCGCCTGGACCGTCGGATCCCCGGCCGCCGTGTAGATGAGCACGAGCGGCGGTTTGCCCTCCCTGCCAAGGCCGCTCGTGTTGTTCCAATCCACGACGGCGCTTCCGCTGAACATCGGTCCCATGGCGTCCGGGAGAAGTTTGTCCCCCAGTTCCGTCCAGTGGACCAGGTCCCGGCTGACCGCATGCCCCCAGTGCATGTTCCCCCAACCCCAGCCGTAGGGATTGTGCTGATAGAAGAGGTGGTACTCGCCGTTGTAATGAACCAGCCCGTTCGGATCATTGTTCCAGCCCCGGCGCGACGAGAAATGGAACTGGCCCCGGAGCGGTTCCCGGTAGAGATCGTCCCCTCCAAGAATCTGGTCGCCGGCAACGATCCGGCTCAGCGCGGTCGAGTCCTCCGGAAGTTTGTCCACGCTGAGGGTGACCGTCCGCCCCGTCCAGGCTCCGACGTCCATCGGCGCCCACCAGTCCGGTTCCCCCGGAGCGAGTTCGACGTCGTTGCGCACCGCCTCGACGCCGTCGACCCGCAGGGTCACGACCCGCTTGGGCGCGCCGTTTCGGATGGGCAAGTGGAGGTAACGCTCCGAAACCTTGAACTCACGACTCGCGTCCGTCAGCAGTCCCGGCGGCTTGCGATCGGTCTGAACGATGTGATCCACGTTGACATGCCCCCAGCCACCGGTGGCCTCATCAACGATCCGAAGCACCCCCATCCTCCCCGCCAGGTCGCCGACATCCCATGAATCCGGTCCCAGCTCCTCGGTCCCCCCCGGCTGGCCATTGGGCCCCGTGGCGGACCGCACCACGCGACCGTCGACGAGCAGTTGGATGCAGGTCCGCTCGAGGTCCCGGCCCCCGCCGATCAGGAAGCCGATATACCGGCGCTCCAGGCGAAAGGGCGGCGAAGTGAGGGAGCCGGTCGACCCGTCGCCCTTGAAGAACGAATTCACGAGCCCTTTGCCCTGGAATCCCTCGACCTTCATCTGGCCCGGCAACGTCCCACGCGCCGGCCCGGGTCCAAACGCTTCGCCCGCGGCCGTCCAGGTCCCGTAGGTTTCCCCTTCGAAATCCGCGAGTACGACGTCCGGCCGCGCGTCCGAAGCGCCAAGCGCCCCAAGCCCCAGGGACAGTCCCAGACCCATCGCAATCCATGGTGAAAACATGGCGTGACCCTAGCCCGGAACGATCCCGCGACGCACGCGTCAACTGGAAGGTCGCGAAGCGCCCTGGAGTTTGGCCGATTTTTCCCGGGCTTGGCGTAGGATGGGAGCCCGAGACGTGGCCTCGATTCGGCCGCCGGGAATCCCGGCTGAGCCCCGGCGGGACGGTTGCGACGCGCGATCCCCAGGGAATCCGGATTGCGTCGGCCCGATTCCCTGACGTGAAATCACCGCACGCCCTATGGCCCCATCGCCCGTCGCCCTTTCCTCGTCCGTCTCTCCAGGAGGCAACCTGACCCTCGGTCTCGTTGGCGGCGGTCAGTTGGCCAAAATGACCGCCCAGGCCGCCTCCCAGTTCGGCCTCGCCATCGCGATCCTCGAAAGAAAGGAACACTCCCCGGCCAGCGGCCTCGCGCACCACAATCTGATCGGCGACTGGGATCGTCCCACCGACCTGCTCCGCCTCGCCGCGCTTTGCGACGTCCTCACGCTCGAGAACGAATTCGTCGATGCCGAAGCCCTCGCCGCCGTCGAACGCCACGGCCACCGCCTCCATCCCGGATCCGGCACGGTCAAGATCGTCCAGGACAAGCTCTGGCAGAAACAGGCCGTTGCCGACGAGGGGCTTCTTCTCCCCCGGTTCGTGGACACCCCCACACCCGCGAGCGTCGTCGAGGCCGGGAGCCGGTTCGGCTGGCCGCTCGTCCTCAAAAAGCGGAGGAACGGCTACGACGGAAAAGGCAACTTCACACTCCAATCGGCCGGCGATCTGAACGCGGCCTGGAAAGCGCTCGACGGTGAGGTCAACGCCCTGTTCGCGGAAGCCTGGTTTCCCTTCGAACGCGAACTGGCCGTGATGATCACCCGGTCGGTCCGCGGTGAGACCGCGGTCTATCCCGTGGTCGAAACCATTCAACGCGATCATATCTGCCACGTCGTGAAAGCCCCCGCTTCCCTGCCCGCGTCCCTCGCCGAGCGCGCCGCCGAGACAGCCGGACGCGCCGTGGCCGCTGTGGGGGGTGTCGGCACCTTCGGCGTCGAAATGTTCCTCGCGGCGGACGGAACGATCGCCGTCAACGAACTCGCCCCGCGGGTGCACAATTCCGGGCACTACACGATCGAGGCCTGCGCCTGCTCGCAGTTCGAGAATCACGTCCGCGCCGTGCTCGACTGGCCCCTCGGTTCCACCGCGCTCCGCGCCCCGGCGGCGGCGATGATCAACCTCCTCGGCGCCGGTCCCGGGCCCGGCACCCCGGAAGGACTCGCCGAGGCCCTGGCCGTTCCCGGCGCCTCGATCCATCTCTACGGCAAGACCACCAGCGCGCGAGGCCGGAAAATGGGCCACGTCACCGCCCTGGGTGACACCGTGGAATCCGCGCTGGCGACCGCACGTCGCGCCGCCGGATCGCTCCGATTTGGAGGCTGATCGAGTCGGGTCGTTGAGGGTTCCTCGCGGTTCCTCGCGAGGCGTCGAATTTCGGGACGGATCACCGGGGTCGACGCAGGCCCCGGGAATCGTCAGAATCACCCGTCCATCGCACTCGCACTCGCACTCGCACTCGCACTCGCACTCGCACTCGCACTCGCACTCGCACTCGCACTCGCACTCGCACTCGCACTCGCACTCGCACTCGCACTCGCACTCGCACTCGCACTCGCATTCGCATGAGTCTGGAAGATCGTCTCTACCCGCTGCTCGCGTTGTACGAGCGCCTGCCGGACGGCTTGAAGCGCGCCCTGGGAAGCACCTACCGAATGCTCCCCGCCGGAGTGAGGCTCGGTGGTCGCTACTCGGAATTCCGGCGACTCGCCACCGAGGTCGAATCCTGGGATCCCGAACGCATCGCGGAATTCCAGACGCGCCAGCTCAGGCAGTCGCTCATTCAGGCCGGTAACTTCTGCCCATTTTACCAGCGACGCTTCGCAGCCGCCGGGTTCCAACCAGAACTGCTCCGCGGCCCGGATGACCTCGCCAAATGCCCGTTCACGACGAAAGCCGATCTCCAGCAGCACCTCGCGGAGATGACGTCCACGTCCGTTCCCGCCAAGTCGCGCCTCTACATCACGACAGGCGGTTCCACCGGTGAACCCGTCGGGTTCCACCTCCACAAGGGCGTCAGCCGTCCCAAGGAACAGGCCTTCCTCGAAGCCCAGTGGAAAAGGGCCGGATACACCGACGGCGCCCGCCTCGCCGTCATCCGCGGCCACGTCACCACCGACAAGGCCGCCGGCCGCATCGCGACCTGCGACGCCACCCGCGACTGGCTGATGCTCTCCAGCTATCACCTGACCGAGGATCGCCTGCCCGAATACCTCGAGGCGCTGGAACGTTTCCGCCCGGACCTCCTCCATGCCTACCCTTCCGCGGCACTCCAACTGGCCGAGTTCCTCGAACGATCCGGGCAATCGTGGCGGCTCCCGCTCCGCGGTCTTCTCGCCGGTTCCGAACGCCTCACCCTTCCCCAAAAACGCCTGCTCGAACGCGTGTTCGGCTGCCGCGTGTTCCGCTGGTACGGCCACAGCGAACGGGTCGTCCTCGCCGCCGAAGGACGCTCGTCGGAATTGTTCCATTTCTGGCCCGCCTACGGCTACGTCGAGTTCGGCGACGCCGATCCCGACGGCTTTCACGAAGTGATCGGCACCAGCTTCCACAATCTCGCCATGCCCCTCGTCCGCTATCGCACCGGCGACTTCGTCCGCCTCGCGGATCCCATCCGCGACGGCGATCTCGAATTCCCGTGGCCGGCGGTCGCCGAGATCGCAGGACGGGAGCAGGAGTTCCTCGTCAGCCGTTCGGGCCGCAGAATTTCCCTGACCGCCTTCAACATGCATGACAGCACGTTCGACGGACTCTACGCGGTCCAGTTCTTCCAGGAGGAACCCGGCGTCGCGGAATTCCGCTACGTCGCCTCCCCCGCCTTCCATGCCTCCCGCATCGACGCCGTGCGCGAATCGATCGCCAGGAAACTCGGCGACGATTTCGTCGTGACGCTCCGCGAGGTCCGCGACACCGAAAAGACAGCCCGTGGCAAACACCGCTGGCTGGTGTCCAAGCTCGCGCGATCCGGCGCCAATCCGAACCCCGGCGACGCTCCGATACCCTGAATCGGACCTGGAAACTAGAACCCGGAACACGGAACCCACACCCAGGATCCCCCCCAACCGTCCCACGTCCCCCCTCCCCCCTTCCCCATCCCTCGCCCCCATGCTTCAGATCGCTCAATACCAGGACGGCCGACTGGAACTTCAGGAAGTCCCCACCCCGGCGCCGCCCCCCGCCGGAATCCTCGTCCGCGTCACCCACTCGGTCATCAGCGCCGGCACGGAGAAGATGAAGGTCGAACAGGCCCGGATGAATCTCCTCCAGAAGGCGAAGGCCCGCCCCGACCAGGTCCGCAAAGTCCTGGACACCGCCCGCAACCTCGGCTGGAAGGCCGCCATCGACAAAGTCCGCAACCGGCTCGAAACCCCCAGCCCCCTCGGCTACAGCGCCGCCGGCATCGTCGAGGAGGTCCACCCCGCCAACACACGGTTCCGTGTCGGTGATCGTGTCGCCTGCGGTGGCGCCGAATGCGCGTTCCACGCGGAGTTTATCGCCATCCCCGACCTCCTCGCGGCCCGGGTTCCGGACGACGTCGCCAACTGGCAGGCCGCGTACACGACCCTTGCGTCAATCGCCCTCCAAACCGTCCGCCAACTCGGCCCCCAACTCGGCGATCGCATTCTCGTCATCGGCCAGGGCCTCGTCGGACTGCTCGTCACCAATCTTCTCGCCGCCAACGGCTGCCGCGTCATGGCCGTCGACGTCGCCGAATCCCGTCGCGCCGTCGCGGAGTCGGTTGGAGCCGAACAGGTGGTCATCCTCGGACGCCAGAATCTCGCCGACGAAGTCCGTCTCTGGACCGAAGGCTATGGCGTCGATGCGGTCGTGCTCGCGACAGCCACCGCGACCAACACCCCGACCGAGCAGGCGATCGACGCCTGCCGGGACCGCGGACGCATCGTCGTGGTCGGCAACACCCACGTCGAACTTCCCTGGAAAACAACCTACGAGAAGGAACTCGAGATCCGGTACTCCCGAAGCTACGGCCCCGGCAGGTACGATCCGTCCTACGAATGGGCCGGCGCCGATTATCCCATCGGGTATGTCCGCTGGACGGAACAGCGGAACTTCGACGCGTGCCTGCACCTGATGCGGGGCAACACACTCCGCCTCGACGCGCTGACCACGCGCCGCGTGCCGTTCCGCGGCTGCCTGGAGGTCTATCGTCAACTCGCGGCGGGCTCGCCCGAGATCGGTGTGGTCCTCGAGTACTCGGCGCCCTCGGAACTCCAACGCCCCGAGCCCGACTCCGAGACTTCCGCACCCAGGGAATCGGTCCGCGCCCCCAAGGTCCCGGATCCCATGCCCCACCGGGACGCGCCGGTGAGCCACGTCGATGTCATCGGCGCCGGCAATTTCGCGCGGACAATGTTGCTGCCCCATCTTCAGGGCCGGATTCCACTGGGCACGGTCGTCAACAACACCTCGCTCAGCGCCACCCACGTCCAGGCCAAGTTCGGCTTCGCCGCCGCCAAAACGGACGCCCGGGCGGTTCTGGAAGCCCCCCTTGCCGCGGGCGACCCCGGCGCGGTCCTCATCGCCACCCGGCATCACCTTCACGCGCCTTTCGTTCTCGCCGCGCTCGCCCGCCACCAGGACGTGTTCATTGAGAAGCCCCTCTGCCTCACCCGCGAAGAACTCACCGCCATCGACGCGGCGATGTTTCGTTCCCGGGGCTCGATCCAGGTCGGATTCAACCGCCGGTTCGCGCCGGCCGCCGCGGAACTCAAGCGGATCGTCGAGACGGCTCCGGGTCCCAAGACCGCCAGTTTCCGAGTCATGGCCGGACGCCTCGATCCCGCCCATTGGTACGCCAACCTCTCCGAGAGCGGTGGCCGCGTGCTGGGCGAAGCCTGCCATTTCCTCGATTTCTTCTGCTTCCTCTTCGCCGCCGCCCCCGTCCGCGTCTGCGCCCAGACCGTCTGGCCCGCCGCCGGACGCTCGCCCTTCCCCGACAGCGTGACCGCCCAGGTGGAGTTCGCGGACGGATCGTCGGGTCAACTGGTGTACACGGCGGAAGGCGACACCACCTGGCCGAAGGAAGTCTGCACCGTGTTCGGCGCCGGATTCGTCGCCGAGATCGAGAACTTCCAAACCCTGGTCGTCCATAGGGGCCGAAAATCCGTGAAACAGGGATTCCACGGCAAAGGTCACAAGGAACAAATGACGGCATGGGCGCAATACCTGCGCGCCGAAGCGAACCATCCCCTCCCCTACCCCGAGTCCCGCCAGAGCATGCTCCTCACCTTCGCGACGCTCGAAGCGATCCAGTCCGGCGGAACCGTCTTGGTGTCGGGAACCTAGAACGGCGCCGACATGCCGCGACGAGCTGAAGAGCGCAAGTCGGGTGCCCGTCACGGCCGGTATCGCCGGAAATCGGAACACCGGTTCGCCCAAGGTCTGGAGCATTTCGCCGGGGACCGGCTCGGTCCACAGCCACCCGGGGTCATCTTGTTGGGAAAGCGAATCCTCAGAATGGGCAAAACTCGATTTTTATGGATATTATCGACTTTGAAATCCACAAATTTACGTTAATTTAAGGATCGTGATTGCGCGATTTCTGGAAAAGGCTGTTCTCGAGGCCTTGCTGCCGTCGGCACCCAGGAAGGTCGTCTGCCTCTTCGGCCCGCGGCAGGTGGGTAAGACCACCCTCCTGCACTCCCTGCAGGACCGTCTTCCGGGACGACGGGAGTCGCTCAACGGGGATTTTGCCGACGACCGGTCCCTGCTGGTGCCGGAGAGGGCGGCCCTGCACCGCCTGGCGGCGCACCTGGACTACCTCTTCATCGACGAGGCCCAGAACGTCCCCGAAGTCGGACGAGTTCTCAAGCTGCTGCACGACACCTTCCCCGCGCTGCGGATCGCCACCACCGGGTCGTCCGCGTTCGACCTGCGTCAGCGGACCGGCGAACCCCTGACCGGGCGGCAGGTGGTCTTCGACCTTTTCCCGATTTGCCTGGGGGAACTGGCGCCCGGAGCCACCCAGTTGGCGGCGCGAATCGAGCACGGAATGATCTACGGCGGATACCCGGAGGTCCTGGAGACGGCCGATCCACTGGACAAGCAGCGCCTGCTTCGACAGTTGTGCGCGGATTACCTGCTCAAGGACCTCTTCGCCCAGGTCGAGGTGAACCGGGATCGGGTGCACGACCTCCTCCGACTGCTGGCATTCCAAATTGGATCCGAGGTGTCGTTGCATGAATTGGCAACCGCCACACGGATGGACGTCAAGACCGTGGACCGCTATCTCGGCTTGCTGGAAGGCGCGTACATCCTCCGGCGCCTCGGCGGCTTCAGCCGCAACCTGCGCAAAGAGGTCGCCAAGTCGCGGAAGATCTACTTCCTCGACCTGGGAATTCGCAACGCCCTGCTGAACGCTTTTCAGCTTCCGCCCCTTCGGGATGACATGGGTTGTGCGCAGCGGTGAGGACACCAGGTAAAACGAGCGGTTTGAAAACCGGGTGACGGGTGCGCGAACAAGGGGTGTTTGATGGGAGGAGGTGGCGAGGGTGGATGGCTCAGGGCACCGGCTCGATTTGGTCCTTCATGCG
>JBFWOK010000156.1:0-16066 GCA_050250555.1 Limisphaerales bacterium
CGGGACGGGCACAACGACATTGTGTCGGGTCCGTGGTGGTACCAGGGCCCCGGCTTCACCAACCGACACGAGATCTACCCGACCAAGTCCAGCTTCAAGCTCAAGCTCGGCCCCTTCACCACCGTCTACGTTCCCGGCTTCGAAGGCGCCCTCGGCGTCGCCAACACGTACTCGGACAATTTCTTCGCCTTCCCCCGCGACTTCAATCGCGACGGTTGGACCGACGTTCTGATCGTCGGCTTTCCCGGCAAGGAAACCGCCTGGTTCGAGAACCCGAAAAAGACCGGACAATACTGGGAGCGCCACGTCGTCTTCACCCAAACCGACAACGAATCACCGACGTTCGCCGACCTCACCGGCGACGGACAACCGGAACTGGTCTGCATCACCCGGGGCGCCTACGGCTACGCCACACCGGACTGGAACGATCCTTCCCGCCCGTGGACCTGGCACCGGATCTCGCCCGACAAGAAGTACGGCAACTTCACCCACGGCATGGGTCTCGGCGACATCAATGGCGACGGCCGGCAGGATCTCCTGGAAAAGGATGGCTGGTGGGAACAGCCGAGTTCGCTCGAGGGCGACCCCGAGTGGGCCTTCCACCCGGGACCGTTCGGTCTCGGCGGCTCCCAGATGCACGCCTACGACGTCAACGGCGACGGCCTCAACGACATCATCACGGCCCTCACAGCCCACGCCTTCGGCCTCGCCTGGTACGAACAGAAACGCGACGGAAAGGAGATCCGGTGGGTCGAACACATCCTCATGAACAAGGAACCATCCGAGAACCGGTACGGCGTCAAGTTCTCGGAACTCCACGCCCTCGAACTCGTCGACATGGACGGCGACGGACTCAAGGACATCGTGACCGGCAAACGCTTCTGGTCCCACGGCCGAACCGGCGATCCGGATCGCAACATGGCCGCCGTCGCCTACTGGTTCCGGCTCGCCCGCGGACCGGGTGGCTCGGTCGACTACGTGCCGCACCTGATCGACGACAATTCCGGCGTCGGCACTCAATTGGTGGTCGGCGACGTGAACAAGGACGGCCTACCCGACCTGGTCGTCGGCAACAAGAAGGGCACCTTTGTGCATCTTCAAAAGCGAAGGACCGTGACGCCCGAAGAATGGGAAAAGGCCCAACCCAAGCCCCTGCCCCGCCCGTGAGGCCTCGCGCACTCCCGCTCGTCCTCCTCCTGCTCGCCACCCAGGCTCTCGCAGCCGCCGGCGCGGCGGTGGATATCGGCAACCGACTCGAACTCTTCGCCGACCGTCGTCTGGTCGACCGCCTCGAAGGCGGCGTATCGCTGCGGCTCCATACCCCGTCGATCGCCGGCGTCGCCCTGCGATTCGACAAGCCGTGGGAAGGCCCCTTCAGCGGCTATGTCACCGTCCTTCGGGACGGCGACCGCTATCTCATGTACTACCGGGGCCTCCCGGTCGCCGGCGCGGACGGCTCCACCAACGAGGTCACGTGCTACGCGGAAAGCCACGACGGTATCGTGTGGACCAAACCGGACCTCGGGCTCCACGAAGTCCACGGCACCCGCGCCAACAACGTCATTCTCGCGGACCGGGCACCGTTCTCCCACAACTTCGCCCCGTTCCTCGACGCGCGTCCGGGAGTCCCCGCCGACGAACGCTTCAAGGCCCTGGCTGGAACCTCGGCCTCCGGCCTCCATGCGTTCGCATCCAGCGACGGAATCCGATGGCGCCACTGGCGCGACAAGCCCCTGATCACCGAGGGCGCTTTCGATTCCCAGAACGTCGCCTTCTGGTCCGAGTCCGAGCAGGTCTACGTCCTCTACTTCCGGACCTGGACGCGGGGTGGGTTCACCGGCTTTCGCAGCATCAGCCGCAGCACATCCACGAACTTCGCCGACTGGTCGCCTCCGGTTCCGATGAGCTTCGGAGGCGCCACGATCGAGCACCTCTACACGAGCCAGACCCATCCGTATTTCAGGGCGCCGCACATCTACGTCGCCACTCCGATGAGATTCATTCCGGGCCGTCGCGTCCTCAGCCCGGAGCAGGCGAAAACGCTCGGCGTGAATCCCGGTTACGCGGGTGACGTCGCGGAAACGGTGTTCATGACCTCCCGCGGCGGCGGCGAATACGACAGGACGTTTCTCGAGGGTTTCATCCGCCCAGGTCCCGATCTCGGCAACTGGGCCTCCCGCGCGGGTCTTACCGCCCTGGGTGTCGTCCCCACCGGCCCCGCGGAGATCTCACTCTACAAACAAGCCCACTACGCCCAGCCCGACGGACACCTCGTCCGCCACACCCTGAGAACCGATGGTTTCGCGTCCGTACACGCCGATTTCGCGGGAGGGACTCTCACGACCCATCCTCTCCGCTTCGACGGCCGAAATCTGTTCGTGAACTTCTCCACCGGCGCCGCCGGAGGCCTGACGGTCGAGATCCTCGACGAGTCCGGTCAACCGCTCCCCGACTACTGCGGTCCCCAGGCGGTCGAACAGGTCGGCGACGAGATCGAACGTCGCGTGCTCTGGCGTTCCGATCGCAACCCCGGACCCCTCGCAGGCAGGCCCGTCCGCCTGCGCGTATCCCTGAAGGACGCGGACCTCTACTCGATTCGCTTTCGTTGACCACAACAGCCCGTCACCCGAATCGTGGTTCCCGGACTCGACATCCGCCGCCCGTGTCCCACTTTGTATCCGCGTAAGCTATGACGCCGCCGTTTCGCTTCCCCTTCACCGCCTTCCATCTCGCAGCGGCCTTGATGGCTTGCGTCCCGGCGGAGTCCGCCAATCTTCCCTCCTCCTCCACCGCGATCGAGTTCTTCGAGAACCGCATCCGTCCGGTCCTCGCCGAGCAATGCTACTCGTGCCACAGCGGCCGTTCCGAAAAGCTCAAGGCGAGTCTGCGCGTCGACGGCCCGGAACACCTCCTTCTCGGCGGCGACACCGGACCCGCGATCCAACCCGGGGACCCATCCGCAAGCCTGCTGATACGCGCCCTCGCCTACGATGATCCCGACCTCCAGATGCCTCCGAAGACCCGGCTCCCGGCCTCGGTCGTCGAGGACTTCCGCCACTGGATCCGGACCGGCGCCGCCTGGCCCGCCTCCAAGGCGAATGCGAAGGAAAACGGAACTCCCGTGGCCGACACGAATGCCCAGGACCCATCGCCCCGCGGCTTCGACCTGGCCGGGCGCCGCGCCCGCCACTGGGCCTGGCAACCGGTCCGGTCCGCGGCGGTTCCCCAAGTCAGGGATTCCCAATGGCCCCGGTCCGCGGTCGACCACTTCCTCCTCGCCCGACTCGAAGCCGCGCAACTCCGTCCGGCACCCCGCGCCGGTCGCGGGACCCTTCTCCGCCGCGCCCACGCCACCCTCACCGGACTTCCCCCTACCCCCAAGGAAGTGGAAGCGTACCTCGCCGATCCCCGCCCCGAGGAGGAAGCCTGGTCGGCCGTCGTCGATCGCCTCCTCGAATCGCCGCACTTCGGGGAGCACTGGGCCCGCCACTGGCTCGACAAGGTCCGATATGCCGAAACCATGGGCCACGAATTCGACCACACAATCCTCGGCGCCTGGCGCTACCGCGACTACGTCGTCCGCGCGTTCAATCAGAACCTCCCGTGGGACACGTTCGCCCTGGAGCAGATCGCGGGGGACCTGATTCCCGAACCCCGCAGGAATCCCGCCGACGGCACCGACGAATCCCGTCTCGCCACCGCCCAGTACTGGCTTTGCCAGCAGGTCCACTCGCCGGTCGATGTGCGCGCTCAGCAGGCCGAAACCGTCGACAACCAGATCGACGTCGTGTCGAAGGCGTTTCTCGGACTGACCGTCTCGTGCGCCCGCTGCCACGACCACAAATTCGACGCCATCTCGACGAAGGATTACTACGCCCTCCTCGGAATCCTCAGCAGTTCGCGCCATGCCTACCGGGCCGTCGATGACCCCGCGCCCCGCCTCGCTGTCGCCGCCGAACTGCGAACACTCCGTGCCGCCCTTCCCGCCCAGATCGTGGCGACCCTCGCCGGGAATTCCGCCGTGGAGTCGGCCCCGCGCGTCGCGCCGACTCCGAACCTCGGCCCACTCGCGCTGCGAACCGGAGACACACGCCTCGACGACGACGGCTGGTTCGCGGACGGCGAGGCTTTTCTTCCCGACTCCGGCGCGCCGGGACTGCCCGCCGTGCTGGGTCCGCAAGACATCCGGATCACCCAACCCGGATGGAGGCACAGCGGGGCCCTCGGGCTTCGATTCCAGGGTTCCCTGCGAACACCCACCTTCATGCTCGACCGCGAGTTCCTTCACCTCCGGATCGCTGGGTCGGGTTCCCGATTCAGCGTCTGCGTCGAGGGCTTCCCCCTCCTTTGTTCGCCCATCTACGGGAGTCTCCGGCAAACCGTTCGGAATCCCAACCCGCACTGGGTCACGCTGAATGTCAGCCAATGGAAGGGCCGTCGGACCTGGATCGATTTCGCCGATCTCTCCGAAGGCGACCCCGCATCGGGACTTCCCGCGGAATCCCGAAAAGAGGACGGCTGGATCGCCGTCGCCGATGTCGTCCTCTCCTCCCATCGGGAACCGCCACCGTTGCGGCCGCATCGGAACCCGGAGGAATTCGAGGTCGCGTCGCCCGAAGGCCTGCTCCAACGCTGGGTCGATCAACCCGCCCGCCTGACCGCCGCCGAAGCGGCGTGGCTCGACGGTTTCCTTGTCCATTCGCGATCCAACCTCGCGGCCTCGCTCACCGCTTCCCTTCGCGACATCGACGCCAAACTCGCGCCGCCCGTTCTCGCCACGACCATGGCCGACGGCACCGGCGTCGACGAATCGGTCTTCATCCGCGGCAATCATCGCACGCCGGGACCCATCGTCCCCCGGCGGTTCCTCGAAGCGCTTTCCGAGGAATCCCCTCCCATCCAGGACAACTCGGCCAACCACGGATCGGGAAGGCTGGCCCTGGCCCACGGCATCACCGCGGAGGACAACCCGCTCTTCGACCGTGTTTTCGTCAACTGGGCCTGGAGCCACCTTTTCGGCAGGGGCCTCGTCGCGTCGGTCGACAATTTTGGAGCCCTCGGCGAATCACCCTCCCACCCGGAGCTCCTCGACTGGCTCGCCTCGGAGTTCCGCGGGTTGGGTCGCGCCCCGAAACCGTTCCTTCGCGAACTGCTCCTCACCGAAGCCTGGCGAATGTCCAGTCTCGCGGCCGATCCCGACGCCTCCCTCAAGGATCCCGACAACCTCCTTTTCCACCGGGCCAACATCCGGCGACTCGATGCCGAGAGCATCCGTGACGCCGTCCTCTCCGTCTCGGGACGGCTCGATCCCACCGTTGGCGGCCCGCCTGTCCCCATTCACCTGACCGAATTCATGGAGGGCCGCGGCCGGCCCGGGAAGAGTGGTCCCTTGGATGGCAACGGACGCCGGAGCCTCTACCTTGAGGTCCGGCGAAACTTCCTCTCCCCGTTCATGCTCGCCTTCGACCAACCGGTTCCCGCAACCACCGTCGGACGACGTTCGGTTTCCAATGTCCCCGCCCAGGCCCTCTCCCTGATGAATGACCCGTTGGTCGCCGCGGAAGCCGAGCGATGGGCCGACGCGGCCCTTCGTGAGATCGAAGGAACCGATGCGAAACGAATCCGGCATCTGATCCTCCAGGCCTTCGCGCGTCCACCCTCCGAAGCGGAACTCCAAATCGCCTCCGAGTACCTGAAGGACCGGCTCGCGAATTCAGCCGACGAACCGCGCGCCGCCTGGGCCGGGCTCTGCCACGCGCTCCTGAACGCCAAGGAGTTCATCTTTGTCGACTGACTGGTCCCACCCACCCCATCCATAGCGACCCAACGCCATGTCCTATCCCTGCCAGCGACTCGGCAAGGCACCCGTCACCCGCCGCGCGATGCTCGCCCGTTGCGCCAACGGATTCGGCGCCCTCGCCGCCGCCGCCCTCTGGAAGGATCACGGTCACGCCGGTGAGCCCATCGGCGAAACCCGGACTCCCCTCCGAACCGGACCTTCCGGCACACCGCATTTCACACCCAGGGCCCGGAACGTCATTTTCCTCTACATGGATGGCGGCCCGTCCCAGATGGACACCTTCGACCCGAAACCCCGACTCACCGCCGACCACGGAAAACCGTTCGCGATGAAGATGGAGCCCACGCAGTTCAACGACAATGGGTCCACCCTCGCGTCCCCGTGGAAGTTCGCTCCCGGCGGACAATCCGGACTGCCGGTCAGTGACCTCTTTCCGCATGTCCGCGCCTGCGCCGATCATCTCTGCGTCATTCGGTCCATGGTTTCGGAGTTCTCCGAGCACACGTCCGCGAATTATTTTCTCCACACCGGTTTCGGCCTGGTCGGCCGGCCCAGCGCGGGATCGTGGGTCTCGTACGGACTCGGAAGCGAAAACAGGAACCTTCCGGGTTTCGTCGTCCTGAATGGCGGCCTCATACCCCCAGGCGGCGTCGAGAACTTTGGAAGCGGCTTCCTGCCGGCCGCCTACCAAGGCTCCCTGTTCAAGGCCGGAAAAGTCCCCGTCGCCAATGTGCAACCCGGCGAACCGTCCCCCGAGGTGCAACGGCGGAAACTCGACCTGGTCCGGGCTCTCGACCAATCGCTTCTCCATCGCCTCGGACCCGCCGACGCCGTGGAGTCCGCCATCGCCAATCAGGAACTGGCGTTCCGCATGCAATCGGCGGTCCCCGACCTCGTCGGCCTGGAGGGCGAATCGGAGTCGACCCGAAAGGCGTACGGGCTGGAGTCCGCCTTCGCGCCGACCCGCACCTTCGGACGGCAGTGCCTTGTCGCCCGCCGCCTGGTCGAACGAGGAGTCCGCTTCATCGAACTCACCTGCCCTTCGGCAGGCGGGGACCGGTGGGACCAGCACGGCAACCTCAAGGAAGGCCACGAGAACAACGCGCGCGCCGTCGATCAGCCGATCGCCGCCCTGCTGACGGACCTCCATTCCCGCGGCCTACTCGAATCCACCGTTGTGCTTTGGGCCGGCGAATTCGGCCGCACCCCATTCGCCCAGGGTTCCAACGGCCGCGACCACAATCCCTTCGGGTTCACCGCATGGCTCGCGGGCGGTGGATTCCGCGGCGGCATCGCCTACGGCGCCACGGACGAATTCGGGTACAAGGCGGTGGAGAACCGGACGGAGATCTACGATCTCCACGCCACCCTCCTCCACGCCCTCGGAATCGACCACACCCGCCTCACCTACCGCTTCGGAGGCCGCGACATGCGCCTCACCGACGTCCACGGGCACGTGATCCACGAAATCCTCGCCTAGGTCCTGGCCCGCGCCGGAATCCATCAGTCGAGGGAAAGGGCGTGCTCCACGAAGTGCGGCAGATGCGGCAGGATCGTCGCGTCCGTCGCCAGGATCCTGACCCCGGCGCCGAGCGCCGCTTCACGCAGTTTCTCGTCCTCGCGCGCCGTGTAGGCGATGACAGGGATGTGGGAAGTCCCCTCGTCTTTCCGCAGCGCTTCGATCGCGGCGAGTACATCGCCGCGCCGGTTCAACAGATCCGCCACCACCAGCATCGGCCCTTCCCGCCGCGCAACCTCGGTGAGTTCCGCAGGATCCGAAACCGTCACGACCCGGTAATCCAGTTCCTCGAACCGGGTCACGAGTTTTGAACCCGGCACCATCTTCTCGTGCAACAACACCGCGAGCGGCTTCGTCATTCCGCCTCAAGGTTGGGTGTCCCGGCGCGTGAATGCAAAAGCGTTTTCCCCGGAGAAAAAATCGCTTGTGAAAAATTTCACAACTCGCCAACTTCCATGGCCCGTTGCGGGGTCCGTATCACCACTTCGACGAAGCCAGTCAGGGCTTCGCCCGGGAGGTTATTGCGGTCAGTGGCTGCAGTCGATGGAAGGCTGCGGTGCGAATCCGCCCCCGCCATCGGAACCGATCGGCCGACAACGACGAATCCGCCAACCGCGTTCAACCCGCTCCCACCCTCCCACCTTCCCACCCCGAATCGACCCGACCCATGCGCGTGCTGCGAATCGTTGCCCTCTTCGCCTGTTTCATGGGGCTGCCTCTCCTGGCCCATGCGGCGGCGGCCGACCCCGCCGGTCACGGCGCAGCCGATGCCGCCCACGCCGCCCATTCCGGACTTCCCACGGCGGCGCCCCAAGTGGCTCACCTCGGGCCTTTCGCGATCACGAATTCCATGGTGCTGACTTGGATCGTGGCCATTGTCCTCATCGCCTTCGCCCAATTCGCCACCCGGAATCTCCAGGCGATCCCCCAAGGCGCCCAGAATTTCTGGGAATGGCTCGTGGAAAGCCTTCATGACTTCCTCGAAGGCATCATCGGCGCCGACCTCGTCAAAAAGACCTTCTGGTTCTTCGCCACGCTCTTCATCTTCATCCTGGCCTGCAACTGGTTCGGGCTCATTCCCGGCGTCGGATCGATCGGTTGGGGACACCCGGACGCCCAAGGTCACCTCGGCCACCTCAGCGATCCCTTGTTTCGTGGAGCCAACGCCGACCTGAACATGACCCTCGCCATGGCGATGGTGTTCTTCGCCTGCTGGACGGTCTGGGCTTTCCAGGCCAATGGCGCGGGGGGCTTCCTGCTCCATATCTTCGGCCCCAAAGGCGACACCACGGGCGCGCTCAAGGTCCTGATGATCGGGGTGTTCCTGCTCGTCGGCCTGCTCGAAGTCGTCTCCATCCTCTTCCGCCCCGTCTCCCTCAGTTTCCGTCTCTACGGCAACATCTTCGCCGGCGAGAACATGCTGGAGACCATGTCCATGCTCAGCCCGTCGATGGGCTGGCTGCTCGCGATTCCCTTTTATTTCATGGAACTGCTGGTCGGTCTCGTCCAGGCCCTCGTGTTCATGCTCCTGACGGCTGTCTTCACGCTGCTGATCTGCCAGCACGACGACGAACACGCTCACGCTCACGCCCATGCCTCCGCCTCCGGCGGCCACGGCCACGGCCACGCGCCTGCCAAACACGGACACTGACCGGCACCTGGAAAAAGATTGCGGCGGTCCGACCGTGGCAGGACTGCGGGGGCCGCTGCTGCAACAAAGAAAGGACAACAACAGACTATGTTCAGCCCCATGCTGGCCGAAATGACCGGTAACATCCACATCGCCGCGGCGTGCCTTGGTGCCGCCATCGGTGTCGGTATCATCGGTATGAAGGCGTCGGAAGCCGTCGGACGCAATCCCGGCGCCGCCACCAAGATCCTCGTTCAGGCGATCCTGAGCACCGCCTTCGCCGAAGGCATCGTGTTCTTCGCGATCTTCCTCACGGGCGGAAAGTAATCAGGCATCCCAATCAACCGATGCGGGGAGCCCCCCCGCATCCCCTTTTCCCAACCCACCCAACGATTCTCGGCACAGAAGGCATAGGCACAGGTTATGGACTCGAGCTTCTTGATGATGGCGGCGGCCGCATCCACCGGCGGCGGAATGATCGGTGACACCGCCGCGACCTTCGGCGTGACCTGGCAGTTGTTCATCTCCCAGGTCGTCAGCTTCTGCATCGTCGCCTTCCTCCTACACCGCTTCGCCTACAAGCCGATCCTCACCGTCCTCGAAGAGCGCAGGCACCGCATCGCCGAGAGCCTCGCCAACGCCGAGAAGATCAAGCAGCAACTCGCCGAGGCCGAAGCCTCCCGCAAGGAAACGCTCCAGAAAGCCAACGCCGACGCCCTCAAGCTCATCGAGGAGGCGCGAAGCGTCGCCGCCCGCGTGCAGGAGCAGGAAACCCAGAAGGCCATCGCCGCCGCCGAGCAGATCATCGCCAAGGCCCGCGAAGCCGCCCAGGCGGACTACGACCGCATGAAACAGGATCTCAAACGCGAAATGGGCCGCCTCGCCGTCGACCTCGCCGCCCGTGTCACGGGCAAGGTCCTGACCGTCGAAGACCAGCGCCGCCTCGCCGAGGAAACCAACAATCAGCTGGCCGCCTGATCTCGCCCTTGGTCCAGTTATTTCGCCCTTCGACCCCGACCCTTGACGAAGCCGACGCTCCGCTCCGCAGCGCCATGAAGATCACCAAGCAAGCCCGCCGCGATGGCAAGTCCCTCTTCCGGATCTGCCTCGTCGACGGTCGCCTCGACGAGTCGCGGGTCCGCGACACCGTCCGTCGCGTCATCGAAGGCAAGCCCCGGGGTTACCTGGCGACGCTCTCCCACTTCCAGCGCCTCGTGGAGCTTCATCTCGCGAGCCGGCGAGCCCGTGTCGAAAACGCCGTCGAGAGTTCCCCCGAACTGATTGCCGCCGTCGAGAATGCCCTCACCCGTCGCTATGGCTCCGGACTCGACGTGACGTACTGGATTGTCCCGAACCTGCTCGGTGGCCTGCGCATCCGCGTCGGAAGCGACGTGTACGACGGTAGCGTCAAAGCCCGATTGGAAGCGCTGAAGGAATCCCTCTAGTCCAACCCGGCACCGCCGCCTGACCTTTTCCACCCCCCGATCCAGATCCCGATCCCGATCCCGATACCCATCCCATCCCGATCCTGACCACCATTCCCGGTCTCCGTTTCATACCGTTTTAGCCGCCCAAGCCCCCTCCCAGTCTCGTCAACGACATCGACATGAGCACCCTGTTGCAGGACATCGAAGCCCAGATCGCCCAGGTCAAATCCGGCGTCACCCGTCAAAACATCGGCGTCGTCCGCGAAATCGGCGACGGCGTCGCCAAGATTGAAGGCCTCACCGACGCCATGATGAGCGAGATGCTCGACTTCGGCGACGGCATCACCGGCCTGGTCCAGAACCTCGAAGAGACCGAAGTCGGCGCCATCATCCTCGGCGACTACACCCACATCCGCGAAGGCCAGGAGGTTCGGACCACGGGGCGCCTCCTCCAGGTGCCCGTCGGCAAGGGACTGCTCGGCCGTGTCGTCAACGCCCTCGGACAGCCCATCGACGGCAAGGGCCCCATCCAGGAAACCGCCTTCTACCCCGTCGAGAAGATCGCCCCCGGCATCATCAAGCGGAAATCCGTCACTCAGCCGGTCCAGACCGGCATCATGCCGATCGACGCCATGATCCCGATCGGCCGCGGCCAACGCGAGTTGATCATCGGCGACCGTTCCACCGGAAAGACCACGATCGCGATCGACACCATCATCGCCAACGCCCGCCTCAACAAAGCCGCGGAGGAAGCCAAGGAAAAGGACCCCAACTTTCGGCCCATCTACTCGATCTACGTCTCCATCGGCCAGAAGCAATCCAACGTCGCCAACATCCTCCGGGTCCTCGAGGAAAACGACGCCCTGCCCTACACGATCGTCGTCGTCGCCTCGGCTTCCAATTCCGCCACCGAACAATACCTGGCCCCGTCCGCCGGCTGCGCCATGGGTGAGTGGTTCATGGACAACGCCATGGACGCCCTCATCATCTTCGACGATCTCTCCAAGCACGCCGTCGCCTACCGCCAGGTGTCCCTCATCCTGAAGCGCCCCTCCGGCCGCGAGGCGTATCCCGGCGACGTTTTCTACCTCCACAGCCGGCTCCTCGAACGCTCCGCCCGCCTCAACGAAGGCAACGGCAACGGATCGCTCACCGCGCTCCCCATCATCGAAACGCAGGCCGGCGACGTCTCCGCGTACATCCCGACCAACGTCATCTCCATCACCGACGGACAGATCTACCTGGAAACCGATCTGTTCTACCAAGGCGTCCGCCCCGCCATCTCCGTCGGTCTCTCCGTCTCCCGCGTCGGATCCGCCGCCCAGATCAAGGCCATGAAACAGGTCGCCGGCCGGATCAAGGGCGATCTCGCCCAGTTCCGGGAACTCGCCGCCTTCGCCCAGTTCGGGTCCGACCTCGACGCCGCCACCCAGGCCAAGCTCGAACGCGGCAAGCGCATCGTCGAACTCTTCAAGCAACCCCAGTACAACCCCATCCCCGTCGAGGTCCAGTCCGCGGTGATGTGGGCCATCCAGAATTCCTTCTTCGACGATGTCCCCGTCGACAAGGTCAAGGACTTCCAGGACAAGCTCACCGGGCATCTCAAGACGCGCCACGAGAAGCTCCTCGCCACCATCCTGAAGGAAAAGGCCCTCAGCGATGCGACGACCGCCAGTCTCAAGGCGGCTGTGACTGAGTTCAAACAAACCTACCGATAGGCCACGTCGCATGCCCAGCACACGCGACATCCGCCGACGCATCAAGTCGGTCAAGAACACGGCGCAGATCACCAAGGCCATGCAGATGGTGGCCTCGGCGAAGATGCGCAAGGCGCAGCAGGCCGCCCTCGCCGGACGCCCCTACTCCGCGCTGATGAACGAGGTCCTCGCCTCGGTGACCCAGCACGCCGGCGACTTCACCCATCCGCTCATGGAAAAACGGGAGGGCGGCAAGCGCGCCCTCATCGTGATCAGCACCGACAAAGGTCTCTGCGGTTCGCTGAATTCCAACCTGCTCCGCGAAGCCGGACGCGCCGACGCCGCCACGGTCTACGTCACCGCCGGCCGCAAAGCCTCGCAGTTCGTCGGAAGGATCCGCCGCAACCTCGCCGCCGAGTTCACGTACAAGGACTCACCCCAGTTCAGCGAGGCGCGCGCCATCTCCAAGTTCGTTCAGGACCTCTTCCTCAAAGGCGAAGTCTCCGGCGTCGACGTTCTGTTCACAAACTTCATCAACGTCATGACCCAGAAGCCCGAGATCCGGGAATTCCTCCCGCTCGGCGAGCTCAAGGCTTTCAATGAGAGCGGCTTCGGTCGGCCCGCCGCCCGCGACGCGTCCCCCTCCCCCGCGAATGACGGTTCGGCGGCCGGGAGCTTCGAGTACCTCTTCGAACCCGCCCCCGGCGAGGTGTTCTCAGCCCTCCTCCCGCACTATCTCAATTATCAGATGTTCCAATTCCTCCTGGAAGCGAAGGCCAGTGAGCACAGCGCACGGATGGTCGCCATGAAGAGCGCGACCGACAACGCGAAGCAGCTCATCAAGGACCTCACCCTCGAGTACAACAAGATGCGCCAGGCCAGCATCACCAAGGAACTCCTGGAAATCACCAGCGCCGCCATGGCCCTCGGCTGATCCCCTCCCGTTCCTTTCCCAGTCCATCCACCCAGCCAACCACTTTTTTCGTAGAAAAGACCCAACCCCGAGCCAATCCCCGGAAAACGGTCCCGAGACCTCCGCTTCCGAGTTCTCCAAACCCAATTCCGAAATCCCGATTCCCGCCGCGCATGAACAAAGGCAAAATCGTCCAGGTCATCGGTCCCGTCGTGGACGTTGAGTTCACCGACAAACTCCCCGAGATCTACTCGGCCCTCAACGTCGAGTACGAACTCCCCCTCCTCGGAAAAACCAAGCTCGTCCTCGAGGTCCAGCAGCACCTCGGCGACCAGTGGGTCCGCACCGTCGCCATGTCCACCACCGACGGCCTCCGGCGCGGGATGGAGATCATCGACACCGGTGCCCCCATCTCCATGCCCGTCGGCGAAGGCGTCATGGGCCGCGTGCTCAACGTCAACGGCGATCCCGTCGACGAAAAAGGCCCCATCAAGGCCGACAAACGCTACCCCATCCATCGACAGGCGCCTACCCTGGTCGACCAGAACCCCTCCCCCACCGTCCTCGCCACCGGAATCAAAGTCATCGATCTGATCTGCCCCTTCCTCAAGGGCGGCAAGGTCGGCGCCTTCGGCGGCGCCGGCGTCGGCAAGACGGTCGTCATCATGGAGCTGATCAACAACATCGCGAAGCTCCACGGCGGCATCTCCATGTTCGCCGGCGTCGGTGAACGCACCCGCGAAGGCAACGACCTCTACAACGAAATGGTCGAGGCCGGCGTCATCAAGGTGAAGAAGGACGCCAAAGGTCATCCCGTGATCGGCGACGACGGCCTCCCCATCCTCGAGGAAGGTTCCCGAATCGGCCTCGTCTACGGTCAGATGAACGAACCCCCGGGAGCCCGCCTCCGCGTCGCCCTCTCCGCCCTCGCCGTCACGGAATACTTCCGCGACGAAAAGAACCAGGACGTGCTGCTCTTCATCGACAACATCTTCCGGTTCTCCCAGGCGGGATCCGAGGTCTCCGCGCTGCTCGGCCGTACCCCCTCCGCCGTCGGTTACCAGCCAACCCTCGCCTCCGAGATGGGGAATCTCCAGGAACGCATCACCTCGACCAAGAAGGGCTCCATCACGTCCTTCCAGGCGGTCTACGTTCCCGCCGACGATTTGACCGACCCCGCCCCGGCCACCACGTTCGCCCACTTGGACGCCACGATCGTTCTCGAACGTTCCATCGCCGAGTTGGGCATCTACCCCGCCGTCGACCCGCTCGCCTCCAGCAGCCGGGCCCTCTCCGCCGACATCGTCGGCAAGGAACACTACGAGGTCGCCCGCGGCGTCCAACGCGTCCTCCAGCGTTACAAGGACCTCCAGGACATCATCGCCATTCTCGGCATGGACGAACTTTCGCCCGACGACAAGCTGACCGTCTTCCGCGCCCGCAAGATCCAGCGGTTCCTCAGCCAGCCGTTCCAGGTCGCCGAAGTCTTCACCGGCCGCGCCGGAAAACAGGTCCCCGTCGCCGACACCGTCCGCGGCTTCAAGGAAATCCTCGAAGGCAAACACGACGACGTGCCCGAAGCGAATTTCTACATGAAGGGCGGCATCGACGAGATCAACGAGGCCTGATCCGGGTCCCGCCGTTCCTCCACAGGTTCCCAACCGCCGCGCCGCGCGACCGCATCCAACCGCCACCGCCACCGCCACCGCCACCCGAACACCCGATGGCCAACTCGCTGAAACTGGAAATCGTCACCCCGGAGGCCAAGGTCTACTCCGAGGATGTCGACATGGTGACCTTGCCGGGTGTCGAGGGCGAGATGGGCATCTACCCGATGCACGTCCCGCTGCTCACCCAACTCGCGGCCGGGGAAGTCGTCGCGCTCAAAGGCGGCCGGGATTTCCACCTCGCCGTCGGCGAAGGCTTCGTCCAGGTCACCGGCGACCGGGTCGCCATCATGACCGACATGGCGATCCAAGCGGATGAGATCGACGAGAACAAAGCCGAGGAGGCTCGCAAGAGGGCGGAAGCCCGGCTGGCGGAAAAGCTCAGCGACGAGGATCACGCCAAGGTGAAAGCCTCCCTCGCCAACTCCCTCGCGCAGCTCAAAGTCAAACGCCGCGGTCGCGCCTCCTGATTGTTCGGCGATGGATCGCCGGTGGTCCCGCAGGGGGACCATCCCTTGGGCTCACGCCCCGTACGCCTCCATCCCCACGCACGAGCAGACCAGGTTGCGGTCGCCGTACACGTTGTCCACCCGGGCCACGGCCGGCCAAAACTTCCAGTCCCGAAGTTCCGCCATCGGGAAGGCCGCCTGTTCCCGGCCGTAGGGCCGGTTCCAATCGTCCGCCGCCACCACGTCCGCCGTGTGGGGCGCGTTTTTCAAGGGGTTGTTCTTCGAATCCATCTCACCCCGCTCGATCGCCAGGATCTCGCCGTGGATGGCGATCATCGCGTCGCAGAACCGGTCCAATTCGGCCCGCGGCTCGGATTCGGTCGGCTCCACCATCAGCGTCCCCGCCACGGGCCAGCTGAGTGTCGGGGCGTGGAATCCGTAATCCATCAGGCGCTTCGCCACATCCTCGGCCGTGACGGCCTTGAACTGCCTCAGGTCCAGAATGCACTCGTGCGCCACCACGCCCTGAGCGCCCCGGTAGAGGGTCGGGAAATGGTTCTCCAGGCGCTTGGCGATGTAGTTGGCATTCAGAATCGCCACCTTCGTCGCCTCCACCAGGCCCTCCGCCCCCATCATGGCGATGTACATCCAGGGAATCGGCAGAATGCTCGCGCTTCCCCACGGCGCCGCGCTCACCGCGCCAATCGCCGAACCCCGCCCCGGGTCCACGTCCACCACCGAATGACCGGGCAGGAAGGGGACCAGATGCTCCGCCACACAGATCGGTCCAACCCCGGGCCCGCCCCCGCCATGCGGAATGCAGAACGTCTTGTGCAGGTTCAGATGGCAGACGTCCGCGCCGATCGCCGCCGGACTCGTCAACCCCACCTGCGCGTTCATGTTCGCCCCGTCCATGTACACCTGCCCCCCCGCCGCGTGGACAACCGAGCAGATCTCACGGATC
>JBFWOK010000157.1:0-15921 GCA_050250555.1 Limisphaerales bacterium
ACCCCCGGCGACACCGGCGCCCCGGCCCCACCACCGGAATCGACGCGAACACCGGAGGACCGGGGAATAGATCCGCCTCGCCCAGGCGACCAGGAAGCTGTCCCTCTCCTGGAGGTCCCCCGAGAGCAGCCACGAGCACAGAGCCGGCATGAGGGTCAACGCGAGGACCAGGGAGCCCACCAACGCCAGGATGACCGTGAGCGCCATCGGCTTGAACATCTTCCCCTCGATGCCGGTCAGCGCGAGGATCGGGACGTAGACGACCGTGATGATGAGCACCCCGAAAAACATCGGGCTCGCCACTTCCTTCGCGCTGGCCAGCACTTCGTGAACCCGTTCCGTCGCCGACAACCGTCGTCCCAGCTTGTGCTGCTTTGCCGCCAGATGCCGGACGATGTTCTCCACCATGACCACGGCGCCGTCGACGATGAGCCCGAAGTCAATGGCCCCCAGGCTCATCAGATTTCCCGAGATCCTCCCCTGCACCATCCCCGTCATGGCGAAGAGCAACGACAGGGGAATCGCGAGCGCCACGATCAATGCCGAACGCCAGTTGCCGATCAGGAGGAGCAAAACGACCACCACGAGAACCGCGCCTTCGAACAGACTTGTCTCGACCGTCCGGATGGTCCGGTCCACGAGCACGGTCCGGTCGTACACCGGAATGATCTCGACGCCCGCCGGAAGTCCGGTGGCGATCTCCCGGAGCCTGGCCTCGACCGCCCTGGCCACCACCCGGCTGTTCTCCCCCGCCAGCATCAACGCCGCCCCGAGCACGGCTTCCTCGCCATTGTAGGTCGCCGCACCCGTCCGCACGGCGTTTCCCACGACGACCTCAGCCACGTCCGCGACCCTCAGTGGTGATGCCCGTCCGCCAAACTTGAGCGGCAACCTCGCGATCTCCTCCGGCGTCCGGACCCTGCCCGCGGCACGGACCGTGACCTGCTCCCCTCCCACCTGGATCACGCTGCCTCCCGCGTTGTCGACGTTCTCAGCGATGGAATCGGCGATCTCGCCGAAGGACATGCCAACGCTCTTGAGCTTGTCCGGGTTGGGCTGGACCACGATCTGCTTCTCGTAGCCGCCGGTGGCGTTGACCCCAGCCAGCCCGGGCGTGGAACGGAGGCGTGGCCGGATGACGTAGTCGTGGATGAGTTTGAGTTCCATCAGCTGCGCGACTCGGCCCGGGGGCCGGTTCGTCGCGTCGGGAGCGTACTCGACCACGTAGTAGAAGATCTCACCGAGACCCGTGGAGATCGGCGCCAGCTTGGGCGTCAGTCCCGGCGGCAGTTCATCCAGCACCATCTGCAGCCGTTCACTCACCAACTGCCGCGACCGATAGATGTCCGTGCCGTCCTCGAAGAGGAGGTTCACCTGCGAAAGCCCGAACTTGGAGAGCGACCGCAGCTCGGTCACGCCCGGGATTCCGGACATCTCATTCTCGATCGGGAAGGTGACCAGCTTCTCGATTTCCTCGGGGGCGTAGGCCGGAACGGCCGTGTTGATCTGAACCTGGACGTTGGTGATGTCCGGCACCGCGTCGATGGGAAGCATCCAGGCCGACCGCAGCCCAATCCCGACGAAGACAAGCGTTGCCAGCACCACGAACACCCGCTGGCGGACGGCGAACTCAAGGAGGCGGTCGAGCATGGTCAGTGGGAGTGTCCGCCGCCCTTGGTCGCACGGAGTTCGATGAGCCAGAGCGTCCTCACCGGCTGGGTCACGACCCGTTCGCCCGCGGACAGGCCCTCCCGGATCTCCACCCATCCGTCGGCCTCCGAACCGACCTGGACCGCGATCCGGGAGAAGGCTTCCCCGCGGACGACATAGACGAAGGTGCCCTGGGAGGCTCGCAGAAGCGCCGATGCCGGGATCGCGGGCACCGGCTCGCCGCGTGGCAGATCGATCCGCGCCGGAACGAACTCTCCGGCGCGCAGAATGGCCATGGCATTCGACACGCCGATGACGATCTCGGATTCGCCCAGGGTGACGGCTTTCTGGACCGAAATCACCACGCCGCCCAGAGGCGCGTTCGTGCCCCTCGGCAACACCACCGGTTGGCCGGGCCTCACCACCAACGACGATTCCATGGAAACAAACCCGGAACCGTGGACGTCGCAGCCCGTGTGATCCTCTGGATCCAAAGGGTGACGATGCTTCTCCCCGAACACCTGCAGCATCAGCCCGATCCGACTCGGAATCTCCCGGAGGGCCACCTCCGCGACCTGGACACCGAGGATCCTACGCGTCTCGTCCATGACCACGACACCCTTCCCGTCCTCGAAGGTGGCGCCGGAATGGGAGGCCTCGCCGTGGTCCGAGTCGGGACCATGCTCGTGGTCATGATCGTGGTCTTCGCCGGCTTCCTTCTCTTGGCTGTGATCGCGGCCGCCGGCGGCCTCGGGATTGCGGCCGCAACCGCCGAGCAACGCCGCCGAGATCAGCAACGCGGGCAGCCTTCCCATGAACCGTCCCCATATGGAGTGCGGCGCTCGGCGCCGCTTTGGATCGACGCACAGCGCCCCGGCATTTCGAGCCCTTCCAAAGCGGTGCGGAGCACCGCACTCCAAAAGACCCGGTTCATGGTCCAAACTCGCGTCCAGGTTTTGGAGGTCTTCGCTCTCCATGAACCATGTGGTCTTCACGGCCGATCCTCCGTGGGGACGGCCGGCGAAGGCTGCACGGAAACGCCCGTGAGTGTCTCAAGCCGGGCCGCCGCTTCGAGCGCCTCCTTCTGAGTGTCGAGAAGGCTCTCCACAGCGTCCAGGTACTGCTTCTGAAGCTCGACATAGGTCGAGATCGGCACGGCCCCAAGCCGGTAATGGCGGTCCGCCACCTCCGCGGCGTTCCTGAAATGGCCGACCGAATCCGGGCGCCAGTTCCCGATCTCACGCCGTTTGGTTTCGTAGGTCATGGCCGCTTCCAGGACGTTCCTCACCGTTTCGCGTTCGCTGATGCTGAACGCGACTTCGGCCTGCGTCCGGCGCGCCGCGGCGGCGTCGATGTTTCCCTTGTTCCGATTCCACAACGGCAGGGGCAGCGAAATGCCCACGCCCAGAATCCGCTGTTCCTCGGTCCCCGCTTCCTGAACGGAGTAGCTCGGACCGATGCTCAGCGTGGGGTAGCGCTCGTTCCGGGCAAGGTCCACGCGAAACCCCTGCTGCTCCAGTTCCAGCGCGCGCGCCTTCAGTTCGAAACTGTTCGCCAACGCCAGGGCCACCCACTCGGTCCGATCCTTCGGAGGCGGGAAGGTGAGGTGCGTCGGGCTCACGACCAGGGGCGCGCCCACGGCGGCGCCGCGAAGCTGATTCAGTTCCAGGAGCGCCGACTGCAGGGCGACTTCCGCCGCGCCAGCCCTTCGCTGGGCATTCACTTCGGTCGCCTCAATGACTCGCATCTCGAGGAGCGGTGTCAGCCCCGCGGGATCCCGTTGAACGAGGGTCTCGCGAAGGGACCTGAACCGCTCCGCCACCTCCGTGGCCGCCGCGGACCTCTCCTGCGCGGCAAACAGTCCGTACGCGAGAGTCCGCACCCGACCGGCCAACGCGGACCGGAATCGGTCGCGGCCGAGTCGCGCCAGTTCGATGTCATGGTTGGCGATCGCCTTGCGCAGGGAGATGCGACCGGGCCACTCGAACGGCTGAACGACCGACACCGACCAGGCCACACCTTCGGCGCTCAATCCGCCAAAACGCTGGCGATTGACGCCCACACCGCCACTGAGTTCGGGATTGGGGAGGAGTCCCGCGGTCTTGAGACCCGACTTGGCCGCCAGGATCTCGGCATCGTAGAACCGCAACTCAGGGTTCTTTTCCAACGCCTCCGCCACAAGCGCCTCAAGGGAATACGAGGATTCGGGCGCCGGGATCGCCGGAGCGGCCGGCTCCTGGTTCCAGGCATCGGGGGAGGTCATCAAGAGGATGACCAGCGGCGCGACCGCCAACGGATGGCGCCGCCTCGGGGAACATTTCGACTTCATGGATTCACTTCGGCTGAACTACGGGACTTCGAACCACGTCGGTTCATCCCGGGTACGGCGCCGCGTTCCCTCAGAATCGGGAGCGAACGAACAGTGCCAAACCGGGCGGAAGACCAGCTAGGAAGCGAAACACGGAGCACGGGGAGGAAGCGCCGCGCGTGAGAAGAACCTCCACGAACCTGATAGTTCGGGCGGAGCCATCGTGGGAACAGGAAGACCATCCCCTCGGGGAACCCGATCCTGGGCAACCCCGGACCCAGCCGCGGAAATCATCGCGGCGGGAAATATCGCCGCGACGTCCTGGTGGCGGTTCGCGTGGTACTGAGCCGTCTCGAAGGAACAGCACCCGGAGTCCTCGCACGGATCACCGCCGCTTTCCTCGGACTCAGCCGAGTCATGACCGATGTCGACCGCGCAATGAAGAAATTCGAACCCGGGGATCCCCTCGAGTTTGCAGTGGGAAGAGAGCAACACCCAAACAAGTGCCACCCATGTGCCCATCGCGATTCTCAACACGCGCACCGTCGATAGATCGCCGATCGAGCCCGGTAGTTCAATCAATTCCTTGCCTTCCATCCGAACGCATCTGCGTCGGATCGATCGTTGAGATCTCCGCCTTTCGGGCACGCGTTGGGATCGTGAACCCGAAAGGCATCACACGGAGGCGCGGAGGCACGGAGGGGGACGGAATCCGTCCTCAAATCTCCGTGTCTCAGTGCTTCCGTGAGAGAATCTCGGTACATGGAGTCCTGCGCGGTCGGGATCGGTGCCGAGATTGGAATCGGAATCGAATCGCACGGGATGGCCCTTGGCCGGGGCTGGGTGCTACGCTCCGCGCCGTGACCCCTCGGTCTCATGGCCGCGTCCACCCGTCCTTCAGAGCCGGGTTGGCGACGTTTCTCGGCGCCCTGTTGACGCTCGTCGCGCCGATGGTCAAAGCCGAACCGCGAATCGCCGCTTGGCGAAGCGTCGACGGACTTCCGCAATCGGCGACTCTGGGCGTGACGCTGGGTCCGCGCGGGCGCGTCCTCACGACGCATGCGCCTTCCCTGCCCCTGGCACGGCTCGACGGCTTCTCGGTGACATCCGTCTCCAACACGGTGGGCGCCGTCAGCCGCGTCCACGAGAGCCGTAGCGAGCAGCTCTGGTGTGTCACTCCGGAGGGGCTTCTCGACAACACCGGCCAGGGCTGGAACAGCCATCCGATCCCCGAGATCGCCGCCGAATTCCGCGCCAACCCGCTGCGCGCCATCCGCCCGATTCCCCTTCTCCCGCTCGACCGCCACCGAGTTCTGATCCTCCTCCCGGATCGAATCATGGAATACGACGCCAACGACCACAGATCCGGGGTCATCCTGCAGGCGTCGGCAACCTCCCTTGGGCGTTTCATCGAACTCAACTCGGCCCGGGACGATGGCGCCTGGATTTCCGGCGCCCGGGGGCTTATCCGCATCCCCGCCCCGCTTCGGCACATCCGGTCGGGCACGCGTTTCGAGGAGTTCGTCGTCCCGGAGAACCTGGGCGCCACGGAATTGCAGCGGCCGTTCGAAGGCCGGGACGGGAGCGTCGTGCTGAGCGCCGACGACCGGGTATCCCATGAGCGTCTGGTCCTCCGGTTCACGCAGGCGAACTGGGAGCGTTGGAGTGTGCCGGGCCAGAACCTGCGCCAGGCCTGGTCGGGGCCCGACGGCGAACTGTGGGGACACACTTCAGGCACGGTCTTCCAATTCGAGCGACATCCCGAAGGCCTCCGCCCCGTGCCCGTCCTCCGGGTCGGGCGCGTCGCGGATATCGCCCTCGAACCGCGCGGTGCCGCGTGGATTGCCACGTCCGAGGGACTTTTCCGCATCGCGCCCCTGCCCTGGCGTCCGGTGCCAGGCCTTGATCCCGAGATCGGCGCGGTCCAAGGCATCGCGAGCGACCGCCGCGGCCGACTCGTCGCCGTATCCCCCAACTCGGTGCTTTGGTTCGATGAAATCGCCTGGCGCGCCACCCGCTTCCGCACCCCTCCGGAAGAGGAAACCCCCGGCGAGGACGAAAAGCTCTACCCCCTCCCCGACGGGTCGGTGCTCGTCCGCGCCGATGCCACCAACCATGTGTTCGACGTCGCCGGCCATCGGGTTCATCCCTCCTGGCTGGAATCCGGCGCCCTGCCGGTCGGAATCCTTCCCGACGGCCGTCTCGTCCTTCAACCGCCCGCGCCGGGCCATGACAGGCTGGCGGCCTTCGACGGGAACGCGGTCCGACCCTTCGCTGAACTGCCCGCGGATCACGCCGAACTCGGAAGGCTGACCCTCGTGCTTCCCACGCGGGCCGGTGAGCTCATGATCGGTGGCCCCCGGGGCATCGCGTTGCGACGCGGCGGACAATGGAAACGGTTCGAAGTCCTCGACTCCGAAACGACGAGCCTCCCCTTCGACGGCGCCCTCGCGGGTGTCGAGCTTCCCGACGGACGGATTCTCGTCGGTGGCGCGGACGTTCTCCGGGAGTTCGACGGTAAATCCTGGCGGATCCTGCGCCGCGGGATGGAACGTGTTCACGCCATCCATCCCACGCTCGATGGAACGCTCTGGATCGCCACGGCCAGCGGGCTCCACCGGTACCGGGATCGTTCCTGGTTCGTCCTGGGCGAGGAGGAGGGACTTCCCTCGGGCGTCGTGTATTCGGTGTTCGCCGACGGCTCCGGTCGGCTTTGGGCCGGGACCGCGCGGGGCTTGTACGCGCTGGATATCACCGCGGACACGGACTCGCCCCGGGCTCTGATCTCCGACGCCGACCTGCCGATCCGGGCCGGCGAAAACCGCGCGCGCTTCGTCGTCGGGGGCGAGGATCAGTGGCGCTACACGCCCGCCGGTCGCCTTCTGTTTTCGTGGCGGCTCGACAACGGTCCCTGGTCGATTTGGCGCGCCGCAAGCAGCGATCAGTTCACCAATCTCTCCTCCGGGACGCACCGGTTCGAGGCCCGCGCCCTGGATCCCACCGGAAACGCGGACGGACCCACCGCGGTGTACGAGTTCGCCGTGATGCTCCCCTGGTTCAAGGATCCCCGGCTGGTCCTGGCGTCGGCCGGACTCGCGCTTCTTGCGATCGCGCTGATTTCCCAGGCGGTCCACGGATACTCCCGGCTCAAGCAGAGTTACGCCGAGGTGGAACGGCAGGTCGCGGAACGCTCGGCCGCGCTCGAGAAGGCCAACGCGGATCTCCTGCAAAGTCACAAGATGCGGGCCCTGGGAACCCTCGCCGCCGGAGTGGCCCACGACTTCAACAACCTCCTCTCGATCATCAAGGGTTCCGCGCAACTCCTGGAATCGCAGCTTCACGACGCCGACAAGGCGCGCCAGCGGCTCGTGCGAATCAAGACCGCCGTCGAGCAGGGCGCGGGCCTCGTCAAAGCCATGCTGGGGTACAGCCGCGACGCCACCGCGGCCCGCAAACTGATCCAACCCGTCGAGGCGGTCCGACAGACGATCCGGCTCATGGAGGAACGCCTTCCCGGACGCCTGGAGTTCATCCCGCCGTCCACTCCACCCCCCACCGCCCTCGCCCAGCCTGAGATGCTCCAGCAGATCCTCCTGAACCTCATTCAGAACGCCGACGAGGCCATGGACCTCCACGGGACCGTTCAGATCGCCGTTTCGACGCTCTCCAAGCCGCCCGACGATTGCTGCCTCCAACCCATCCAGGCTGCGCGCTACGTCGGTCTGACCGTCCGCGATCGCGGGATTGGCATCCCGCCGGAGAATCTCCCCCGCATCTTCGAACCGTTCTTCACGACCAAGGGATTCAGCAGCCGCCGCGGCACGGGACTGGGGCTCTCGATGGTCTACGAATTCGCCAAGGAAATGGGCGCCGGCATCGCCGTCACATCCGCCTTGGGCCAGGGCACGACATTCCAGGTCATCCTTCCCGCGGCGCCCGGACCGCGATGACCGTGGCGCCGCATCGGCCCCCGCAGGCGCCCAAACGCGGTCACCCCAGCAACGCGGGAACCACCCGCGCATCGGTCACCTCGAAGTCCGTCAGACTCGCCTCGCGTCCCTCGTGGGGAAAGGTCAACGCCCGATGATCGATCCCGAGCGTGTGCAGCAGCGTCGCGTGGAAATCCGGCACCCGAACCACATCCGCGACCGCCCGGTACCCAAACTCATCGGTGGCCCCGTGGACGTACCCCGCCTTGAATCCACCGCCCGCAACCCACGTGGAAAACGCGTGCCGATTGTGATCGCGACCATCCTTCCCCTGGGAAACCGGAAGCCTTCCGAACTCCCCGGTCCAAAGCACCACGGTCGACTCGAGCATTCCCCGCTGCTTGAGGTCTTCGACGAGCGCCGCGCTCGGTTGGTCGGTCCTGGCGCACAAACCCTTGAGGCGTTCCGCGTTCTTGTCGTGCGTGTCCCACGGCTGACCCGAAAGAAACAACTGCACGAATCGGACGCCGCGCTCCACCAAGCGGCGCGCGATCAGACAACGACGCCCGTACTCCTCCGTCTCCGGCCGTTCCAATCCGTAACGCCGCCGGGTCTCGGCCGATTCGCCGGAAAGATCCAACGCCTCCGGCACCGACGCCTGCATCCGCGCCGCCGTTTCGAAGTTCGCGATTCGCGCGGGCAATTCCGAATTCTCCGGATGCCGCGCGGCGTGGCGGCGATTCATGGCTTCCAGGAACGCCAACTGGTTCGACCTCGCCCCAGCCCCCATTCCCGCCGGATTCGACAGGTGGAAGACCGGCGAGGTTCCGCTCCGAAACGGCGTGCCCTGATAAACGGCGGGAAGGAATCCCGCGGACCAGTTCCGCTCCCCGTCCACCGGCAGGCCATCGGGATCCCCGAGCACCACGTAGGCCGGCAGGTTCGCGTTGGTCGTCCCCAATCCGTAAAGCAGCCACGATCCGATCGTCGGCAACCCAGCCAGAAACCGGCCGGTGTGGATGATCCGAAGCGCCGATTCGTGATCCACCGAACCCGTCGTCATCGACCGGATCAGCGTGATGTCGTCAGCGATTCGCGCCGTGTGCGGCAGGAGTTCCGAAAGCGAAATCCCGCTTCGACCGCACGGACGGAAGGAGTACGGGGCTCCCAGCACGTTGCCCGCCTGCTTGTCGAAATGGATCTCGAGTTCCCCGCCCGGGAACGGCTTCCCATGCCACCGATTCAGCGCTGGTTTCTCGTCGAAGAGATCCATCTGACTCGGCCCGCCATGCTGGAACAGGCTGATCACAGCCTTCGCTCTCGGACGTGGAAGCCCGAGCTCCGCCACCCCGACAACCGATTCCCCCCCGCCCGGAGTCGCGTTCGCTCCCGAACCCAGAAGGTGCGCGAGCGCCAGACCCCCGAGTCCTCCCGCCGTGCGACCCAAAAAGGCCCGACGGCTCCAAAGATCAAACGAGGTCGATTTCATTCCAGGTAAAGAAACGCGTTCATCGCCATCAGGGACTGCGCGAAATCCGCCCACGTCCGGACATCGACATCCTTGGCTGCCGCGGCTTCATGGTGGCTCCGTTGGCTGGCGATAAATTCGAGCGCCATCAGCGATTCGGCCTTGTCGGGCTCCCTCCCGAACGCCAGCAGGAAACCCCGCCGGACGCGCGACGCATCGTCGTCCCCGCCCTCCCGCCGGATCCGTTCCCCGAAGTCGCGCCCCCGCGCGACGGCAAATTCCGAGTTCAGCAGGCCCAGCGACTGAAGCGGCATCGTCGTTGAAGCGCGCCGGGTGCAGTTGAAGACGATCGCGGGCGCATCGAACAACTGCAGCATCGTCGCCACCTGGGTCCGCCGCTGCTGGAGAAACACGCTTCTCGAAAACGCATCCGGACGGCCTTCATCCACCACGACCTCTCCATCGCCATTCCGCGTCGTCGGAACATACGGACCCTCCGACTTCGATCCCAGTCGGCCGCTCACCGCCAGCATCGAATCACGCACCGCTTCCGCGTCGAGCCGGCGCATCGGAAATCGAGTCAACGAGGCATTCGCCGGATCCCTTTCCACGGACTCCGCGCTTGTGACGCTGCTCCGGCGGAAAGCCGCCGAGTTCACGATCAGCCGGTGAATCGCCTTCTGACTCCAACCGGACGCCACGAATTCCGACGCCAGCCATTCCAGGAGTTCCGGGTGAGTGGGACGCGCGCCCGAGATACCCAGGTTGTCCGGGGTCGAGACCAAACCCTCGCCGAAATAAGCCTGCCAGATCCGGTTCACGGCCACCCGGGCCAACAGGGACGAAGCCCGCCCGCCCGGCGCGGTCAGCCATTCCGCCCACTTCGTCCTCAGTCCGGTCGTCGTCCCATTGGTGGAGGAAATCACCCATGCCCCGGACCCGGCTCCCCCGAGAAACGCCGGAAACGTCGGTTCCACAGGCTCTCCCGGAGTCTTTGGATTCCCTCGCTTCAGCAGCGGAACCGACGGCCGCTCCGCAACCACGTCCGAGACCCACGCAATCCGCCCGGGCTCCGGCGCGCGCGCCCGCGCAACCTCCTTCAACTCGGCGTCCCGATTCCGCCGCCTGTCCTCCTCCGCCACTCGGAACGCATCCTGCCGCTTCACCCAATCGGGATCCGAAAGGTCCGCCACCTCCACGCGAACGTTGTCCACGACAAAGCTGCGACCGCAGCAGTACTCGAATCCAAACCCGCCGTCGGTCAGGTCTCCCGACCTCAGGTTCAGTGTCCTGCCGTCAGGCGCGCCGTCCACGAGGTGTTCCAGCGTCAGGTCGTCGTCCGAAGCCCGTGTCACCCGCACACCGTAATTCCGACCCGCCTTGTATCCCATGCCCCCGATCTCTCCGCGTCCCTTGGAATCAGCCCCCGGATAGTCCACATGCACCTGGCTCGCGCCCGCGGGGTTGCCGTCGATCAGCAGGTTGCCGCCCGAGATCGCCGAACTGTCATCGAAATCGTGCATGGCGATGAAATAGCCCACCCGCTCCGAGTCCTTTGAGTCCTCATCGAGTCGAATCGCCTTGAGATCGAATGTGACTTGAATCCAGGCGCCGGTTTCGGACGGCCGCCAAGGGAAGGCCTGACGGGTCGAGAGCCACCGATCCCCCGCCCCCCCGCCTTCGCGGATGACGAGCGAGCCTTCGCGAATCGACGCCGACGGCGCCACCGCGGGATCGAACGAAACAGGAACGGTTCCGCCCGGAGACTGGTCCCCCGGCGCGGTGTTCGACCAACGATTCGTCAACGCGTCGCTCCCCTCGTCAAAACCGTCCTCGAACAGAACGCGACCCCGAATCCGATTCTCGGAATACCAGTTCCGGAACGCGCCCTCGACTTCCGTCCGACGGGCATCCAGTCGCGCTTCGGACGCTTTCCACGCTTCCCGCTCTCCCGGCAGCGCGGCCGTGATCACCCGCTCGTTGGGTTTGACCCATTTCTCGATGTGGAATGCCGGGTAGAGAAACGCCTGGAATGCGTAGTAGTCTTCCTGGCTGAACGGCTCGAACTTGTGGTCGTGACACTTCGCGCACTGAACCGTCACCCCCAGCAGGCACGAGCCGAGGATCTGCATCGTCGATTCCAAGGCGTGATACCGGTCGACCCGCACCTCGTCCGGATTGCCATCGCTTTCGCCCGAGCCGTCCTGGCCGTTCCTCAGAAAATGGGTGGCCACGAGCTTCGCGATCACGTCGGCATCCGCCGGTTCCCCCGGACGCCACCCGGACAGTTCGTCCCCCGCGATCTGCTCCCGAACAAAACGGTCGAAGGGCACGTCGTCATTCGTCGAGCGAATCACATAGTCCCGGTACCGATAGGCCAAGGGGCGATCGGTGTCGGCGTTGAAATACCCATTCGAATCCGCGTACCCCGCCGCGTCGAGCCAGAGCTTGCCCCACCTTTCGCCGAAACGCTCCGAACCGAGATACCGTTCCACCATCCGCTCGTACGCGCCGGGCCGGTGGTCGCTCAGAAACGCCACCGCCTCCTCCGGCGAGGGCGGCAACCCGGTCACCGTGAGCGCAACCCTCCGGATCAAGGTCGCGCGATCCGCCTCGGGCCCCATCGACAATCCCCGGACCGCAGCGGCGACTTCGAGAAACCGATCGACCGGCGTCCGCGCGCGCTCGGGAGACACAATTCCGGGAATCGCCGGACGACTCAACACCCGGAACGCCCAGTGGTTCTGGTTCTGCGCCGTCCCCGTTTCCGTCCTGGACGCATCGCCTCGGACAGCGACGGGAAACGCCCCGAGGACCAGAAACACGACGGCCCACAACGCTGTAGTCCAACGGCTCATGTCACATGGTTCGGGATCTGGAATGCGCCATGATGGCGGGCTTCCACGGCACGGAACCCTAGCGACCTGGTTCCCAAACGGAAGCCGGTTTCCGGACGGGCGGGACTATTCCCGGCAAGAGGTTTGAAATCGCCGCCGCACGCGTGAAGTGTCCAGGAGAACCGAGGACACGATGAAAAGACTGTTTTACCTCTTCCTGCTGCACGCCGTGTTGCCGCTCAAGGCAGCCGAGTCACCCATCGACTCCACGCTGCCCGTGCGCGGCTTCTGCATCCAGGCTCCCCCTCCCCGGCGCGTGGATGAATTCATCACCTTCATCGAACAGGGATTGGCTGCGCGATCGGTCAACGTGCTCATTCTTCGCGTGGACTACGGCTTCCAGTTCACCAGCCGGCCGGAGATGGCGGACCCGAACGGCCTCTCCCGGGAACAGGCCCGAAAGATCGCGTCGGCCTGCAAACAACACGGAATCCGGATCGTTCCCCTGGTCAATCTGCTGGGCCACCAATCGTGGCAATCGAACTGCGGCCGGCTCCTGACGGTCCATCCGGAGTTCGACGAAACACCGGCGGTGAAGTTTCCCGAAAAATACGCCTGGCCCAATCCCGACCGCCTCTACTGCAAGAGCTATTGTCCGCGGCACCCCGACGTGCACGAGGTGGTCTTCGCGCTGGTCGATGAAGTGTGCGACGCGTTTGAGGCCGACGCGTTCCACGCGGGATTGGACGAGGTCTTTTACCTCGGCGAAGACCAGTGCCCGCGGTGTCGAGGACGCAACAAGGCGGAACTGTTCGCGGATGAGGTGCGGGCCATTCGCGATCATCTTCGACCCGCCAACAGGCAGCTGTGGCTCTGGGGGGACCGTTTGCTCGAGGGCAAGGAGTCCGGATTGGGCGAATGGGAGGCCAGCTTCAACGACACCCACGGGGCGGTGGACCTGATTCCCAAGGACGTCGTGATCTGCGACTGGCACTACGAGCGTGCCGAACCGACAGCGGCCTATTTTGCGATGAAGGGGTTCGATGTGGTGAGTTGCCCCTGGCGTAACCCGGATGTGGCGGCCGCCCAGGTCCGGGACATGGCGCGCTTGCGGGAAGTCTCCAACCCGAAGCTGCGAGAGCACTTCCTGGGCGTCGTGCAAACCGTGTGGTCCGGTTCGAGCAGCTTCCTGGATGAGCATTTCGGCCGCAAACCCGCGCGGAACACCAGGAACCCGGACCATACCGAGTCGAAGTGCTTCGCCCGCATGGTCGAGGAGTTGGCCAGGATCGCGAAATGAGGGGGAATCCGCGACGGAACGAGTTCGGGAAGCCCCGATCCATCGGCCTCTCTCGGGCGACAATCCGTTGTTCCGGGAGGCGGCGACCGCGGCGCCCATGGCTCACATTCTCGGCTGAATACCGGTCCATTTGTCCATTCGCCAACGCTCAAACGCCATGACACAGAAACGAGAGTCCCTGCCGGGACTCCTTGCCTTCATCTCCGCAATCGCCATCGCGATGGCGGGCGAACCGGAACTGTCCGACGTCTTCATCGCGGGCAAGGACGGATTCAAGTCCATCCGCATCCCGTCGGCGGTCGTCACGAAGCAGGGCACTGTCCTCGCCTTCGCCGAGGGCCGCGCGCATCACGCCGACCAGGCCAACAACAAGCTCATCCTCAAACGCAGCGCGGACGGCGGGCGCACGTGGGGCGCGCAAGCCGTCATCGCCGACGACGGCGCGAACTGCCTCAACAATCCCTGCGCGGTGGTCGACGAAAGGACCGGGCGCGTGTTGGTGATGTATCAGTCGTATCCCGCCGGTTTCAGCGAACGCGATGGAAACATCCGGCCCGGCCTCGACGGTCCGGCGATCGTGCGCAACTACCTGGTCCACTCCGACGACGACGGCGCGACCTGGTCGAAACCTCGGGATGTCACTCGCACCACCAAAACACCCACGCGGGTGACCATCGTCGCGAGCGGGCCGGGCATCGGCATCCAGCTTCGCCACGGGCCCCACGCCGGGCGGTTGCTCATGCCGTTCAATGAAGGTCCGTTCGATCTCTGGAACGTGCTGGCGGTTTATAGCGACGACGGCGGCGCGAATTGGAAACTCGGCCAACCCGCGCCCGGTTGCCGCGTATCCAATGGCAAGGGCGGCGAGATCAGCCTGGTGAACGAAGTGCAGATGGTGGAACTCGCCGACGGATCGGTGCTCCTCAACAGCCGGAAATGGGCCGGCAGGTCTCTCCGCAAAATCGCTGTGAGCAACGATGGCGGGGTGACGTGGTCGCGGATCGAGGAGGATCCCGCGCTGCGCGACCCCGGCTGCATGGCATCCATCCTCCGCTACACGTTCCCCGGGAAGGACAGCCGGAGCCGCATCCTCTACTCCGGCCCCGACAGCACGAAGCGCGATACCGGCACCGTGTATCTCAGCTACGACGAAGGCAAAAGCTGGCCGGTGAAAAGGGTCCTTGTTCCGGGCAGCTTCGCCTACAGCGTGCTCACGGCGCTGCCGGACGGGACCCTCGGCTGCCTGTTTGAAACCGACGACGCGGAGCGCATCGTCTTCGCGCGATTCACCCTCGATTGGCTGACGGCCGAATCACCCGCGACTGACTCCAAAACCGCCAACCCGTAGGCGGAAGCGCAAGGTGACACCTCACCGATGGCCACGGAAAGCGAGAGCGCAGACAAGCTGGCCGCTTCTGGCGATTGCCAGCGCCCCTTCCGATCACAAGTGCCCCCGTAATGCACCTCACCCATCCGGATGATTTGTCCCGCTTGCGCGAGTCGTACCGCCACACCCTGCTCGACGACGTCATTCCGTTCTGGCTCAAACACGGGTTGGATCGGGAGCACGGGGGTATCCTCACCTGTCTGGACCGCGACGGCACAGTTCTCGACACGGACAAGTCCGTCTGGTTTCAGGGCCGCGCCGGCTGGATGTTTGCGACCCTTCACAACACGGTGGAGCGGCGCGCGGAATGGCTGGAGGCGGCGCGCAGCTGCGTGGAGTTCTCCCGCCAACACGGCTACGCGCCCGACGGCAAGATGTACTTCTCCGTCACTCGCGACGGACAGCCCTTGCGCATGCGGCGCTACGTCTTCAGCGAAAGTTTTGCCGCCATCGCCAACGCGGCCTTCGCCAAAGCCGCCGGGGATTCGCGCGCCGCCACCGATGCGGTGGGAAACTTCGAGACCTACCTGAGATTCAGTTTCACTCCGGGCGTCATGCTGCCGAAATTCGAGCCGACGCGTCCCGCGAAGGGCATCGGCCCACTGATGATCGGCATCGTGACCGCCCAGGAATTGCGCGCCAACCTCGGCGATGTGGTCGTGGCCGGCCGCACCTGCACCGAGTGGATTGACGGTTGGATCGCGGACATCGAACGCGACTTCCTCAAGACCGAGTCCCAGGTGTTGATGGAGATGGTTGCCCCGGACGGCTCCATCATCGACCACCACGACGGCCGCACGCTGAATCCCGGTCACGCCATCGAGTGCGCGTGGTTCATCCTGCACGAAGGAAAACAGCGCGGCGACCGGCGGTTGATCCAGCTCGGTTGCACGATTCTCGACTGGATGTGGGCGCGCTGTGCGCAGCGATGAGGACACCGGGCAAAACGAGCGGTTTGAAAACCGGGTGATGGTTGCGCGAACAAAGGTTGGGTGATGGGAGGAGGTGGCGAGGGTGGATGGCTCAGGGCACCGGCTCGATT
>JBFWOK010000158.1:0-15857 GCA_050250555.1 Limisphaerales bacterium
CTTCGCCTCCATCTCTGGTGGTGACCTGATCGCACCCGTCATGGCCCGCCCGAACGAAACCTTCTCCGAATCGTGGCACCGGGTCGCCTCGCGGCGCATCGCCCTCAGCCCCGGCGTCCGCGTCCGTCGCCAGACCTTCCGTGGCGAACGCTTTTACGTCCTCGAAGACCCCCTCTCGAATCAGTTCTTCCGCCTCCGCCCGCCCGCCTACGAATTCGTCGCGCGCCTGCGCCGCGACCGGACCGTCGACGAAGCCTGGCAGGAGTGTCTCGAACGGTTCCCCGACGAAGCGCCCGGCCAGGAGGCCGCGCTCCGCCTGCTCGGACAGCTCTACCAGGCGAACCTGCTCCACTACGACCGCGCCACGGACACCGACGCCCTGTTTCAGAGGTACAAGAAGCGATCCCAGCGCGAACTGAAGTCGCGCCTCACGAACATCATGTTCTTCCGGATCCCCCTCGTGGATCCGGACCGCTTTCTCGTCTGGGCGATGCCCCTCGTCGGACCATTCCTGGGCAGGATCGGCGCCCTGCTCTGGATCGCCGTCATGGTCCTCGGCCTCAAGACGCTCGCCGAGAACTGGGACGCGGCCCTCGACCAGTACCAAGGGGTTCTGGCCCCCGCCAACCTTCCCTTCCTCTACCTGGCGCTCGTCGTCCTGAAGACGCTCCACGAACTCGGGCACGCCTTCATCTGCCGCCGCTTCGGCGGCGAGGTCCACACGCTCGGCATCCTGTTCATGATCTTCACCCCGGTTCCCTACGTCGACGTCACGTCGAGCTGGGGATTCCGGTCGATCTGGCAACGGGTGCTCGTCGGCCTCGGCGGAATGATCGTCGAACTGTTCGTCGCGGCCCTCGCGGTGTTCGTCTGGGCCAACACCGGACCGGGTGTCCTCCACGGAGTCGCCTACAACGTGATGTTCATCGCCAGTGTCAGCACGCTCCTCTTCAACCTGAACCCCCTCCTCCGCTTCGACGGCTACTACATTCTCAGCGATCTCCTCGGCATCCCCAACCTCGCTCAACTCGCCAACCGCCAACTGCGCCACGTCTTCGAACACCACCTCTTCGGCGTGCGCCCGGCGGAGTCCCCCGCCCGAACGTTCCGCGAAGCCTCGTGGCTCTTCACCTACGGCATCACCAGCGGCGTGTACCGCATCTTCGTCTTCGGCGGGATCCTGCTCGCCGTCGCGGACCGCTACCTGCTCCTCGGTATCCTGATGCTCGCCACCTGCGCCGTCGCCTGGGTCGCGGCACCCCTCCTGCGCCTCGTCCGATACCTCGCCTCCAGCCCCCGTCTCGACCGCGTCCGACCCCGCGCCATCGCCGTCGTCACGTGCCTCGTCGCCCTCGTCGTCGCCCCACTCGCGATCTTCCCCTTCCCCAACACCTTCACGGCCATCGGCATCGTCCAATCCGTCGACCGCGCCCGCGTCGTCACCGAATCCCCGGGTCGCCTCCAACGCATCGTCGCGGACGCCCGGCAACCCGTGAAAGCCGCCGAGGTCCTCCTCGAACTCGAGAATCCCGAACTCACGCACGCCCTCGACGCCACCCGCGCCGCGCTCGCCGAAGTCGACGCGCGCCTTCGCCAGACCCTCGCCGGGCAGATCGCGAACCGACAACCGCTCGAAGCCCGCCGCGCCGTCCTCGCCGACCAGTTGTCGCGCCTCGAACAGCAGGTCGCGGACCTCCGCGTCGCCTCCCGGATCAACGGTCAGTGGAGCGCGCCCGGGGTCGAGGAACTCGTCGGTCGATGGCTTCCGCGCGGATCCCCTCTCGGACTCGTCCTGGATCCGGATCATTTCGAGTTCGTCGCCGTCGTCCAGCAGGCCGACGCCGACCGTCTTTTCCGGACCGAACTCGCGTCCGCCCGGATCCGACTTCACGGACAGACGGCCGAAACCCTCGACGTGGAGCGGCTTCGGATCGTGCCCGGTGATTCGCGAACCTTGCCGACACCGATCCTGGGCTGGCTCGGTGGAGGCGACATCCCCACGGAGAAGGAGGATCGCGAAGGTCGCCGCACTTCGGATCCATTTTTCGAGGTCCGCGCCACCCTGCTCCCGGATGCCCCGGTCCGCCTCGCCGATGGACAGACGGGACGAATGCGCTTTCAACTGCCTCCCCAGCCGCTCCTTCAGCAGGGATGGCGCCGGCTGCGTCAACTCCTTCAACAGCGCTACCAATGGTGACCCAGGCCCCCACCGATTGGAGCTGGAAGAAGGCGGAACCCCTGCCCGACGGACTCGATCTTTCGGTTCACAATCTCTTGGGTCGTTGGCGCCGGCGCCCCGGATGCCGCCGCCCGCTCGAGGTCACCGCCCAGGCCGCGGTCGACAAGGCGCCGGAGTTCGAATCCTTGCGCGACCACGACCTCCAACTGCGACTGCACGAGTGCCGCGACCGCTTCCGTCGCGGCGGCGAGGAAGCCGACGAGTTCCTCATCCCCGCCCTGGCCGCCCTTCGGGAAGCCGCCCGGCGCACCGTCCACCTGCATCCCTTCCCGGTCCAAATCGTCGGCGCGCTCGCCCTGCATCAGGGGTTCCTCGCGGAAATGGCGACCGGCGAGGGCAAGACCCTCACCGCCGGTCTCGCCGCGATCCTCGCGGGTTGGTCTCGACTCCCCACCCACGTCGTCACCGCCAACGATTACCTGGTCGAACGGGACGCCAACTGGCTCGAACCCCTTTACACCTTCGCCGGCATCCGCGTCGGTCACGTCACCGGAGGAATGCCCCCAACCGAACGCCGGCGCGGCTACGCGGCGGACGTCACCTATGTCACAGCTCGCGAGGTCCTCGCCGATTTCCTCCGCGACCGGCTCCTGCTCGACCGCCTCGCCGATCCCGTCCAGCGCCGGATCCGGGCGCTCGTCCAACCGGCACCCACCCAGCGCCGACTCGCCGGCCTCGTCCTTAGGGGTCTCCACACCGCCATCATCGACGAGGCGGACAGCCTTCTCATCGACGAAGCCGTCACCCCCCTCATCATCTCCCGGCCCGTTCCCAATCCCCGCCTTCGCGAGGCCACCGTCCAGGCCCGCGATCTCGCACGGCTCCTGACCCCCGACGTCGACTACACGGTCAATCTTCGATACCGCGAGATCGATCTGACCGCCGACGGCGAGAAACGCGTCGCGGAGGCGTGCCGCAACCTTCCCGCGGTCTGGCAGGGACGCGATCGGCGACATGAACTGGTCCGCCAAGCCCTGTCCGCCCGTGAACTCTTCCTCCCGGGCCGGCAATACATCGTCGACCACGGGAAGATCGTCATCGTCGACGAGGGAACCGGCCGTCCCCAACCGATGCGCACCTGGCAGCAGGGGTTGCACCAGGCGATCGAGGCGAAGGAAGGCGTCGCCTTCAGTGACCCGTCGGAAACCGCCGCGCGAATGAGTTTCCAGGGGTTTTTCCGCCTTTTCCACCGGCTCTCCGGGATGACCGGAACGGCTTTCGAAGCGGCGGCCGAGTTCTGGCAGATCTACGGCCTGCCCGTGCTGCGCATCCCGACCCACCGACCCTGTATCCGGATCCGCCAGCCCGACCGGTTTTTCGCGACCGCCACCGCGAAATGGGAGGCCGTGGTCGAGTCGATCCGCGCGGTCCACGCCACCGGACGGCCCGTCCTCGTGGGCACGCGGACGGTTTCATCGAGCGAACGGCTCGCCCGTTTCCTCGAGGCGCACGGGCTCGAATTCCGGCTGCTCAACGCGGTTCATCACGCGGACGAGGCGACCACGATCGCCATGGCCGGCGAAAGCCGCCGCATCACCATCGCGACGAACATGGCGGGCCGCGGAACCGACATCCGCCTGGGACGTGGAGTCGCCCCGGCCGGCGGCCTCCATGTGATCGCCACCGAACGCCACGAAAGCGGTCGCGTCGACCGCCAACTGATGGGCCGCGCGGCGCGCCAGGGCGATCCCGGCAGCGCCCAACTCTTCGCCAGCGCCGAGGATGACCTCGTGCGCCGCTATCTGCCCGCGCGGATTCAATCCCTCGTCGGATCCGCGCCCACCCCGGTGGCCGGCGCCCTGGTCGCCCGAGCCCAGGCGCGAGCCCAATCGATCGCCTTCCGCCAACGGCAACAGGTGCTCCGAAGCGACACCTGGCTCGAAGAATCCCTCGCGTTCGCACCCGGCTCCTGAACACGAATCCACGCTCCAAACATCCCTTACGACCCATGCGACCCATGCGACCCCTGCGACCCTCCTCGAATCCATCGTCCGGAAGGTCCAAAGCCCGCCTTGTTTCCGTCGCGTTGCTGCTCCTCGGAGGAACCCTGTTTCGCATCGGCGCCGCCGATTCGGCTCCGTCACCGACCCCACCCCCGTCGCCATCCCCATTCCCGGCGGCCTCCACGATGGCGGGATCCGCCGCCGGGGCGTGGACCCTCGCCCTCACGAACTACATCGCGCTCGTGCTGGAGCGCAGCGAGAAGCTCCAGGCCGACGCGACCTCGCTCCGCGCCACGAATCTGTATTCCCGGGCCGAACGCGCCATCTTCGAACCGGCGCTCGTCGGCAACGTCGAGCACAACGAAAGCACCCGGCAGAACACCGCCCGCGATGTCGTCAGCCTGGGAAGTTCGCTGTTCGATGAACGCAACAACTCGTACACGTCGGCGCTCGAATTCCTCGTCCCGAGCGGCGCCCGCGTCCGAATCGGGTACAGCCTGCGCGAGATCCACAACAACCTTCAGTTCGGCGCCCGGACCAACGGCGAGTTCGAGACCTTCATCGGCGGGAACATCGTCCAACCCCTGCTCAAGAACGCCGGAGCCGCGGCCACCCGCTTCGCCATGCGGATCGCGGACTCCAACGCCGAAATCGCCCGCCAGGAATACCGCCGCGCCCTGCTCCAACTGATCGGCGGAGCCGAATCCGCCTACCTCGGCCTTTACCTGGCCCAGGAACAGCTCCGCACGTTCGACGAGTCGGTGCGCGTCGCAGAAACCGTGCTGGCCGACTTCCGGATCCGCGCCGAGACCGGCAAGGCGTCCGAGCTCGATGTGCTCCAGGCCGAGGCCGATCTCTCGGAACGCAACAACGGACGGCGCGATGCCCAGCAGAAGCTGGTCGAAGCCCGCGCCCGGACCGCCGCTTTCGTCGCCACCACCGAAAGGGACCTTCAGGGCGTGCTCACCGCCGAACCCCCGGCCGCCGCCGCGCCCGAACGGATCGAGTTCGAGGACCGCTGGCCCACATTGTTCGATTTCAACCCGGACTACGTCGCCCAGAGGAAACGGATCGATCAGGAGGGCATCCGCGTCGCGTTCGCGCGAAACCAGAGGCTTCCGCAACTCGACGTCCGCGCCAGTTACGGGATGAACGGCCTTGGCCAGACCGCCGGTGAATCCTGGGACGCCGTCAAGACCGGCGAGTTCCCGACGTGGTACGTCGGGGCGGAGATGCGGATTCCGCTCGGCGGCGACGCCAAATCCCGGCACGAACTCGCCGCCGCACGCGACCGCCAGAGCGCGGCCGTCCTCAGTCTCAAGGATCTCGAAACCCAGCTCGCCAATCTGCTCGCGACCAGCCTCCATCGCGTCCGCAACAGTTACGCCGCGATCGCCGATTCGGAGACGACCGTCCGCCTCAACCGCACCCTCCTCGACACGGAACTGGCCCGACTCGAAGTGGGCCGCGTCGACGCCCGGCGCGTTCTCGAAGTCGAACGAGACCTGCTCGTCGCGCGTCTCACCGCCCTGGCCTCCGTCGTCCTCTACCACCAATCCATCATCGACCTCGACATCCTCACCGGCACTTATCTCGTCCGGCGGGGCGTCGAATCCATGAGCGGCGATCTCCCCATGCCGGCCTCCCCGTTCCGACGGCTGCAAGGATCCCGACGCGAGTTCTACCTCAAACCGAGCGGAGTTGCCGCCGATCAGGCCGCGCCCGTTCCGGACGCGACACCCGACCCCGCGTCGCGCTAGACAAGCCCACCGATCCCACTCCCATCCCCATCCGCATGGCCACGCACTCCGACCCTCCGCCCCGATTCGCGCGAACTCCCTGGAGCCTCCGGGGCCGGGCCCGACATTGGATGCCGGTCATCCTCGGGCTCGCCGCGATTCAGGTCCCTTCGGGAGACGTCCTGGGTGCTGAATCACCCACCGCGACGCGAGTCACCGCCCGTTCCCCCGCGCGACCCGCGCCCGGCGCCCCCGCCGAGTTCGAGACCCAGGGCCTCACCGAGGCCTACTTCGATGCGACCTTGTCCGCCCCCGTCGCCGGAATTCTCGGAAAACACTTCTTCAAGGAAGGCGACTCCGTGGAAGCCGGGCAGGTCATCGTCGAACTCGACAAGCGCATGGAGGAACTCGAAGTCGCGCGCCGCCAGACGGTTCTCGAGAATTCGGCCGAGGTGCTCCGGAGGACCGAGGAACTGGCCGCCCGGACCCGCTCGGTGGCGCAGGAGGAACTCGACAAGCACCGCGCCGAACATCGGATTGCACAGGCCGAACTCGATCTCGCCCGGGAACAGCTCCGACGGCGGCAGATCACGGCTCCCTTTCCGGGGGTCATCGCCGACCTCTTCGGCCTGGATCCGGGCGAGGGCTGCCAGCCACAGACCCCGATCGCCCGGCTCGTCGACACGCGTCGATGCTGGCTCGTGCTCAATCTCGAGGCCGGCCGGGCCCATGGGCTTCGGGTCGGTCAGCGTCTGGCGTTGCGTCTCGAGAGCGAAATCGGACCGCGAAACGTCGAGGCCGAAATCCGTTTCGTCTCGCCCGTCGCCGACCCCGCGAGCGGCCTGGTCCGGGTCAAAGCCGTCTTCGACAACGCCGAGGCGGCGATCCCCGCCGGCATCACCGCGACCGTCCGACTTCCAACCCCCTAGGGGTCAGTTCTTGTTATTGTCAACTCGCCTTCGGCTGAAGCGCCATTCATCACGATGCTCTCGACGGCGGCGTTGAACCCGCCTGTTTCCGAAAGGTCTCCTCCGCATCCGCGACCGCGGCGAACCGGCTCACCGCGTCGCCAAACTGGGTCTCCAATCCCGCCGCCCGAAGGCGATCGCGCACGCCGGAGCGCGCCTCCGCCAACTGCATCCGGATGCCCCGGCCCCGGAGCTGTTCAGCCAACCCCGCCAGCGCAATGGCGCTCTGGAGATCCATGAGCGGCGAGGCCGAGAGATCGATCAACACCAGTTTCGGAGGGGCCGACTCGGCCTCGATCCGCGACGTGATCGCGTCCCGGATGTAATCGATGTTGAAGAAGACCAGGCTGGATTCCGGACGGAAGATCATGAGCCCCGGGGTGAGCTCGTTGTCCAGGTGCCGGTCGCAATCGGAGAAGCGGTGGGTGCCGGGGATGCGGCCGAGGAGCGCCACGTGGGGGCGCGAGACGCGGCGGATGAGCTGGACGAGCGAGATCGCCGCCCCGACGAGCACCCCCCGCAGCAACCCGGATCCCAGCACCCCGACCAGCGCGGCAAGCGCGACGAAGAACTCAACGCGATCGCAGCGCAACAGCTTCAGCCAGGTGGAGGCGTGAAACAGGCCGCCGATCGCGATCAGCACCACGGCCGCGAGGACCGGCTCAGGCAGGAATCGAAGGACGCCGGCGAAGAACACCGCCACCAGAAGCAACAGCATCGCCGCAAGCGCCCCCGACACCGGCGTCCTGGCCCCGGCGGAGTTGTTCACCAGCGACTGCGACATGCCGCCGCTCACCGGCAGGCCCCCACCCGCCGCGCAGGCCAGATTGGCGGAGGCGAGGGCCAGGAATTCCTGGGAGGCATCGAGCCTGGGACCGCTATTGGAACCAAACATCCGTCCGATGGCGGCGGTCTCGACGGCACCCAGCACAAAACAGGCGCAAGCCAGCGGCAGCAGGAGGTTGATGTCCGCGCGCGTCAGGCCGGGCAGGCCCACCGATGGCAGCCCCTGGGGTATCGCTCCCAACAGACCCACCCCGTGAGAAGCCAGGTCCCATTGCGAGGCGGCGACTACCCCGCCGATCACGACCACAAGTGCGACCGGTTTGTTCCGGAGGTAAATCTTCCCCGCGGCGAGCACCAGGAGCGCGACGACGCCCACCGCGGTGGCGACGGGATTCACCGAGGGCAACCCATGGAGCAGGTGCTGGCAGTTCTCCCAAAAATCCCCGTGCCCAGCCTTCAGACCCAGCAGCTTGGGAAGCTGGGTGCTGGCCAGGAACAGGGCGACCCCGGTCTTGAACCCCGTCATCACGCTGTCGGAGATGAAGTTCACGATGGCCCCCGCGCGCGCCAGCCATGCCATGAAGGCGATCGCCGACACGAGGATCGCCGTGGCGGCCGACAGGACGCCGAATCGGGTGGGGTCCCCACCGGAAAGCTCACCCAGCGAAGCGCCCATTAGGAGGGCAATTGCGGAGGTGACCGTGACCACGGTCTGGCGTGAGCTGCAGAACAACCAGAAGACCAACCCCGAGAAGACGCACGCGTAGAGGCCCGCCTCGGGAGGAAGCCTGGCAAGGGAGGCATCACCCAGGGCAGCGGGGAGGAGATACGCCGCCAGCGTGAGCCCCGCGATCACGTCGCCCCGCAGCCACTCCCGACGGTAGCCCTGAAGCCACTTCCAGGCCGGGATCCATGCAACGGCGCATCGGAGCACCGGACCGAAGCGGAGCCTAGGAACGTTCATTGAGAACCTTTCACCAGGGCCGCTCCGGTCATTCTTCGCGAGCAACTCTCCCGAAGCCAGGCAAGCCCCGGTCCTCCCCGCATCACGCCGGGCCCGGCTTTCGGTCCAGCCCGGACCGGATCGCCGATGCCATGTCGTCGCTGGGCGCCGCCTTGCCTTCGGCCGGCGCCTCGACCGGGTGCCCGAACACCTCAGCCTTGGAGGGGAGGTTTCCCATGACCCGCATCACCTCGGCGGAGGTGCCGAAGATGAACTCGGCGCGCCGCTCGTCGACCGGAAGCCCGTAGAACAGGCCAAGCGCCAGCCATTTGCCTGAGCGCCCGAGAATGAATTCGTCGGCGGTCATCGTGGGATTCGACGGGTCAAGCCCTTGCTGGGTGACCACGTACGGACCGGCGTTATCGCGCGGGAAGATTTCACCCGCCTTGCTCCAGCGGGCGAGGCTGACCAGGCGAACATCCTGGAAGTTGTTGGAGAGGGCTCGGGTATCGGGATGGCTCATAGTTCCTCGTTCAACGTTCAATAATGGTCCTTCACAAACTTCCTGCCCTTCAGCGATCGCTGGTCGTCATAGGCACCCTTTCTGGAGCGCTTGGGCAGCCGCACCTTCTCGCGAGGCACTTTCGCGTGGGGAATCGCGTGCAGGATGTGACGCAGGCAATTCAGACGGGCCCTGCGCTTGTCATCCGACTTCAGGATATGCCAGGGCGCGTACTTGGTGTCCGTGGCGTCCAGCATCCGGTCACGGGCGCGGGAGTATTCGTACCACCGGCCGCGCGAGGGCAGGTCCATCGGGCTGAGTTTCCATTGTCGAAGCGGATCCTCCAGCCGCGCCTCGAACCTCCTCTTCTGCTCACTGTCACTCACCTCGAGCCAGATCTTGATCAACTGAATGCCGCCATCGACGACGTATTTCTCCACCTCGGGGCAGATCTCGAGGAAACGCTTGTGTTGATCCCGGGTGCAGAACCCCATGACGTGCTCCACGCCGGCCCGGTTGTACCAACTGCGATCGAAGATCACGACCTCACCCGCGGCGGGGAAATGCTCCATGTAGCGCTGGAAGTACATTTGGGACTTCTCGCGGTCGGAGGGCGCCGGAAGCGCCACGAGACGGAACACCCGGGGACTCACCCGCTCGGTCAGGGCTTTGATCGTGCCTCCCTTGCCCGCGGCATCGCGTCCCTCGAAAACGATGATGACTCGCAGCCCCTTGTGCTTCACCCACTCCTGGAGCCCACAGAGCTCCGCCTGGAGCTTCCGAAGTTCTTTTTCGTACGTCTTGCGCTTCAGCTTACCACCGCGTTGGGACTCCGATTCTTTGCTCATGATGATGGATCCTTGACCGTCTGAATGTCTCGCCGCGCCTCAGACTTCCGGATGACCGCGTCTCCGATGCCACCCCTGGATCTTGGTGTCCCACGGCTGCTGATCAAGGTTGCGAGGCGAGACTCGCCCGCAAGGCCCACTCCCGTCACCTCATAAGTGAGAAAAGCCCGCCCATCCGCGGAGGAGCCGGTTCAGGCCACCGACCGCGTCGGGGAGGCGTTTCCAGAGGTTCCAGTGGTTGAGGTGAGCCCGCACGTGCTCCCGCAGTCTCTGTTGACTGCGTGGGCTCGGCCGCCCTGGGGCACGCCCTGCCGATTCGGCCAGTCCCGCCGCTGTCCGTCTTGTTCCTCCACCACCGGCGCGTCCATCCAAGCTCGCAGGGGGTGCGGCATGCTCCCGTCGCTCGTCCGCCGTGCCACCATCCGAATCAGCCGGTCCTGGGGGATGGAGTCGAAGTACTTCGACAAATCCGGATCCACCACTTCCAGCCTGCGATAGAGCGTCTGTTGGAGGTGCCGAAGCTTGGTTGGAGTTCTTATCCCTTGCGGGCCATCTCCCACTTCTTCCCTCCGCGCCTTGCGGGCGGTCAGGCACCGGGTCGTTCGGTCGCGAACCGTCCAATTCGACCGGTGGGACTTTCACCCACGAGCGCAACCCCCTTCGCAGGCCGCTGCGGGTCGCTGCGGGTCAGTTCTTGTTATTGTCGTGTCTGGCCTCGGGGCATCCGAACACCTGCATCAGGTCTTGGTGATCTTCCGTTGGGTCGATCGCCTCCTGTTTCGCCATCAGCATCCGCGACGGGCTGAGCCGCAGGCCCGAACCCTCCACCGGCTCCCGGGCGGGTTGCCGTCGAAGCCGGAGAATTCTGCTGGAATAGGCCTACCCGGGCGCCGCCTCGAACGGCGAGGCATCCGAGGTCGTTGGGCCGCTTGACCATGCATATCGAATAGGCATCCTCGTATGCATGAGGACGACGTTGAATATCGATGATTCGCTTCTGGAGCGGGCGCGGGAGATGACGGGGGAGACCGAGAAGACGAAGTTGGTGCACCTGGGATTGGAGGCGTTGATCCAACGGACGGCGGCGCTGCGGTTGGCCGCGCTGGGGGGGACGGATCCCAAGGCGAAGGCTGGGCCGCGCCGCAAGTCCCGCGAGTCGACCCGATGAAGGTGCTGGTCGATACATCGATCTGGATCGACCACTTCCGCCGCCGGGATCCGCATCTCGCGGAGTTGCTGGCGGCCGGCCGGGTCGTCAGCCACTCGGCGGTGATTGGGGAACTGGCCTGTGGCACGCTTCGGGAGCGTGAGCGGGTCCTGCGGGATCTGCAGTGCCTTCCGACGTTGTCCCACGCGCGCGTCGAGGAGGCGTTGCACCTGGTGGAGCGAAGCCGGCTATGGGGGCGCGGGTTGGGCTGGACCGACATCCTGCTCCTCGCTTCATGTCGGCTAGGTGGGGCTGCTCTATGGACGCGTGATCGCGCCCTTCGTGCCGGGGCTGTGGAATTGGGGGTGGCGTACGCCATGCCGCGGCCCTGAAAGGGTTCGTTGATCCGCCCGCGGTGTGGAGGCGCGCGCCGGCGCGCCATCAAACCCGACCTCGTCGCTTGGCAACACCGCATTGCAGAATCCCCGCGCCGCCGGCGGACCCGAGGTCCGTCCTTTCGGGCGAAGCCAAGGCCAAGGCCGAGGCCAAAGCCAAGTCCAAGGAACCGCGCCGCGCCGCGCCCAAGTCCGCCCAAATCCCCGGGTACGGAACCACGAAGTACACGAAGGCCACGAAGGAAGGGCTTTTGAGGGGGGCCGACGGAACGGGTCTGTAGCCGACTGCAGGGGCCGCCGTCCCGTGATTCTCTTCGTGTTCTTCGCGCCCTTCGTGGTGGGATCAGATCTTCCGGCGGTCCCTTATGCGGCGATTTGGAGTCCGCCAAGGGGCTGGCTCTCGAACCGGCCACCGGATACCTTCCCGCCGCGAAACCCAGAACCCGCCCCGCGTGAAACTCCAACTCCTCGACTGGATCATCGTCGCCGCGTCGCTTCTCGTCTGTTTTGTCCCATCGCTCTTCTTCGGACGCCGCGCGGGCAAGAGCACCTCCGAATTCTTCGCGTCGGGTCGTTCGGTTCCCTGGTGGCTGGCCGGCCTTTCGATGGTCGCCACCACCTTCAGCAGCGACACCCCGAACCTCGTGACCGACATTGTCCGCCGACAGGGAGTCGCGGGGAACTGGGTCTGGTGGGCCTTCGTCCTCACCGGCATGGCGACCGTCTTCTTCTACGCCCGGCTCTGGCGGCGTTCCGGGGTCATGACCGACCTCGAGTTCTACGAGATCCGGTACTCGGGGAAGGCCGCGAGCGTGGTCCGTGGATTCCGATCCATCTATCTCGGGCTCTTTTTCAACTGCGTCATCATGGCGACCGTCAACCTGGCCGCCTGCAAGATCGCCAACGTGCTCTTCGGCATGTCGCGCTGGGAGACCCTCCTCGTCGTCGGCGTCCTCAACGTCGCCTTCGCCGCGCACTCCGGTCTTTGGGGCGTCCTGGTCATCGACATGATCCAGTTCTTCATCAAGATGACCGCCGTCATCGCCGCCGCGTATTTCGCCGTCGACCACATCGGCGGCCTCGGGGTCCTTGTCGACAAGCTCGCGCGCCCCCTTCCCGGCCCTGACGGAACGACCACGCTTTCCTACCTGAACTTCCTTCCCGATTTCACGAGCAACTGGGACCTCGCGGTGGCGATTTTCATCATGCCCATCGCGGTTCAATGGTGGGCCACCTGGTATCCGGGCGCCGAACCCGGAGGCGGCAGTTACATCGCGCAACGCATGCTCGCTTCGAAGTCCGAGAAGGACGCCCTGGGCGCCGTTCTGTTCTTCAACGTCGCCCACTACGTCCTTCGCCCCTGGCCGTGGATCATCGTCGCGCTCTGCTCCCTCCTCGTGTACCCCAACCTCTCCGATATTCAGACGGCATTTCCCAATCTCGATCCGGCGCTCCTCGGCCACGACATCGCCTACCCGGCGATGCTCAAGTTTCTTCCGGTTGGCTTCATCGGCCTCATGGTCGGCGGGCTGATCGCCGCGCATTCATCGACGATCCTCACCCATCTCAACTGGGGCGCCTCCTACCTCGTCCACGATTTCTATCAACGATTCGTCAACCGAGGCGCCTCGGAACACCACTACGTCCTCGTTGGCCGGATCGCCACCATCGGGCTGTTCGCCGGGTCCGCCGGCATGGTCTTCCTCCTGGACACCGCCAAGGACAGTTTCGACATCATCCTCCAGGTCGGCGCCGGCACGGGTCTCCTCTATCTGCTCCGCTGGTTCTGGTGGCGCATCAACGCGTGGTGCGAAGTGGTCGCCATGGGCAGTTCCTTCGCCGTTTCCGTGGCCCTGCTGGTCCTCCGCAAACAGGGACTCCTCGTTCTCGGCACCCACCACGCCCTCCTCCTCACCATCGCCGTCACCACCGTGTGCTGGGTCGCCACGGCCTTCCTCACCGCACCGACGGATCGCGCCACCCTCATCGACTTCTACCGTCGGGTCCGCCCCTTCGGCCCCGGCTGGCGCCCGATCCGCGAAGCCGCCGGGATTCCCGCGGATGACTCCGCTTCACGGCACGAGAACATTCCCCTGGCCCTGCTCGGCTGGTTCTCCGGCTGCGTCGTCGTCTGGACGTCGCTGTTCACCGTCGGGAGCGTTCTTTACGGGCGCTGGCCGCAGGCCGCGCTCCTTCTCGGCGTGTTTATTGTCAGCGGCTTCACGCTGCTCAAGGTCATCAGTCGCCTCTGGGACCGTCCCAGTGCCGGATAGCCGGCGGACAGCCGTGCCTCCCGCCGAACAGCCAAGCCACCCCGCGATCGCCGGGAACACCGCCCCGCGGCGATGATCCAAGGACGCCGGGCGCGGTCCACGGGGCGTTTCCCCCGCCCAAGATCAACCGGGTGAACCCGGCTCAGGCCCGCAGCGGGCACCCGCGTCGGACATCCAACGTCGAAGGGGGACCTTTTGCCGGCCCGAATCATCGAAGTTCGAAGGGGCCAGCCACGCCTCCAAGGCGCTCGCGACAGCGGGCCATTCGGAGTCCAGGATCGAGTACCACACCGTGTCCCGGCTGCGCCCCTTCACCACCGCGGCCTGGCGGAAGACGCCTTCGAACCGGAACCCAAGCCGCTCCGCGGCGGCCCGCGATGGCGCGTTCAGAGCATCGCATTTCCATTCGTACCGGCGGTACCCGAGGTCGAAGGCATGCCTCATCATCCGCGCCATCGCTTCGGTCGCCGCCGGAGTGCGCTGAAGTCGGGGGGAATAGCCGAGATGCCCGACCTCGACCGAACCATTCGCGGGATCGATCCGGAGATACGCCGCAACCCCGATCGCCCGCTCCTTGCCCGGGTCGACGATGGCGAAGAACAACGGATCCTCGCTCTTCGCGACCGATTCCACCCAATGGAGGTAGTCGTTCCAATCCACGAACGGACCGTACGGGAGGTAGGTCCACATCCGCCCCTCGGAATCCTCGGCATTCGCCGAAAACAGGTCGGCGGCGTGCCGGGCAGGATCCAACGGTTCCAACCGACAGAATCGCCCTTCGAACACGCGATGTTCCGGCCTTGGGACCGGCTTCCAACCGACAAGCCGCCTCCCCAGGGGTTGGCCCATGGCATTCGTTTCAGATGGGTTCATGGCCCGGCTCCCGCGCGACCCCGTTTCAATCCTTGGTGTTCACGGCCCCAGTCTGTCGGGGTTCACGGGCGCTTGTCACTCCTCCCGCCCCCGGCGGCCGCCAAACTGCGGCGGGTCACCCGGCTGAGCGAACACGCCCCATCAGCCGCCCCCGCATGTCGGCCTCCCCAACTGCCAGAAGCCCCAGCCCCGGCGTATTTGCCGAATCGTACCGGTGCGGATAGTTTTCGCCCGCGGCCTTCGAATCGAGTGGCTGGACTTTCGCCACCGCCTCAGGCTCAGTCGCAACCCGCCCATCCTATCGCCCATGGCTCAGGCAATCATGAATCCGGAGGACGTCCGGCGCTTCGCCGACGAATTGAAGCGATTCAATGCGGAACTCCAGGGCGGCATGACCTCGCTCCAAGCCCGCTTCATCGCCCTCGGGGATTCGTGGCAGGACCAGGAACACCAGAAGTTCGCCGAGGAATTCCGCTCCGCGATGCGCTCCCTCAAGCAGTTCGTCGAAGCGTCCAACCAACACGCCCCTTATCTCCTTCGCAAAGCGCAGCGGATCGAGGAATACCTCAACCAACGCTGAAGCCGTCCCATGCCTGAGATCGCCCAGGTCCGGTCCATCGACGCGCTCGACGACTTTCGAGCCCACCTCGTCGTGTACCTGGAAAAGGCGCGCCCGGCCCTCGAAGAGATCGGAGGCGATCTGCGCCGCACCCAGCTTTGGCTCGAATCCGACCGGCTTCTCCACTGGCAGCGCGAGGTTCTTCGCCGAACCCGAGTCCTCGAAGCCGCCCAGCAGGCCCTGCTCAGCGCGAGGATCGCGACGTTCAAGGACGCGACGCCGGTCGAACAGAACGCAGTCCATGCCGCCCGCAAATCATTGCAGGACGCCGAGGACCACTTGCGCACCGTCAAACGCTGGATCCGCGAACTCGGTCCCCGAACCGAGTTCCTGACCCGCCAGCTCGGGGGCCTTGATTCGGCCCTCTCCCAAGACATCCCTCGGGCCATTGCCTGGCTCACACAGGCCGTTCGCGTCTTGGAAGCCTATTCCGGATCCGGACGCCCGTTGGGCCCCCTGCCCGGCCCGCCGCCGACTGGGGCGGACGACCAAGCCGCCTCCATCGCGGTACCGCCGGCCCCCGCCCCCGCCCCGCTCAACCCACCCCCCCCCGCCCCCCTAACGGCCCCCTCCAACAACCCC
>JBFWOK010000159.1:0-15716 GCA_050250555.1 Limisphaerales bacterium
TCTTCCGATCTGGGCGTGGCGGATGGCGTTGGGAGCGGCGGTGGGTGGGAAGAACGTGTGGGACGGCGAAGGGAGGATCGGGAAAAGAGGAATCGAACAGAGAAAAGAGCCTGGCGTCGCGCTCGCGACGGCCAGCCTCATTGGAGATACGGACGGGAGGCTACTTCTTCTTCTTGGCTACCTTCTTCTTGGGTGCTGCTGCCTTCTTCTTAGCCGCCTTTTTCTTCGCTGGCATGATTGAATTTCACCTCCAATCTCGGTTAGGGCCACTGGCCCGGGGCCGTCCCTGATGATGAGTACCTCGAGGAGCCCCGGGGGCGCTTCGTGCCGGCGCAATCCTTGCGCCTGGGTTCGAGAGCGCGCCTATCATCGGGTCGGTCTCGTGCTTGGGTTCGGGCTCTGAAGATGGTTTAGCCTGCCGGGGCTGGTGATTTCACGACATTTTTTCGTTCGCGAAGCATTTTCATGCGATTAGCTTTCCGCACCCGTGCCGGAACCCGCGCAGTTATCACCGATGATGGCCCAGTACCGGCGCATCAAGGAGAGTCTTCCGAAGGATGCTCTGCTGCTGTTCCGACTTGGGGATTTCTACGAACTCTTCTTCGACGATGCGGAGCGTGGCGCGTCGATCCTGAACCTTGTGCTGACGCGACGGCAGGATGTGCCGATGTGCGGATTGCCGTATCATGCGGCGCAAGGGTACATCGCGCGGCTTTTGAAGGCGGGGCACAAGGTCGCGGTCTGCGACCAGACGGAAGACGCGAAGCCGGGCAAGCTGGTGCATCGCGCGGTGACGCAGATTCTGAGTCCGGGCGCGCATTTCGACGAGCGCCTGCTCGCCCAGGAGGAGAACAACTACCTCGCCGGGGTTTCCCGCTCGGGGCGGAAGTTCGGATTGGCGCTCATCGAGCTGACGACGGGCGCGTTTCGCGTGACGGAGATCGAAGGCGAGGCCGCTTTGCTGGCCGAACTGGATCGGGTCCGTCCCGCGGAGCTGGTATTTCCGGAGGGCGACGCGTCGTTGGCGGAGCGATTGAACGGAGTGACGTGTCCCGCGCAGGGGTACGACGCGCTGGCTTTCGAGACCGGGGCCGCGGAGCAGGCGTTGCGGGAACATTTCGGCGTCGGGACGCTGGACGGTTTCGGGATGGCGGGGCGGACGTTGGGGATCGGGGCCTCGGGCGGCGTCGTGCACTACCTCAAGGAGCATCTGCGCCGGGATCTCGCGAACATCACGTCGATGGCGTTCTACGAGACGGGCCGGTTCCTGCGCGTGGACGCGGCCTCGCTTCGGAACCTTGAAGTTCTCGAGCCGCTCCACCGGGATGCGCCCGGGGCGCGGTCGCTGCTCACGGCGTGGCAACGGACGGTGACGCCGATGGGAGCGAGGCTTCTTCGGGACTGGCTGAGCCAGCCACTGGCGGAGCGCGACGCGATCCTTCGTCGCCAGGCGGCGGTGTCGGCCGCGCTGGCTCAGCCCTCCAGGCTCGATGCGTTGCGCGCCGCGTTGCGCGAAGTGCGGGATCTCGAGCGGACACTCGGCCGGTTGGGCGCGGGTTCGGGAAACGCCCGCGACCTGGTGGCCTTGCGGTTCGGGCTGGAACAGGTTCCGAGGTTGGCGGACCTGGCCCGCGAGCTGGACGTCGTGGAAGCCGATGGCGCGGGTGACGGCGGGGTGAGCGCGGCGGGATCGAGCGACGGGGATACTTCACTGCTCCTCGAACTCGCGTCCGCGTTGTCGCCGGAACCCGACCTCGTGGAACTCATCGCGCGGGCGATCGTCGACGAGCCGCCGGCTCTGTTGCGCGACGGTGGGATGATCCGGGAGGGTTATTCGGCGGAACTCGACGGGCTTCTCGCGGCTCGGCGGGATGGCCAGGACTGGATCGCGCGGCTTCAGCAGGAGGAGATCGAACGAACCGGCATTCCGTCGCTCAAGATCCGGTTCAACTCGGTGTTCGGGTACTACATCGAAGTGACGAAGGCCAATCTGGACCGGGTGCCGCCGGAGTATGTCCGGAAGCAGACCGTCGCGGGCGGCGAGCGATTCATCACGCCCGCGTTGAAGGAAATGGAAGGTCGGATCCTCGGGGCGGAGGAACGTTCGGCGAAGCTGGAGGCGTTGCTGTTCCAGGAGGTGCGGGAGGCGGTGTTGGCCCGGTTGAAATCCATCCAGGCGACGGCGCGGTCGCTGGCGCAGTTGGATGTTCTGGGATCCTTCGCGGAAGGCGCGCGGCAGGGCGGGTATGTCCGGCCGGAGATGAGCGAGGACGGCCGGTTGTGGGTTGAGGACGGACGGCATCCGGTGTTGGACGGGATGCCTGGCGCGGACGCGTTCGTGCCGAACGACACGGATCTCGACGTCGCCGGGGCGCAGATCGCGTTGATCACGGGGCCGAACATGGCGGGAAAGAGCACGTACATCCGCCAGGTCGCGCTGCTCGTCCTGCTCGCGCACGCGGGATCCTTCGTGCCGGCGAAGGCCGCGCGCATCGGGATGGTCGATCGACTTTTCACACGGATCGGGGCGAGCGACAACCTGGCGCGCGGGCAGTCGACGTTCATGGTTGAGATGAGCGAGACCGCGAACATCCTCAACCACGCGTCGCGGAGGAGCCTGGTGATCCTGGACGAGATCGGGCGCGGAACGAGCACCTTCGACGGTCTGAGCCTGGCGTGGTCGATCGTGGAGCATCTTCACAACGTGGTCGGGGCCCGGACGCTGTTCGCGACGCACTACCATGAACTCACGGAATTGGCGGTCCGGCTCGCGCGGGTCCGCAATTTCAACGTGGCGGTGCGGGAATGGAACGATCAGATCGTGTTTCTACGGAAGATCGTTCCGGGCGGGACCGACAAGAGTTACGGAATCCAGGTGGCGCGGCTCGCGGGCGTGCCTCGGCCCGTGATTGAACGGGCCAAATACATCCTGCGGGTGTTGGAAGAGGCCGAATTGGATCTCCAACGGCTCGAAGGCGGGCGGCCGGACGACGACGACGGATCCGGCGCTTCGACGGAAGCCGCCGCCAAGAGAGCGGGGGATGAGGCGGGTGCGGCGGGTTCTCCTTCGGGCGCGCCCACCGAGGACGGCCCGGAAACGACGGCTTCGAAAGCGCCTCGCGGGCCTCGCCAACGAACGGAGCGCGAGAAGCTGCGACGCCTGGAACCGACTCGGCAGTTGGATCTGTTCCGGTAGGCGCGGTCCGGGGCGCGGCCGGATCGCATCGGAGGACCGGGGGGGCTTCGCTTCGCGCGGAGCCGGGGAAGGGCATCGCACGGAGGCACGGAGAATACGGAGGGGAAAGGGGTGGTTCGGGAGGTGTCGCGGCGTGCCCGACCAAAGACCTGTCCCTTAGTCGCGCTCCGCGAGGCGGTCGCAGCGGTGGGCGAGTTCGAAGTCCTTTCGGGTGAGCCCGCCGGCGTCGTGGGTCGTGAGCGCGAGAGTCACGCGGTTCCATCGGATGTCGATGTCCGGATGATGGCAGGCTTTCTCGGCGGCCCGCGCCACGCGGTTCACGAACTTCATGGCGGCCAAAAAGTCGGCGAAAGAGAACGTCCGCGAGATGATGGACTTCCGTCGGGTCCAATGGGGGAGGGACTCGAGGGCGGCGCGGATTTCGTCAGGCTTCATCGGATTCATGGTCTGGAGGGGGTGATGCCCGGTTCAGCCGAGCCGCGGGGGTTGGGGATGGGGAGTCGATGGCCGGGACGGGGATGACGGGATGACGCGGGGAATCTTCCGCATTTCAAGGGCGATTTGAACGCTTGTGAGTCCGGCCCAGACCCAGGCGATTCCGAAGACGACGAGGGCACGGTGCCAGGCATCCCAAGGGAAGGGGGGTGGTGGGGCGCCGTCGAGCGCCGCCTGGAACGAGCCGATGATGAGGCGGACGCAGCGGACGAGGAAGTCGAGGAATCCAAGGATGCTGAAGGCGAGTTGGCCCACGCCGGCGACGCGGTGTCCGGCGATCCAGGAGCCAAGCCCCGGGGTTGCGAGCTGGTTGATGATGATCGCGATCTGGAGCCGATCACGTCGCTGAAGCGGGAGGCGCATGACTGGGTCCGAACAGGGTGTCGTGCAGGCAGGCGCGGGCGCCGAGGACCCAGGGGCCGGTCAGCAGAAGGCCGACACCGCCGAGCAGGAGTCCGAGGATGACGAGGACTGCGGAGGCGGCGGTGAACAGGTAGTTTCGGATGGGATGGCGCAGGGTGATCTGGCGGCTCAGTCGGAGGGCTTCAAGCGGGCCGATCCCGCGTTCGATGACGAGGGTGGGAGCGAAGCCCCAGCAGGTCAGGGGAAGGAGGCCCAGCACGGGAATCAGCGCGGCGCCGGAGAAGAGCAGGCCGGCGGCTTTTGGAGTCAGATCCTGGGCGGTGTCGCCCTCCGAGATTCCGAGTCCGATCAGGACGAGGCCGGGCACGACGGCGCCGGCGACCCAGGCCAGGAGGACCCACGTTGTGAGCAGCAATGGAAGGAGGCGGGAGCGAAACCCCGCGAACGCGTCACGAACGCGGACCGGGTGGCCGCGCCAGGCGCGGACCGCGAGCAGGGCGAGGCCGGCCAGGAGGGTGGCGCCGGCGCACACGGCGAGCGGAAGGGCCGCGAGGGCGGCTTTCGGGATGAAGCCGAGGGCGAGCAAACCCGCGACGATGACGAAGGCGATGGCGAAGGCGCCCGCCACGGCGCGTGGTTGGCGGAAGACGAGTGCGGCGCCGGAGGCGAAGGCGTCGAGCACATGGACCTTCAGGGGGCGGGAGCGGAGTTCGGAGGCGAATGGGAGGGACTCCGGGAAGGAAAAACCCTGAAGCCGGAGGCCGCGGGGGTGGGGTGGCGGGAGGGACCTCGCGAATTCCGGTCGGGCTTCCAGCCGTTGCCAGGCGGTGGATTGCTCGTCCCGAATGGGTGTGTCGCGATCGGCGCGCCCGCTCCGAATCCACTCGAGGATCTGGGCGGCGTCGACGGGGCCGTACTCGCGTCGGTCGCCGCCTCGGATGCGGTAGGCGTCGGTCGCCGGGGCGACGGGCGGGGGTGATTCGTGGGCGGAATCGGTCACGTCACGTCAAGTCAAGTCAGGTCAAGTCACCGGGGTTTCTGGGGGTTGAGCACGACGAACCAGGCGTTGTAGTCCTTGTCGTCACCCGCGATGACCACCGTTTCGCCGGGCACGATGTGCTGGCGCTTCCGCACGACGAGCTTGCCCCGACCGAACAGTTGGATTTCGACTTCGCCCGAGGACTGGCGGGCGACTTCGACGCGGCATTCGCGGCTCATGTCGACGCGCGCCGGTTGGGTGGACGCGACGACGAAATTGGTTTGGGAGACCTCGAAATAATTCCGCCACTTGAAGATGCGGCGCAGGCGTTTGTCGAGGTCCTGGGGTATGGGTTTCAAGGTCGAGTCCGCGGGCTTGTCGGAGTCGGTTCCCCAGATGAGCTGAGCCTGGAGATGCAGCGTGTCGGCGTCGGCGGCGCGGGCTGGGGCTCCCAGGAGAAGGGCGTTGAGACCGAGGCCGGCGACGACGGTGAAGGCGAGGGCGAGGGTGTGGGCGGGGGCGTGGGTTCGCGTGGTCATGAAACTCAGGAGGCTCAGGAAGCTCGTGGAACGATCGGTTCAGAGGATATCGGCTTCTCCGACCCAGACAACCGTCATCGCGTCCCGCGAGGAGTAGAACGTGAGGGTGTTCATCTCGGGGAGCGGGCTTTCGACGACGTGTCCGACGAGGACGGGAGTCTGGGATTGACCCGGAGTGGTCCGCGCGGGTTCGGGGGCGAGCGCGAAGAGGGCGACAGCGGCGATGGCGGCGGACGGAATCAGCCATGCGAGCCAGCGGACCGGGAAGGCTCCGGCGGCGGAGGAAGCGGCGGCCGGGCTTTGGCGGGCCGCGGTGGCGGAGGCCTTTTCGATGCCTTGGCGGATGCGGGACCAGTAAAAGTCGCGGGAAGCGTCCACGGTCCGTTCGGGCGGGTGTTGGCGGACGAGATCGCGGAGGCCGCGGAGATTGCCCGCGAGGGCTTGGGCCTCGGGGCTGGATCGGGCGAGTTCGGCGATCTGACGGGCCTCGGACGGGTCGAGTTCGTCGTCGACCCAGGATTGGATTTTTTCCTGAAGTTCGCGGTTCATGATGGTGATGATTTTTCCTCGTCTTGAAAGCCGGCCAGCAGGGCGGCCATTCGTCGGCGGGCGTAAAACAGACGGGACATGACGGTTCCGATGGAAATGCCGATGGCGCTGGCGATCTCCTTGTAGCCGAGGTCCTCGAACTCATGAAGGACAAGGACCGTGCGATGGGCGTCGGAGAGCTTTCCGAGGGCGGCGTCGATGCGCGCGCGGAGCTCGGATCGTTCCAGCCGTTCGGTGGGGTTGGTCCAGACCGGGGGCAGGAAGCGGTCGATGCCGGTGCCGTCATCGGACTGATCGGGCAGGGGATCGACCCGATACCGCTGGTTCCGGCGGATGTGATCGAGGCAGAGATTGATGGTGATGCGCGTCATCCAGGTTGCGAAACTGCTTTCGCCTTCGAACTGGCCGATCCTTTGCCAGCCCTTGATCCATGCTTCCTGTGACAGGTCCATCGCCTCTTCCTCCTGGCGCACGATTCGGAACGCGCGCCCGAAGATCTTGTCGCGATGACGGGCGACGAGCTCTTCGAATGCCGCCATGTCACCGCCCTTGGACGCCTTCACCAGTTCCTCGTCGGGCGGACTGGCCATGTCGTTGGAAACCGGCATTGGGTGGACGGCGGAGGTTGGGCCGGTATTCACCCGGCATCAAAGTTTTCCTTTGGTGCTCGGAATCTCCCCCGCGATCCGGGGGTCGGCCTGGCAGGCGAAATCGACGGCGCGGGCGAAGGCCTTGAAGAGCGCTTCCACGACGTGGTGAGGCTCCTCGCCATAAAGGAGTTCCAGATGAAGCGCGCACCGGGCTTCGTTCGCGAATCCCTGGAAAAACTCGCGTGCGAGGCCGAATCGGAAGGCGGAGGACATGTCCTGGGTCTTTTCGGACACGCTGACGCGTTTGAGGGCGAGATCCTTCATTCCGCGCCAGGCCAGCGCCGGACGGCCGCAGAAATCCACCACGGCGCGGGCGAGGGTTTCGTCCATGGGAACGAAGGCTTCTCCCGTGAACGGGTTTCGGGGGTGAAATCCGGCTCCGTACCGGCGAATGCCCCGCTTTTCCCCGAGGGCTTGAAGGAAGGCCTGGCCCAGGGCGATGCCGCAGTCCTCGACCGTGTGGTGGGCGTCCACTTCGAGGTCGCCCCGACACCGGAGTTTCAGGTCGACGACCGCGTGCCGGGCGAAAAGCGTCAGCATGTGATCGAAGAACGGAATCCCGGTCTGGATCGTGGACCGGCCGCGTCCGTCGATATCGAGATCGAGGGTGATGCGCGTTTCCTTCGTGTGGCGGAGGACGCGGGCGCGGCGCGCGGGCGGATGGGGGGGCGGGGTCACGCGTTGAGGGCGGCGAGGTGGCGTTCGCAGTCGATGGCCGCGGCGCAGCCTTCCCCGGCGGCGGTGATGGCCTGACGGTAGACCGAATCGTGGCAATCGCCGGCGACGAACACGCCGGGGCGGTTGGTTTCGGTTCCGCGCGTGGTTCGCACGTAGCCGCCGTCATCCATGTCGATCTGTCCGCGGAAGACCTGGGTGTTGGGAACGTGACCGATGGCGATGAAGACGCCGGCGCAGGCGAGTTCGGATTCGGCCTGAGTTTTGACGTTCCTGATCCGGACGCTGGTGACCTTGTTCTGGGACACGTCGTGGATGTCGGTGACGACGGAGTCCCAGACGGGTTGGATCTTGGGGTTCGAGAGGACGCGATCGGCCATGATTTTCGAGGCGCGCAGCGTGTCGCGGCGGTGGATCAGGTGGACGACGGAGGCGAAGCGGGTGAGGTAGACCGCCTCTTCGCAGGCGGAATCCCCGCCACCGACGACGACGAGCGGCTGATTCCTGAACATGGGAAGGGCGCCGTCGCAGGTGGCGCAGTAGGTGACGCCGCGCGTCTCGAGTTTGTGTTCGTTTTCGAGGCCCAGGTGGCGGTGCCCGGCTCCGCTGGCGATGATCAGGGTGCGGGTTTCGACTTTCTCCCCGTCGACGGTGAGGACCAGCGGGGAACCCGAAAGGTCGGCGGCGTCGAGCGTCCCGTATTTGACGCGCGCGCCGAAGCGTTCGGCCTGTTTCTGCATGCGGGTCATGAGTTCGTAGCCGTCGATGCCTTCGGGGAAGCCTGGGTAGTTTTCGACGATGCTGGTGGTGGTGAGAAGGCCACCCGGCATGGGACCGGCGAGGACGAGTGGGGCCAGGTTGGCGCGCGCGGTGTACACCGCGGCGGTGAGTCCGGCGCAACCGGTACCAATGATGACGACTTTCTCCATAAGTTGGGCCCGGCAAGCTAGCGCGGGTGGGACCCGAGGCAAGCCTGGGTCGGTGCGTTGGCGACGTATTTGCCCTCGCCACGGGGCGGGATGCGATTGCAAGACTCGGCCATGTCCGATGGCACCTTTCGCGTGTTTGGCCTGGACCGGGTGGTCTATGGCCCGGTCTCGGAGTCCACCCTGAAGGAATGGGCAAGCGATGGCCGCGTCCAACCCGCGACCTGGATCCATGTGGAGACGGGCGACGTCTGGCGGCGCGGCGAGGATCTCCCCGAACTGGAGTCGTTGTTTCCGACGACGACGCCCGCCCCGGATGCGCCCGGCAACATGGACGGGCCGGCGGAGTCGAAGTCGGGTGTCGCGCCCAAGGTCCTGACGCGGTTGAAGGTCTTTTCCGAGATGAGCGCGGATGAATTGGCGCCGTTCGCGCGGGAGATGGTGGAGGAGTCATTCCGGCCCTTCACCTACATCGTCCAACAGGGAACCCCGGGCGACGCGATGTACTTCGTCATCCAGGGGAAGGTCGGCGTGAGCACCCGCGGCCGCGTGACCGAGTCCTTCCTGGTCGCCCTCAACATCGGCGAGACGTTCGGCGAAATGTCGCTGTTTGATCCGAGTCCGCGCTCGGCCGATGTTCGGGCCGAGAACGATGTCGTCCTCCTGAAACTGACCGCCGACGCGCTGGCCCGAATCTGCCAGGACGCCCCCGCCGCCGGGAACAAGTTCCTCTGGAACATCGCGCGCCTCCTTTCAGCGCGGGTCCGGTCGATGGACAAACGCGCGGCGAGCGCCAAGGACCTCGACGCGGCGGGCCAGCAGATCCGGTGACGATCCCCGTGGGCGCCCGTGGTGGTGAATTGAAACCGCGGTATTCGAGCGCGATTCACCGCGCGAGTTCGGTGCCGAGAAGGCGCGTGAATTCGGCGGAGCCGTCCGCGTTGAGATGGGTCGCGGTGGCGAAGAAGGCGTCGGGGAGCACCGACGGAAGGCCGGCGAGCACGCGATCCGGTTGAAGCCACCCGGCCAATTGTTCGAGGGTCGCCGTGATGCGGTCGGCGTGCCGTTCCAGCGCGAGCGACTCGGGGAGCGGGGTCAGGCCGACACTGAACCGGCATCCCGCGGGGATCCGGGAACGGAGTTCCCTGCTGGCTTTTTCAAGCCTGGGGTTGAGGTGGAATTCATACCGTCCGGCCTGCGAGCCCGGGTCGAATCGGGTCGGATCCGCGAGCGTGCCGGACTGTTGCATCAGGAGCCGGTGGATCCGCCAGGTGGTTCCGTAGGCGGCGGCGAATTCGCCACGGAGCAGGCTGGGGAACACGGGTTGAACGAACTGCTCACGGACGATGCCGCCGCCGAGCCACCGTTCCGTCACGGAGGACAAGAACGATGGAAGGGCCGGGGATGACCGCAAGGACGCGGTCGATTGGGGGGCTTGGACTTGGGCGGGTGGGATGCGGGAGCGGGTGTTGGCGGAATGGGAATGGGGATGGAAATGGGAATGCCGATCGAGGCGCCTTCGGAGGTAGTGTTCGAGCGCGGGTTCACTCGAACCACGGAGCAACGACGCCGGGTGGAGAAGAAGGACGACTTCGCGTGGAGGGTCGGAAGCGTGAAGGACCGCCTGGTTCAGGAGCAGGCCGTGCGCGGCGAGATCCAGGTAGCTGAGGGTTCCCAGGTTCACGACGGGCTGGCGGACGAGTTGGGCGAGCGCGGGAGCGTCGACATCCATCATGCACGACGAATCTCCCAGGAGGATGAGGGAAGCGGGCGCGGATCGGGAGGCCAGGTCCGCTTTCGCGTCGAGAACGGCCTGGTCGAGGTTGGAGGGGGCGGGAGCGGGGAGAAGACCGCCAAGCGAGGCCGCGTGGACGAAAGCGGCCAGGATCAGGACGCCGAACGCGGGGGCGGCGAGGCGACGGAGCAGTTCCCGGGGTTGGAACTCGACGGAGTGGCTTGGAACGGGTCGGGGCATGGGAGTTCGGCGAGTCAGCGGGTCAGCGGGTCAGAACTGAAAGTAGACGAAAGGGGAGGCTTCGCGTTCCCAGTACGCGGCGATGGCAAGGACGAGCAATCCGGCGAACGCCGCGCGTCGGGGTGGGGACCAGCGGGCGACGGAGTTGGGGGAAAGTCCCGGCGCGGGCCAGAATTCGAGCAGACCCAGTGGCAGGAGCCACGGGACCATTCCGAGCGCGAATTCGCCGACCCAGGGCGGGGCGGACCATGTGAGCAGGGACGCGCGGACGTGGGCGAGGCTTCCCGGGCTGGCGGCGCGGAAGAGCAGCCATCCGCCGCCGACCGTCGACAGGGTCAGGAGCCAGGCGAGCGGCCGTGGGAGGGTGAACCACGGTCGCCGGGACCATTGGTGGTGGAGGGCGACGGCGGCTCCGTGCCAGGCGCCCCAAAGGACGAAGTTCCACGCCGCGCCGTGCCAGAGCCCGGCGACGACGAAGGTCAGGAGCAGGTGAAGTGTGGTCCGTGTCGCGGTTCCGCGGCTTCCACCGAGAGGCACGTACACGTAGTCGCGCATCCAGGTGGAGAGACTGATGTGCCAGCGCCGCCAGAAATCGCGGATGCTGGTGGCGGCGTACGGTCGGTCGAAGTTCCGCATCAGTTCGAATCCGAGGAGGAGCGAGACGCCGCGGGCGATGTCGGAGTAACCGGAGAAATCGCCATAGATCTGACCCGCGAAGGCGACGGTTCCGAGCAGGAGGACGGGAGCCGAGACCACGTCGCCCTGGAATGCGAGGTTGGCGAAGGGCGCGAGTTGGTCCGCGACGACCACCTTCTTGAAGAGTCCGGCGAGGATCAGCCAGGCGCCGTGCTCGACGTCGGCGAGACGGAGGACGCGGGTCTGGAGGAATTGGGGAATCAGGTGGGCGGCGCGTTCGATGGGGCCCGCGACGAGCTGGGGGAAGAAGGCGACGAACGCGAGGAAGCCGACCAGGTCGCGGGACGGTTCGGTTCGGCGTCGATACACGTCGAGGATGTAGCCGAGGGATTGGAACGTGTAGAACGAGATGCCGACGGGAAGCACCACATGCCACGACCAGGAGGCGTGCCGGATGCCGGCGAAATCGAGGAGCGCATGGAACGATTCGACGAAAAACCCCAGGTACTTGAACGTGGCGAGCAGTCCGAGGTTGAAGACCAGGCTGAGACCGAGCCACGCGCGGCGGCCAGCGGGTGAGGAGGTCCCGGCGAGGCGGAGGCCGACGAAGAAATCGACGACGCTCGAAAGGATGAGGAGCGCGAGGAAACGCCAGTCCCAAGCGGCGTAGAATCCATAGCTGGCGGCGACGATGAGGAGGTTACGGAGTTGGAGCCGGGCCCGGACGAGGCTGTAGAGCAGCAGGAAAGCCGCCAGGAACAGCAAAAACTCGGTGGTGTTGAACAGCATGGCCCTTGGCCGGTCAGGTTGGTCCCGGCGCGGAACGCGAGGCAAACCGGAACTGGGAAATGGGAACTGGGAACGGGTTGCGGACGAATCCGGGGATCGGCGCCAACTCTCCAGATGCCGGGGTTGGGTCGCTGTGTTAGTCTTTCCGCGCTTGGAGCGTTCACCCGAATCACCCATCAGAATCAACCTTGCGACGACGACGCGGACCGGACGGCGGACCGCTCGGGCCTTCACGCTCATCGAACTGCTGGTGGTCATCGCGATCATCGGACTGCTGGCGAGCCTGCTGATGCCGGCCCTGGGGCGCGCGCGGGAGAAGGCTCGCGCGACGGAGTGTCTCGGGAACCTGCGTCAGGTGGGGCTGGCGTCGCTCCTTTACGCGGAGGATCTGGGCGGCGTGCTTCCGATCGACGCCCCGCTGCTTCAGGGGGTCACTTGGGGGGCGATGATCGCGTCGAACGTCGGGGTTCGTCCGTTCCAGGTGTTTGTGTGTCCGTCCTACCGGCCGTTCCGGTTCACGAACTGGATCCGAATCTACGGCGTGCGCCTGGATCCGCCGACCAACGCGGTCCGCGGCTCCCTCCGGGAACGTCTCGCGGTCGACGCGGTGGAGCGTCCCTCCGAGTACCTGCACCTGGCGGACACGACGAGTCGCGGGCGCGGCGGCGTCGGTGCGCAGCAGTTCTATTTCTTCCGCGCGGCGAGCGAGAAGGAGGTCCATGGACGCCATGGGCGGGTTGCCAACGGCTTTCTCCTGGACGGGCATGTGGAAGGGATGAACGCGCCGCGGTTGGAGCGGTTGGGAATCCTGGGACTCTACGAGGCGGACACGGTGCCCGGGTATTTTCCGTGACCCGATCGCGGGCGATCGGAACGGACGTCCATTCACATCATCACATGACCGGGTGGGAGGAGAGACTTCATTCGTTGGGTCGGCGGGCGGACGGACGCCGGCGCCGACCATCCGCGCCAACGCTCCACCCGGAGCGGGCGCGGACCGACGTTCGCGGCACCCGATGGACGGCGTGGAATGGGGAGTCGGCCATGGCAAAGGGTCTTGATTCGCTGGCGTTGGCTATCCTGGTTCTCGGGATTCTCACGGGGGGCTGTTCACCTCCTGAACAACGTCACGCGCTCGCCCGGCGGGAACTCGTCCTCGCGAGGCTCGCGGAGGCCGCGGCGAGTTCGGTGCCTGGCGCGACCGTGCTGGTGGTGGGCAATCCCTTCGTCGATTTGCCCGGGTCGACCTCGGAGCTGCGCGAGGTCCAGGAGGCTTCGGTACGCGGCGTGGAGCGAGGCGTTGTCAGCCACGGGGGGCGCTTCCTGGGCGTGACGGCGCCGCGGCTTCGAAGCGAGGCGCTGGCCGATCCGTCGTCCGTCGCGATGCCCGCGGACGCGACCACGCCGCTGAGTTTCATGGTCGAACCTGGGGCCTGGGATCGGCTGCGAGTCGACCGGCCGGAAGCGAACCTCTGGATCAGCCTGATCGGCGTTCCTACGGATCTCGCGGCGACGAAAGCCTGGCTGGAACCGGCGGGACCGCGATGGGCGCTGTTCCTGCCGGATCTGAGGTTGGTCGGGGACCGGCAGGCGATCCGATCGGCGTTCGAACGGGGCCGACTGGTGGCGTTGGTGTTGGCACGGCCGGGGGCGCCGCCGGAATCGGAGCCGATGTTGGCGGACGTTCGGGAGGAATTCGCGCGGCGCTATCTGCTGGTGACGCGCGAGAATATGGACGCCGTGATCGGGGAGTGGCCTGGATTGTTCCCCTGACCATCATCCATCCGGCTGGACCTGACCCGAAGGGTGGGCATGCTCGCCCTCGTGACTGCGATTCGGATGGGAGCCAGCGATCGGGAGTGGGCGTGCGCGAAGGAGGGAGGACGCGTGTGAGCGCGCTCCTGGTTTTTCTGGGGAGCGGGCTTGGAGGCGTGGCGCGGTGGTTGCTGGCGGGATGGATCGGTGGGAAGGCGGGGCCGGGGTTTCCGTGGGGAACCCTGGTCGTGAATGGGACCGGGTCCTTTCTGATCGGCCTGATCGCGACGCTGACAGGGCCGGAAGGACGCTTGGCGGCGCCGTTGGTGGTGCGCCAGTTTTTCATGCTGGGATTCCTGGGCGGGTACACGACGTTTTCCTCGTTCAGCCTTCAGACCCTGCAGTTGTTCGAGGCCGGTCAGTGGGCCCGGGCCGGGGCCAATGTGGTCGGGTCGGTGGTGCTTTGCCTGCTGGCGGTGGCGCTGGGGCACGCCTTGGCGTTGGCGCTGAATTCCGGCAGGGGGACGGGATGAGCTTCCTGCCGGTGGCGGTTCGGGAGCTTCAGGTGGCGGCGAGACGGCGGTCGTCGTTCCAGCTGCGCTTCCTGGCGGCGACGGGAGCCACGATTCTCGGCGGGTTTTTCCTATTGGCGTCCGCGCTGCCGGGCGGATTGGCGGCGAGCGGTCGGAATCTCTTTCATTCCCTCGCTTTGATTGCCTGGGTGCTCGCGTTGGTGTCGGGTCCGCTGCTGACGGCGGATTGCCTGAGCCGCGAGAAGCGGGAGGGAACGTTGGGCTTCCTTTTTCTGACGGACCTCACGGGGTGGGAAGTGGTGGCGGGAAAGTTCGCCGCGAATGCGGTGGTGCCATTTCAGGCGTTGTTGGCGGTGTTTCCCGTGTTGGGGATGTCGGTGTTTCTGGGAGGAGTGACGTGGGGCGGAATCGTCGCCGGTCTGCTGGCCGTTCTCGTGACACTCTTCCTTTCGTTGTCAGTGGGGATCTGGACTTCGAGCCGGGCTTCGGATGATCGGCGGGCGGTCTGGGGGAGCCTGTTGGTGATGGCGGCGCTCGTGGCGCTGCCCTACTCGATGGACTCCATCCTGGAAGTGAGTTTGGGCGCGCGCGCGCGTCCCGAGGTTCGGATGTTGAGTCCACTGGCGCTCCTGGAGAGCGCGATTGCCGGGCGAGCGACGTTGGGAGCGGGTCACTTCGGGTTTGGTGGGACCCTGCAGTGTCTTGCCGGCCTGGGGTTCCTGGGGGCGGCCGCGTGGCGGGTGCGCGCCGCGTGGCGGGTGAACCCGGAGGACGAAGCCAGGCACGACCGGGGACGGGGCCGGCGGCGGGGTTGGGTTCCGTCGATCTGGAAGCGGATCGTGCGGAGCCAGGAGGATCGACTGCGTCGGGAGGGGCACCTGGCCTGGCTGGGATGGCGGGGGACCTGGGTGCGGTCATCGTCGATGTGGATCTGGGTCGTGGCGGCGGTTGTGGCGGTTTCCCTGGCGGGCAACGTTTTTGGATTCAGGGTCGGTGTCGCGACGCCGGGGCTCTGGGCGCTGAAGTTCATGCTGGCGGCGCACACGGTCTACTTCCTGAACGGGCTTTGTCGGGATGGAATGATGGAGCTTCTCCTGGTGACTCCGGTTTCGGGGAGCCGGATGTGGCGGGGACACGTCGCGGCGGTGCGGGCGATTTTTCTGTGGCCGTTCCTGGCGCTGGCAGTCCTGGAGTGGGGGTTGGGGGTCCGACGCGGTTTGGCCGCGGTGGGAGATTGGTCGAACCCGGTCGATTGGCTGCTTTCCCTGGTGATTCCGGCGACGTTTCCGGTCGTGGTCCACGGCTTGGATTTCGTGGCCATCGCCTACCATTCAGCCGGCTGGGCCATGCGGTACGATCGGCCGGGCAAGGCGTTGTTTCGGACTTTTTTCCTGGTGATGTTGCTCCCGGCGCTTCTCTGCAGTCTGGGCCGGGTGGTGGTGGACCTTTTGGTGATCGCGAGGGCGGCCGGCGCCCTGGAAGGATTCCGGGAACTCGCGCACCGGAAGCTCTTTCCCGGGGCGGTTCTCGCGCCCCTGCCGGTTCAACGTGTCCCATAAAACTCGGTGCTGGACACCGGCGGCGACTCGGCCCAGGATGAGCTGAGTGGTCCGAGTTTGCGGGAGAGAATTGACGAGCGAGTTGATCGACGAGCTT
>JBFWOK010000160.1:0-15608 GCA_050250555.1 Limisphaerales bacterium
GCCTCGCGGGTGAGCCATGTGCCGACTTTCTCCGCCCACCGGCTGCCGTGTTCCCGAAGTCCCGGACCGCTGAAATGGACGCCTTTGCCTCCGCCATCCCGGTACGTTCCGGTGAGGGCGTCGGTGTCGGGGCCTTCGAACGCGATCCCCGCGGTCCAAAGCGCCTTTTGCGCGGCACGGAGATCGGGCGATCCCGGATCGTCGGGGGTGTGGTAACTGGCTTGTGCCACGAACCAGGGAGGGTTCCACCCGATCCGACGGGAGGTTTCGCGGATGAGCGACTCCATGTGCTTCCGATACAGCGCGCCGGGAAGCGTCCGACTCGGGTCCTTCTGGTTGGCGTCGGATTCTCCCTGATGCCAGAGGACCGCTCGAAATCCTCGCGGACCCAATGGAGTGAGCCGGCCGATGAACCGCTCAAAGAGCGTGCCCTGGCTCTCCCACTCGTGCGGTGAGATCTGCGTGACGTTCCGGGTGAGCGTGGGGGGATTGGGGAAGCGTTCGCCGCGCGGCAGCCATTCCCGCACGCTGGTGGCTCCAACTCCCGTGGCGATGATTCCCACGGGAACCTTGAAGCGTTCGGCGATGGCGTCACCAAAAGGCGGTACAAAGCTGCCGCCGTCACCACTCGCACCCGATTGAGGGTCCCGGCAGATCACCCATTCGGTGCCTGTGAAGGTTGCGACCCGTCCGGTCTGCGTCAGTTGTCGCTCTTCGCCGTGGTTGGCTGAATTCGATTGACCCGCTATGACGAAGACTTCGCCGACCCCGACGTGGTCGACGGCACTGTCCACGTTGTCCTCGGGTCCTTCGGGAACGGAAAATGCGCGAACTTCAAGGCGGTACCAACCGCCGGCTCTCAGGGAGAGGGGGGTGTGGAAGTCTCGGGCGCCGGGCGGGAGTGTCGCGAGGTCGTTCCAGTTGGCGTTGGCGGATCCGCCAAGGATCCGGAACTGAATCGTCACGGCATCGGCGACGCTTTCGGCCAGGCTTCCCGCCACGCTCAGCGTGCCGGCGCCCGAAGCGTCCCGTTGAACGACCTGATAGTTGACCGGGGAGGTCAGGTGTACCGGCGTCGCGGAGAGGAGTGGGGCGACGGAGACGAACGCGATGGCCCGGACGGCCTGGATGACGGGCTTCATGGAGGCGAAACGGAAAATCGTTGGCTCTCAGCGGGCGACAATGAATCCGGCATCGGCCCAATCGGCGAAGTCTTCCCGGCTGCCATCCCCGGCGTCCATCACGGCGAGGCTAATGAGTCTTGAGCCGGAAGGGATCGCGACATCGAAGCGCCAGGCGGGTGAGAGGATTCGCATGACCGGGCTCGAAGCGGCTTCCTTGCCGTCGATGAACACCTTGAACACGACGCTCGGATAGCGGGCCAGATTGGAGCCGTTGCTGATGCCGACGAGGTTTTCGTCGGCGCCGGCAATGGCCACGAATCGGCGATACTCAGGTCGGATTTCGTACGTGAATTCGCAAGGCGCGTGAACGCCAAGTCCCCGCTCGAACACCCGCCGATCGATTCGAATCTCCTGGCCGAGATTGGACCGGTCCTTCTGGGGAGGCCGGGTGTTTCCCGAGTACCGCACGGTGCCGCCGTACGTGTGTCCGAAGCCGACGCTTCGGCGAGGCGTCAGGTCTCCGAGGTGGACGTCGGGGAGGGGTGGGGCCGGGCCGCGGCGGACGAATGAGCCGACCGATTCGAGGCCGGCGACTCGTCCCTCGCGGAAGGCCTGGGCTCGAATGTGGGTGGTTTCGGCGACCTGAAAGGGCTTCGTATAGAGCGACGACGCCGGGGTCGGCGGTGTGCCGTCGACGGTGTATCGGATGTCCGAACTATCGGCTTGGAATGGTGCGGTCAGGGTGACGACGACCGGTTCCTCGAAGAGGTGCGGCCGCATTGGTGTGCCCCAGGGAGTGATGCGAACGGGATCGACGGGCGCATCCGTGTTCCAACGGTTCAGGCGGGTGAGTTCGTCCTGAAGGCTGATCGTGGGGGCGAGGTGCTTCTCAAAGTGTTCGACCACCTGCCGGGTATTGAGGTCCGGGGTGAACTCCCGCTCTGGGTCGTAGCCGGGATGGGCGTCGGTCATGTCCCTGGCGAGAACGCATTTCAGGCCGGCGGATTTCATGGCGCGAAGGCCCATCGGTTTGCCGAGAAGACAGACCTGGGTATGGAACCCGACGTAGATGAGGTGGGTGAGATCGCGCTTGCGGCAGATGGTGTAGACCTCGTCCTGGGTGTCGGGCATGAGATCACCATCACCGATGCGCAGTGCAGGGTGCATGCCGTCCCAGCCGTAATTGACGGCGCACCGTTCGCGTCCGCAGGCGCAGCCGCCGGCGTCGGGCACGGGCGGACACGTGACTTCCATGACCTTGGGCACCTCGATCGTGGGCATGGCGAGGACCGTTTCGCGCTGTGGATAGCCGACGTAGTTGTCCACGACATCGCTGGGGCAAAGCATGACCGTCATGCCGAGTTCCCGGGCGGCTTCGAGGGCCCGATTCATGCGGGGAACGAAGGCATCGACGCGCATTGTCGCCGTTTTGCACCAGTGAAAGTTCCAGACATCCACGGCGATGACACCGACGCGGGAGGATTCGACTTTCTCGCGGGAGAGCATCACGTCTCCTGTCTCCGGGTTGCGGGTCTGAAGCGTGAGCTCGATTTCGGACGGCCGGGCGTCGGGCGTTGGGAGCGCGAGGCACGCGATGAGGATGATGGATGGAGCGCCCCATCCGTGGAAGGTGCTGCGAAGGCGAGGCATGCCCCCCCGTCTAGCGCAATCCGGGACGGGTGGAGAGCATCAAAACGGCCCGCCCGGAATCGTCCGCCCTCGCGGGAGAAATCGGTTCAGGGAGAGGGCTGATGGTAAACGAGTTGCCACGAACTGGGACCATGAATCCGAGGGGCATCACACGGAGGCGCGGAGGCACGGAGGGGGAACAAATCCATCCTCAAATCTCCGTGTCTCAGTGCCTCCGTGAGAGAATCCCGGTTCAGGGAGCGCCCGCCGGTTTGGGCCAGCGAAGGTGTTTGTGGAGGAAGTCGAAGGTGCCCTTGCCGTGGATCGTGTGGGGACCCACGAACGTCTCGAGCTCGCACAATTCACCGAGGCCGAGGCCCGCGGCATAGAGGAACTCCACTTTGCCAAACTCGTAGCCGACCGCTTCGTCGGGGGCGACGCCGTCGAAGTGGCCGCGCTCGACCATGAAGGGGCGGGGGGCGATCAGGGCGGCCATCTCGGCGTAATTGAAGGTGCTGCCGAGGTCCCATTCGAAGATCTCGTACTCGCCGCTCCACACGTAGCTGTAGCGGCCGATGGTGCCGGCGGTGGCTGCGTTTTTGGCGACCCATTCATTGAAGTCGGCGGAGCAGATGGAGAGGACGTATTCGGGGACGAGCGGCGGGATGCGCATGGCGGATTTGCCTCCGTAGCTGAGGCCGTAGAACCCGATGCGTTTCGGGTCGACGAACGGCTGGGTCTCGAGCCAATCCACGATCTGCTGATGCTGGGGGACGATGGTGGAGAAGAGCGTCTTCTTGAGGGGGTAGCTCTTGCGCTGAAGCGTCCGAAAACGGTCGGTGAAGATGTAGAGGTTTTGGGGGGAGAACGTGATGAATCCGCGCTCGGCGAGTCTGGCCGCGAAATCGTGATAGGCCTCGTGATCGCCGGTGATGATGTTCTGGGGCCGGCCTTCCAGGCCGTGCTGACAGACGACGACGGGACGGCGTTCGCCCGGCTTGAGATCCGTGGGGAGGAGAAGGATTCCGTACGCGATGACATCCGGGAAGACGTCGAGGACGACCTCGTAGCCGGTCCACCGGGGGTTTTCGTAGATCCTGCGGGAACGGGGGGTGGGTGGGAGCGGTTGCAGGTCGAATCGACCGATGACCTCCTCGTGGAAGAATTTCCGGTAGGGTTCCGCGCTCGCCGCGAAGAGTTCGGGCGATTTTGTGTTGAGGTTTTTCATGAACTCCCGCCGGACCAGCGGGCTTTCGGTCAGGAGCGCCTGATTGTGCCGATCGATCTCATGAAGTTGTCGGAGTTGGCGCTGCTGGGGATCGATGCGAGGTCCGAGCGCCCGCGTCGAAGGCGGCGTGACCGCGGCGACGGTCGCCTCGGGGGCGAGGGCGGCGAGGAATACCTTCAGCGTTTCAGGCGAACCCGCGGGGCCCGTGCCTTCCGGGCCGCTGACGGTCAGACTCAGGGGTGGGGGCGAAGCGAAGCCGGCGACGAGACCGCGGGCTCTGGCGAACTCCTCGCGGACGACGCGGAGGGAAGGAGTCAACAACCGCGCCGGAGCGCCGCCCCCGGCGCCCGTCACGGTGATTTCAGGCCCACGGGAGGCTTCGATCACGAGCGCGCGGGGCGCGATGAGGCTGGCGATTTCGGCGTCGCCGAACTGTTCGAAGAGGCCGAACACGTTCCGATCGATGGGCTCCCGCCAGAGCTGGTTGCGGTCGTCGAAGTACCCACTGACGGCGACGGCGTCGATGCGCGGATCGAGGGCTCCGGCGTAAAGCGCGAGCAAGCCGCCCTCGCCCCAGCCGATGACGCCTGTTTTTGCCCGTGGGGGGGGGGGGGCGGGATCGTCCGGGCGTGTGCGCGTGAACCAGTCCACACCGGCGAGCACTTTCTGGACCTCGTAGCCGATCAGATGGCGGCCCAATTCGAAGGCGGAACGGTAGAGGAATTCGCGGGCGGTCAGCCGGGCGCGGCCCTTGTGCGGCCCCATGGAGCGGTCGATGACGGTGGGGATGAGCACCTGGCAGCCGCTCTCGGCCAGCGCCCGGGCGAACTGGGACTCGGGGCTGATTCCTTCCTCGACGCCGGCGAGTTGTTCGGGGGTTTGGGAGGCGTCGGGAATTGCGATGATCCGCGCCACGGGGGACCTGTCACGTGGGGTGAGGAGGAGGCCTTCACCGTGAACATCGCCAAAGGCCGGCCATCGGACCGCATGGATGTCGACGGTGTCGGACCGCGCGTGGAGCGCGGGGCCATCGGGGGTGGCGACCACTTCGAGCCGGGGAGGGGAGACCCTGGCGTCGCGGACGCCCGTGATGTGGGCGAGGCGTTGTCGGTTGGTTTCGACCGAGCGTTGGTACGCTTCGGACGAACTGAAATCTCGATTCCAGAAGGCGGCCCGTTTTTCGACGGACTCCTCGATCTGACGGAGGAGGAACCGGTCGACGCCCGCGACCAGATTGGACGCGATGTCGCCGGTGAGAGTGAGGGCTTCCGTGCCGGCGAGGGTGGGTGGCGGGACGTCGGCCGCCCGGGCGGGGAGCGTGAGGATGGCGAGGAGCAAGGCGACTGTGAATGGCCGGAGGTCGCGGGCGGCGGGATTCATGGAGATGGGTTCAGTGTTCGGAGGCGGGGACCACTTCGTCGAGGGCTTCGATTCCAGCGCGCCAGACCTGCAGGACGCCCTTGGAATTGGAGGCGCCGAGGAGGTTGCCGTCGGGGGAGAAGGCGACCGTATGGAATCCGGAGCCCTCGCCGGCGAGGGTGACGAGTTCCTGCTGGCTGTCGACGTCCCACAGCTTGATCGCTTCGCGACCGTCGCTGCCGACGGCGAGGCGCTGTCCGTCGGGCGAGAACGTTGCGGAGTGGGTGCCTTGGAGAAAGCCGGAAATGGACGTGAGCTTTTGCGGTGGGACCGTCTGCCATAGGGCGCCCTGGCCGAGCCGGCTGACGACCGCGAACGAGAGGCCGTCCGGGGAGAAAGTCACCTGGCTGATCTGTGGGAGGCCCAGGTCAATCGCGATCGGAGCCGAGGAGTCGGCGGTGCCGAGGAGCGCGGTGTTGGTGGGGGTGATCTGGATCCAGGGCAGTCCGTGGTCGACGAAAGCGGTGGGAAGCCAGTAGCCCTGGGATGGGGCGCCCTGCCATGTCCGTGTCAGCCGGCCCGACCCGATCTCCCATTCCTGGAGCGAGCCGTCGACGGGGTTGCGGGTGCGCAGGTGGCGGGAAGATGGGCTGAATTCGATGGGGACGATCCGGTTCGAGGCGTTGGGGCGCCAATCGGGAAGGACGACGCCCCGGTCGAGGTCCCAGATCCGGAAATGCCCGCCGGCGGTGGTCACCAGGGCGAAGCGGCCATCGGGCGAAATCAGGTAGGGCAGGGGGGATGGACCGAGTTCAGCGAGGGGATGAACCTCTTGAAAGTCCTCGCCATGCCAGCGTGACGCGCGTCCCTGAGGGTCGATGGTCACGATCGACCCGCTGTCCGGCGCGAAGCGCCAGGAACGCACGGGAGCCGGGAGGGCAAACCGGGAGCGGTCGCGGGGCCGGCGGGTGGTGTCCCAGACGTAGACGGTGCCGTCCTTGCACCCGCTGGCGAGCGTCGTGTTGTCGGGAAGGAGCGCGAGACTCCAGACTTCGAGTTGGTGTCCGCGCAGCGTGGTCTGGTACCTGGCCTGATCGACGTCGGATCCGTGAAATCGCGGACGGGTGGAGCGCGCGGGGGTGTCGGGCGTGGCGCGGATATCCGAGATATCCCAAACGCGGATCGTCTGGTCGGCGCTGGACGAGGCGAGGGTCTGGCCGTCCGGCCAGAACACGAGCGAACTGACCCAGGTCCGGTGTCCTTCGAGGCGCGTGATCTCGCGGCTGTTGCCCACGTCCCAGAGCCGGATGGACGATTCGACGAATCCGGCGCCCGAGGCGAGGAGCTTGCTGTCGGGCGAAAAGGCGAGCGCGACCACCTGTTCCTCCGCGGCGTGGGCGGCCCAGGCGAGCTCGCCGGTTTCGGCGTCAATGACCTGAAGGTTGCCGCCGTCGGCGGCGACCGCGAGGTGGCGAAGGTCGGGCGAGATCCGGACGCTGGCGCCGTAGGGATTGGCGGCCCGGGAACTGAAGGAGAAGGAAACCCGCTGGAGGCGGACGGCCTGGGCGACGTTCCACGTGTCGATGTGGCCATCGTGGGAGACGGTGACGAGGAGCGAGCCGTCGGCGGAGAACGCGAGGGCCCGGCAGGTGGCCGTCAGCGGAAGCTCGGCTTCAACCTGGCGGGTGATCGTGTTCCAGAGGCGGACCCGGTGCTGTCGGCGGGTGAAGGGAGCGCCGAGGGTTTCGGAGTAGGCAAGGAGCGGCTGCTGGGGCGCGAAGGCGGTTTCGGAGCGGAACCCGGAGATCTCGATGCGCGCGTATTGTCGGCGGGTGGAAAGTTCCCAGAGCGTCAGGCTGTCGGAGGTCCCGACGAGGACCCAGCGTCCGTTGGGGGACGCCGCGAGGGTTCCGACGGGATTGGGGGATTGATCGAGGGCGAACAGGGCGTCGCTGCCGCAGTTCTGCCAAAGGTACGCCCATTCCCAATTGCGGAGGTCGGGTCCGTTCGCGTGGGGCCGGTGGTTCTCGAGCAATTCTCGCGCGCGTCCGAGATTGTTCGCGGCGAGGGCATGCTGGGCGAGGTTGATGTCCGCCGCGTAGGACTTCTGTCGTGCGAGGAGCTCCTGGGCCTGGGCCTGCCGGCGGAGGAACGACTCCGTCTGCTGGGCGCGACGGGCGCGGTCGCCGAGGCGGCGCTGGTAGGCCTCGGATTCGGAGATCCGCTGGTAGGCGCGGGATTTCTCGATCGATTGCCAGGTGGCGAGGGTGAGGCCGGCGAGGAGCGCGACTCCGACCGCGCTGGCGGTGGCGAAGGCGACGCGGTGCCTTCGCGCGAGTTTTTGGAACCGGTAGAATGCGCTGGGAGGCCGTGCCGAGACGGGGTCGTCGTCGAGGTATCGCTGGACATCCAGGGCGAGGGCGTTGGCGGTCTCGAAACGACGGGTCCTGTCCTTTTCAAGCGCCTTGAGGACGATCCAATCGAGGTCCCCGGTGAGGACGCCGACGAGGCGGGCCGGTTCAGCCTGGTGGCGACGGGCGATCAGGGCCCTGTCGGTGTCGGCGAGGGTCCTGAGTCTGGTCGACGGACGGACGGGTTCCTCCTCCCGGATGGTGCGTCGCATGCCGTCGAGGCCGGATGCGACAAGGTCGCGGGCATCGAAGGGGGTTCGCCCGGTGAGTATTTCATAGAGAACCACTCCGAGGCTGTAGATGTCGGTGCGTGTGTCGATGTCCCGACCGCCCATTTCGGCCTGTTCGGGGCTCATGTAGGCGGGGGTTCCGAGGAAAGCGCGAAATTCCGTGAAGAAGGTGTTGTCGCTGAGTCGCTGGTCGATGGCCTTCGCGATTCCGAAGTCGATGACTTTCGGGACGGGAACTCCGTCGTGATGGGAGACGAGGATGTTGGAGGGTTTGACGTCGCGATGGATGATTCCCTTTTGGTGGGCGTGCTGGATGGCGCGGCACACCTGGGTGAACAGGGTGAGTCGTTCCCGGGTGGTCAGGTGGTTTTCGTCGCAGTAATCCGTGATCCGGATGCCGCGGACGAGTTCCATGACGAAGAAGGGCCGCCCGGTGTCGGTGGTGCCCGCGTCGAGGACCTTCGCGATGTTGGGATGGTCCATCATGGCGAGCGCCTGGCGTTCGGTCTCGAAGCGCGCGATGACGGACCGGGTGTCCATGCCGGGTTTGACGACTTTGAGGGCGACATTGCGGCGAACGGGTTCCGCCTGCTCGGCGAGGAAGACCGTGCCCCCTCCGCCTTCACCGATGATTTCGAGCAGTCGGTACCGGCCGATCCAGTCCCCGGGTTTCTCCGAGGCGCCGCCGGCTCGCGGAGTGGACGGGAACGAGGCGGGCAGCTCCTCCCGGAAGGCATCGAGCGCGGGCTGATCCAGGAATTCGTCCTCCTGATGATGGGCGAGAAGCGCGTCCACGGCCTGGCGCAACGGGGTCGCCACGCCGCAGGTTCGGTCGAGGAAGGATGCCCGCGCCAGGCCCTGGGGGCGGTCGAGGGCGTCCAGGAAGATGTCCCGTTCGGAACTCATGGCGGCGCGCTCCCGATACGTCTGCGAAGCCAGGCTCGGGCGTAGGTCCAGAGCCGTTCGGCCGATCGGAGGGAGATTCCGAGGGCGTCGGCCGCCTCCGTCATGTTCATCCCCACGAAATACCGCAGCTTCACGAGTTCCGCGGCGGTCGCGTCCTCGGCGGCCAGCTGGGCGAGGGCGTCGTCAACGGCGATGACATCGTCGTTGGGCCCGCCTTGGACGAAGTCGGCCTCGTGGAATTCCGCCCGTTCGAGCGTTCCGCCGCGTTTGAGGGCGCGTCGTCGGCGCGCCGCCTCGACGAGGATGCGTCGCATGGCTTCCGCGCACAGGGAGAAGAACTGGGCGCGGCTGCGGATGTTCAGCTGGCTGTTGCCGACAAGGCGGAGCCAGGCCTCGTTGACGAGCGCGGTGGGCTGGAGGGTGTGGCCGGGGGATTCCTGGGCCATCTTGTGCGCCGCAATCCGCCGCAATTCGTCGTACACCAGGGGCAGGAGCTGTTCCGCGGCGGCGAGGTCCCCGTGGTTCATCGATTCCAGGATGCTCGTCACCTCGGTCACGGGCGCGGAAGGTACGTGCGAATTCGGGCGTTGGCGAGCCCGGGTGAGGTCTCAAAAACGCGAGCCCCGGCTCTTTTGCTTGGTGGAAACGGCCGTCGCGGCCTCAGCCACGGGAGGCGCTGACGGCACTGACCACATGGAGGGGGGGGAGGGATTTGGAGAGGCGGCAAGTATTTCCTGGAGGCGGACCAGGACTCCTCCCAATCTCATTCCGGGCCTTCCGCTTCCTCCGTGTTTGTTGCCGCCGATCTCAGCTTCATGGGTCCGGCGGAACAAGGTGGGGACCCGCCCGCAGGTATTCCCAGAGTGCGTGCAGGGTTTTGGGACCGTCTCCGCCATAGTATTCCGTCAACGCGCTGTTTCCCTCCTCGTCGAAGTAAAGAGGCATTCGCGTGCCTGGATCGAAGGCCTGCGGATTGCGAACCCAGCGCATGAAGAAATCGGGACGCAGGCGATCCACCGCGTGGGCGAGATTGATCCCGGGAGCCTCGAACACCGCCGAGGCCACGAACGGCCCGACGGGATGACATGTGACGCACGAGAATCCCGCCGAAGCCGAAACCAGTTTCCTTCCGACAGCCGCGGCTTCCGGATCAGGCGGATGCGGCGTCGGATCCCTGTCGCTCGCGATGGCCGGAAGTCCCTCCAGCGCCGCGTAGCCTTCCGCCAGTTCCGTGGCCACCATCGAAAAGGCGGGCATGCGACTCGCCAGCCAGGGCCTCGGCTTGTAAGTGACTTCGCCCCGCAGCATTCTCTCAACCCATTCCGGGCGCAGCTTTTCGCCGACCCCGATCAGCGCCGGAATGCCCTCCACCTTTCCGTGGCATTCTCCGCACCGAAGCTCGGCGGACCAGCGTTCGGCGAACTCGGCGGGAACGTGGCGCCCCAGGGATTCGGCGCCCGTCGAAAGGAACGCGGCGAGGTCAGCGCGATCGCTTTCTCGAAAATCGTACGCGGCGCGGCGCTCGGGCCGGGTCGAGTCCACGTCATTCGTCACCGCGAGGCACCCGGAAGATCCCGGGTCGCGGGCCAGCGCTTCGAAGCCGGGTGCCATCGAAATCGATGCGGGTGGGGAGATCGCCGTGTCTTCGTCGGGGTTCTTGTGGCAGTTGAAACAACCGCGTTCCCCGGCGAGCACTCTGCCGCGGCCGATCCGGGCTGGGTCATCTTCGCGGGCCGGAGCGGTGGGGGTCCCGTCCTGGGGCATCAGGAACGATGCGAGATGAGCGGCTTCCTCCGCGGTGAGGCGAAAATTGGGCATGCGCGTCCACTTGAAGTGGCGTCCGGGATCGCGCAGGTACTGGCCCAGGCGAAGGCGGTCCGGGAATTTTTCTGAAATCCGGTGAAGGTCGACCATGGTCGAGTTGGCTCCGTTGGCGTCGAGCGTGTGGCAGGCCCGGCATTCCAGCGAATCGAAGAGGGCACGACCGAGGGCCGGCACGTGGCGACCACCCGTGTCCGGTTCGGTTTCGCCGACACGACCCGTCTGTGACGCGAGCCAAGTGGCGATGTCGGCGGCTTCGGATTCCAGGGCGGGTCCGTGGAGGAGCCGGGGCATCGTGGCGGACGGTCGGAGCGCCCGCGGGTCGGTGATCCAGCGGGCCATCCATTCCCGCCGCCGACGATCGCCGATTCCCACGAAGGACGGCGCGTCGGCGGCTAGTTCGGGAACCGGTTGGGCAACGTCGGGTTGATGGCATTTCCCGCAACGGTGAAGGAGGAAGAGATGACGGCCCCGGCGGGCGGCGGCGTATTTAGAGGATTCGTCACGGGAAGGCGCTTCCGCCGCAGCCAGGGTCGCCGCGGGGATGGGCTCGGGGAGAGTGCCGCGGCGTCGCCACGACAGGCGGAGGCCCGAAGTCGAGTCGTTGGTGCGGCTCAGCGTGACCCGGAGCGAATTCGTTCCCTTGCGGAGGCGAACGCTCGGGGACCAGTCGGTGGTGCTTTGGGTGTGGGCCGCCTGAAGCACCGCGGATCCGTTGATCTCGATCGAGACGGCGCCGGCGTGCCGTGCCTGGAATTGAACGTCCTCGCGCAGGTCGAGAACCAAGGATCCGGTCCACTCGGCTCGGAATGGTCCAGGCGGGAGAAATGGGGACGGAGCGCTTCCGGCGGGAACGTGCAGGACGATATTCGAGACGCGCAGGAAGTCGGTGAAACCGTTCGCCTCCAGGCGCAGTTGCGGTTGGGAGAAGGCTTGTGGAGCGGAAACGAGAACAAGTCGAGCTAGCAGGAGCACGGAGCGGGTGATCCTTGAGTGTGGGAGCCCGGAGCGCGGCGACGTCCCTCGCGTGGGCGCCGGTGTGGGTGTGGGCGCGGGTGTTGTTGTCGGTGGCCGTGGGCGTGGGCGTGGGCGTCTGGGCATTTCAGCCAAAGGGGGCTCGGTGACTCGCGGCATGAGTTCGACGGTCGGGGCGACGAGGGTGCGCCGGGGATCCATCGGATTCAATCGGGGACCTCCTCGACGAGCGTTGCGGCGTTGGGTTTTCCTTTCCTGCCGACCAGATCCGGGACGAGAACGAGGCAGGCGCCGCCGATCAGTGCGGCGGACAATGTGCCGAGGGTGGGGAGGGAGGCGACGGCCGCGAGTTGGAAGGCGGCCAGCGGGGCGAGGACGCCGCGGACACCGGTGAAGAACGTGTGAACCGACATGTAGTCGGCCACCCGTTCGGCCGGCGCGAACTTGGTGACCCAAAGGCTCCAGGCCACATCGCCGCCGGCGTTGGAGATTCCGTAGACGATGGAGCCGGCGACGAGGCCGACGGGGGTGCCGGAGGTGAAGAACGAGAGGATGCCGATCATGAATCCGATATTCAGCGTGACTCGGAGAGCGAAGAAGTTCATCCGGTCGAAGAGCCAGCCCCAGATGGGGCTCACGACGAGGCGGGCGAGATTCGGGACGACGCTCGTGTAGAGCGCGATCTGATCGGCGGGAAGTCGGAGCCCGTAGCGTTCGTGGGCGAGGTATTCGACGCGGAGGGGCAGCATCATGAGGTTCGCGAACCCCATGAGCATCCAGGCGATCAGGGTGCGGCGGAAGACAGGGTCGTCTCGAACGAAGCGGAGGGCCCGCAAGGGGTGGGCGCCTCCTGAGTCTTCGATGGGGGACGTGGGACAGCGGAGCAGAAGCGCGCCGGCCGCGGCGGCGCAGGCGGCGAATCCGACGAGGAGCCAACGGAAGCTTTCGAGATCGCGGGTGAGGACCGCGCCCGCGGCCCGGGCGAACAGCGCGGCCGCGAGGATCCGGATGATGACCGTCCGCGAGAAGAGGCGTCCGCGCTGATCAGCGGGGTAGTTCTCCTGGTACATCTGGGTCAGGAGGGGGATCACGGCGGAAACCATCGTCATGCCCACGACGGCACCCGCCACATAGAGCGGGAGGAAAGGGAACCCAGCCGGAAGCGCGAAAGCGGCCGCGCCAAGGAACATCAGCCGGCCGGCCGCCCGGGAGGGACAAAGCGCTTTTCGGGTGACGTGGGTGACGACCAGGGGGGTCAGGAGAAGCCCGATGCTGCTTCCGGCGGCGACGAGCGCCTTGGCGATGGCGCCCGCGTGAAACCAGCGGACGGCGATCAGCAGGAGGAACGTGGTACCCGCGGTTTCCAGGACGCCACTCGTGACGGCGCGCCATCGCTCGATTCGGAAGGTCGTGGCTGTGCGGGCCGCATCGGTCACCGGCGCGACGTTAGAGACCGGCCGGATCGCGGGCAACGGTCCCGAAGACAGGGCGATCCGGTGGCGTCGGAACCGCGGGTTGGTCGGATTGGCGGGGCGGGGGACCGGTTCCCGGGGATCCGACCCAGGGTCACGTCACTTCACCAGGTGAGCCCCTTGAATCGGCGGGCGACCTCCTCGGCGTTCGCGCGGCTGTTGAATGAGCTGACCCTGAAATAGCCCTCGCCCTTCGATCCGAAGCCGCTGCCGGGAGTGATGACGACGTTGGCTTCGCCGAGGATCTTGTCGAAAGCCTGCCAGCTGGTGAGGCCCGCGGGGCATTGGACCCAGATGTACGGGGCGTTCACGCCTCCGTGGACCGTGAGGCCTGCGGCTCGGGCGCCCGCGGTGAGAATTCGCGCATTGCCCATGTAGTGCTCCACGAGCGCGCGTGTCTGGACCTTGCCCGCGTCGGAATACAGGGCTTCGGCGGCGCGTTGGACGATGTAGGAAACGCCGTTGAATTTCGTGGTGGTTCGGCGGAGCCAGAGGGGGTGGAGCGGTTTTCGCTCGCCATCCGCGACGGCGGTGCTGGCGAACAGCGTCTTGGGAACTACGGTGAAGGCGCAACGGATTCCGGTAAACCCGCCGTTCTTCGAGAAGCTGCGGAACTCGATCGCGCACTCGCGGGCGCCGGGAATCTCGTAGATGGAATGCGGGATGTCGGGCTCCGAGATGTAGGCCTCGTAGGCGGCGTCGAAGAGGATGATGGAGCGGTTGGAGAGTGCGTACTTCACCCAGGCTTCGAGTTGCCCCCGACTGGCGGTGGCGCCGGTTGGGTTGTTGGGAGAACACAGGTAGACGACGTCGGCCCGCTCGGCGGGAGGTTCGGGAAAGAACCCGTTCCGTTCCGTGCAGGGGAGATACAGCAGGCCTGAGTAGGCGCCCGACGCGTCCGAATCCCCCGTGTGCCCCGCCATGACGTTGGTGTCGACGTACACCGGGTACACCGGGTCGCTGATGGCGATCCGATTCTGGTGGCCAAGGATGTCGAGGATGTTGCCGCAATCGCACTTCGAACCGTCGCTGACGAAGATCTCGTCATCGGCGACATCGAGGCCGCGCGAGCGGAAGTCGTTCTCGGCGATGGCGGCCCGGAGCCATTCGTAGCCTTGTTCGGGGCCGTAGCCGCGGAACGAATCACGGGAACCCATTTCGTCGACGGCCTTGTGGAGGGCGGCGATGACGGCCGGCGGGAGGGGTTCGGTGACGTCCCCGATGCCGCATCGGATAAGCCGTTTGGCGGGTTCGGGGTTTTGCTCGCAGAAGACACGGACGCGGCGGGCAATTTCCGGGAAGAGGTAGCCGGCTTTGAGCTTCAGGTAGCTGTCGTTGAGGTAGGCCATCGGGGAGGGCTTCGCGGTTTGGCGAAAGGCGGACCCTACTTGCACCGGGCGAGCGGGGGCAAGGTCCGGACGACCGCCCCTGAGCTGGCACGCCAGAATCGGGCGGCACGCGATGATCCGGAGACGTGGGACACCGCGTGAGCCCGAAGTCCGAACGCAGCTTCCAACCCATCCCGAATCGGGCGTTTGGCCACCCGGGACACATCCTCACGCTCCCGATCCGCCGAACACCGCGACCCGCAGGGCGCGCAGCGTGAACAACCCCGGCTTCTCCAAGCCCCTCATCGCCCGCGCTCCCGTCGTTCGCTTCCCTCCAAACCAGCTCCGGTACGCCCCGTAGATCCCCTCCACGAATTCCCTCCCCCCAAAGACCGCCCCATCGCAGAAATACCTCACCCGACATCGCAGATACGCGCTCAACGGCAGCTTCCCCTTCGCCTTCAACACCGCCTCCACGTCCTCCGCCGACAACGCTCCGCGCACCAACCGACCATCCCTTCCCGTCGATTCCCGCCGCGCATCGCCCTCCAGGTACAAATACCGCCGATACGTCTCCAACGACCTCCCCGCCGCTTCCTCCTTCCCATGCCTTAGCGCCGTCACCACGAACTGCAGCCCGTTCCGCGCCCGTTTTCTTCCCGCCAGCGCCTCCCCGTACCCGCTCCACCGGTAGTCCTTCGGGTCCTTCACCAACCCCGCCCGCACCGGGTTCAGGTCGATGTACGCCGCCATCGTCACCAGGGCATCGCCAGCGCCTTCGACCAAGACGCTCCGGAAACGGTCCTCCCACAACGTTCCCTTCCGCCCAACGCGGCGGTTGTACCACTGCGTGAAGCGCTGCTTCACCAGCTTCATGAACGCCGACACGTCGTACATCCGCGCGTGGAAGGTCGCCAGGTACGCCGCCAGACCCTCGGCATCGTTGGCGGCTTGAAACATCTCGAACCGCTGACGGATCGCCTCGACGAAATGAGTGCCGGAGAGCAACCGCAGTTCGGCGAGGATCTCCTCCGGACCGGGGAGGGAGTCGGGGCGTTTGGGGACCTCCACGAGCACGTGGAAGTGATTGGACATGATGCAGAAGGTGAGGACGCGGACGCGGCA
>JBFWOK010000161.1:0-15570 GCA_050250555.1 Limisphaerales bacterium
AGTTAGTGTTCCGGCAATCAATCGAACAGCGCCTCCGCTTCCGCCACCTGAAACCATGCGTTGGCTAGAGCCCCCAGCTCCGGGGTTTGTCGCATCCCCCGCCCCTCCGTTTGCACGGAGAAGTCCTCCGATAAGGAGATTCCCCGAGCACGCTACTAGAATTCCTCCGGCACCGGCGCCTCCTCCCGAATTGTTGTCGACGTCCCCGCCCCCCCCCGAGCCACCTATCAGAGGTAGTAGTGACGGGTTTCCATAAGCTCTTGTACCTGAGGATCCCAATGTTCCAAAACTCCCCGCCGCCTGTCGCCCGCCCCCTCCAGCGCCCAAGCCGGGGGCAGCTCCCACACCAGTTGTGTAGAGCCCTGTCCCCCCCCGGAATCCCCCCGGCCCTGGAGACGACAAACCCGGTGGATTGACCCAGTTTCCCCCATTTAAACTCACCGTCCCGTTGATCGTCACATCCCCATTCACGAGCCAGACCACCGGTGCACGGCTGGGGTGATTCTTGAAGGTCACGGTCGCGCCGGAGTTGATCGTCACGGACGAGTACTTGAACACCACCGCCCATTTCTCGGGGTCGTAGACCCCCTTGCCAGCATTTGCGGCGTTGTCGTCATCCCAGGTGCCCGTGACCGCCTGGGAAAGATCGATCACGGTGTTGGCGGTGATCACGAGGGCCCCGTCGGAACCATTCGCTCCCGGGATCACGAGGTCAGCGTGCGCAGGCACCGCCAGTGTCAGAGCCAATCCGCTCAAGGCAAGGCCTCCCAGTCCACACTTCGACCACTCGCTCGCAATCAGAGCGAGATAGTCGATCAAAACAGCCAATTGCCTTAAGTGACTTTGGAGGGTCTGGCCATGCATAGGTTGAAATCCTTACACAACGACCCGCCGCCGCGTCCATGGGCAGAATTACCCATGAACACACCCGGATTCCCGGGCGATCTGAGTGTCCTCGACCAGGCGCGGAAGGATCCGGATTCCCTCCTGGTTTCCCGTCCGGTCACCGTGGATGAAGTTCAACGGGCGCCCGAGATCCTGTTGCCCATCAACCAGCGGGTGGACCGGCACCGGGCGGCGGGCGATTTTCTGCTCATCGGCTCGGCCAATCTCCTCCTCATGGGCAGGGTCCCGGAGTCGCTGGCGGGGAGGGCTGTCTACCTCGATTTGCCACCGTTCTGCCCCGTGGAGTGGCGGGAACGATCCGGAGGACTCGATCCGCTGGAAAGACTGTTCGAGGAGGATTTCCAACCTTCCCAGTGGCCGGACGATTCCGGGGATTGGACGTTCTGGTTGGTTCGGGGCGGATTCCCGTCCGCGCTTGCCGCGTCCAGCGATGAGGCGCGCCACTGGTGGTACTCAGGCTATGTCCAGACCTATCTGGAGCGCGATCTCCGCCAACTCAGCGCGGTGTCCAGCCTCCCGGATTTTCAGCGCGTGATGGCGCTGACCGCCCAGCGAAGCGCACGGCTGCTGAACCAGTCCGAGCTGGCCCGTGACGCGGCGATGCCCCAGCCGACGGTGCATCGGTATCTGAGCCTGATGGAAACCGGCTGCCTCCTGGCCCGGCTGTCGCCCTGCAGCACGAATCCGACGACCGGTCTTGTGAAGGCGAAGAAGGTCCTGTGGAGCGACTGCGGGCTGGCGGCGTGGTTGGCGGGCATCCGAAAACCCTCCGATATCGCCACCCGCCTGGATCAAGGCTTTTGGTTGGAACAAGTGCTGTTCCAGTCGATGCAAGCCTGGCGATCCTTGGATCCCGTCGGACGCAGAATTCACTACTGGCGCGATCGATCCGGACGCGAGGTGGATTTCGTCTTGGAGAAGGACGGCCTGCTGGTGGCGATTGAAGTCAAGGCATCCCGACAAGTGACACTCTCCGATGCTTCCGGGATCTCCGCGTTTCGTCAGAGCCTCGGCAAGCGGCGTAGCTTTCGTTGCGGCGCCGTGTTCCATGGGGGTGAAACCGCCCACGCCTTGGGTCCGGGGTTATGGTCCCTACCCTGGGGATGGCTGGTGCCAGGATCACCCAGCACATAGAAATGCGCTGGTCGGTGGGAGGCGGATGTCCGAGGCGACATCGGTGGCTGAGTCACCTCACCCGACGACTCTTCCGCGTCGCTCCCGAATCACCGACAGAGCGCACGAGCCGTCGTTCGCCCGATCACTTCGCCCAAAGCCCGTCGGATCACCTTCGCCGCGGGCTCAGCGGGGAGGAGGCGCGGAACGTCACTTCGCCGTCAGGATGCTCCTTGCATTCGAAGACGCCGCCGACAGCTTCGAGTTGCTCCCGCAGCTTTTCCAGCCTTCGCGCCTGACCCTCCCCCCCCGGTCCTTCGACCGCGCCTTGGCCGGGCTCCTTGGCCCCGCCGCATTCGTCTGCCGGCACTCGAAGCGCCACTTCCAGCGCGCGTCCGGTGCTGGCGATGGCGAGTTCCATCCTCCGCGCGCCGAGGTGATCCACCGCGTGCGTCATGGCCACCCTGACGAAGGCTTGGAATGCCTCCGCGACGTCGAAATCGATCGGGCGCGGTTTCACCGCCTGCCGGGGCAGGTTCAATCGCAGCGTCACCTTCTGCTCGTTGGCGAAGCGCCAGGCCCAGTCCGTCAGGAATCCGACCAAGCCCGCCACGGTCGGCGCGTCCTGTTTCACCGTCCAGATGGTCGCACGCAATTCCTCCGCGAGTTCCGGCAGGCGCCGCCCCGGCACACGAACTCCAGCCATTTCGGAACCCACGAAGTCATGCAGGCGACTTCGCAGATCCTTGACTTGCGCCAGCGCCCGACGCCGCGCCTGCGCCAGCAAAACGATCCCGGCCCCCAGCCCAAGAAGGCCCGCCAAACCGATGAACGCGATGGTGGACCCCGCCCGGGCCACAACCCGGTCCAACCCTCGACGTCCGCGTTCCCAGAGCGGCAGCTCCGGACTCCAACCCGAGCTATTCGGCAAGCCCCCGCGATGCCCCCAGTACACGCGAACCTCCCCCACCTGCTTCCCCCCGCGTTCATGGTAACGGGCGCCGACCGCGAAGTCGGCGAGTCCGTCACCGTTCACATCGCCAAGGGCCTGGACCACCGTTCCAAGCTCGGCTCCGCGCTCGTCGGATTCAGCCGTCCAATCCGGCCAGACCGATAGCCCACGACGGGATCCGTAGTACACGGCGAGGACGCCTTCATTGACGTCGCCGTGGTCGAGGGTCCGACCCGAGATCAGCAGGTCGTCTAACCCGTCACCGTTCACGTCGCCCACGCCCGCGACACCCGTGGCAAAATGGCCGTCCACTTCATTGCCCTCCGCGGTCCAATCGGGGGACGCGCGCAAACCTGTTTTTGAACCGAACCAGACGAAGGCCCTTCCTTCCTTCTCGTCTTCGTGCGCCACGTGGGATCCGCCAACGACCAAGTCGCCGATCCCGTCGCCGTTCAAGTCCCCTGCCGCGGCGACCGCGCTGCCAAAGCGTTGTTCCCGGGAACTGAGTCGGAACGGGGTTCTCACGGAAGTGTGCGCAGCGCTCCAAGCCGGCTCGGGTGCCAGCACACCCTGCCGTCCGAAAAAGACTTCGACGCGTCCCTCATCCTCCTCCCGGCCGTCGTAAAACATCGTGCCGAGGACCAAGTCCGGGAGACCATCCGCGTTCAGGTCGCCTCCCGCGGCGACGGCGTTGCCGTACAGCTCCGACTTTTGAGTGCCACGCCGATTCCAGATGACCTGGTGCGTGAGTCCGGTGGAGGAACCGGCGATGATCCAGGCTTCCCCGGGTCCACCGAGAGGAAGCCTCAGTCCTTCCGCAAAGACCAGGATGTCGTTGATTCCATCCGCGTTGAGATCTCCAGCCCTGGCCACCCGCCCCAGGCGCATCTCGACCATGCCGCCCAAACGTGTCCAGTCCGGTTCGGCGCGAAATCCCGTGGTTGAACCCGAGTACACCTCGATTTGCCCCTGCCTGAGCACGCCCCCGTGATAGTCCGGGGAACCGACCGCGAGATCGTCGATCGCGTCGCCGTTCACGTCTCCAAGGACGGCAAGGAACGCCCCGAACCGCGCCCCCGGCTCCCGCCCGGTCAGGACCTGATCGGGCTGAGCCCCGAAGCCGTTGGGCCCGCCATGGAAAACCAGGACCCGCCCAGGTTGGGATCCGTCGGGAAGCGCGAATCCCGGCTCTCCGATGACCAAATCCCCGAAGCCATCGCCGTTGAGGTCACCGTTCCCGCCGAGCACGGTACCGTATCCGCCTCCGGCCTGGTCGCCTTGGCGAATCCAGACCCGAAGCGCCGCTGACGGAGATGAGGAAGTTCCCGAATCACCGACAGCCGCCCGCGCGCGCAGGGAGTCCCGACCCAACGAGATCAGGACCGCCCATCGGCCAAGGAAGACCAGCCACCGTCTCCAGGATGCCGCTGCCGCATCCCCGAATCTCGGCTGGATCAGCGCGAAGCCGGCTCTCATGAGGCGACCTTCCGACGCTTTCGAAACCACGCGGATCGCGACGGCCGACGATGGGGCAACGAGGCTCGGACGGTCGTCCCGCGCCCGCGTTCGCTCCGGACCTCGAATTGTCCACCCAACCGAGCCATCCGATCCCGCAGCGCGCCCAACCCGAGGCGTCCGTGGCTCGCGCACGCCGGGTCCTCCAGGATTGCGGGATCGAAACCGCAGCCGGCGTCGCGCACCTCGACGACGATCTGTTCGGCGCCCGGCGACAACCGCAGGCTCGCGCGATCCGCCCGCGAATGTTCGGCGACATTCGCCAGCACCACCCGAGCGAAGATTTCCAACGCCTCCGCCGTCGAGGCTGCTATCTCGCCCTGGCACTGCGCCGGCGTCGGCACGTCGAAGTCCAATGTGAACCCACGCATCGAGGCGAAACCGGCGGCCCACCACGTCATGCGAACAACAACATCGGCAAGCCGATGCGCATTGCCGGAGGTTGCGTCGAGACTTCGGCGCAGCTCGGCGGCGAGTCGCTGGCCCAACTCCACATGTTCCGGAACTCCACGGGCCGTCGACGCGGACAGATCCTCCATACGTCGTCGCAGGCGGACGATCTTACCCTGGGTCGCGCGATACGATCCCAGCATCCGGAGGGAAGCCCAACCGCCCAGACCCACAGCCAAGGCGACGCCCATGGCCAAACGCCAACCCGACTGGACCAATGCTTGCTCCAACCTGGCCATGAATCGTCGCCCGGCGGGAACCTCCGGATTCCATCCCGATCCTCCGCCGAGCCCACCGCGTTTCCCCAGGTAGACCCTGACCTCCCCCACCACTCGGCCCTCCTTCTGATGTCGGGCACTGCCGACGGCGAAGTCGGCCAAACCGTCGCGGTTCACATCTCCCAAGGAGGCCACCTGGGCACCGAAAGCCGCCATGGTTTCGTCCCCTTCCGCGGTCCAGGCCGGCCAACGCGAGAGTCCACGGGCACTTCCGTGGTAAAGGGCGACGAGGCCCTCGTTGAGTTGCCCCCGATCCATGTGCATCGCAGCGATCAGGACATCGTCGAAGCCGTCCCCGTTGACGTCCCCAACCCCCGCCACGCAATTCCCGAACAACGCCTGAGCCTGATCCGATTCGGCGCTCCAATCGAAGGCCGCGCGCGGGCCGTCGGGCGACCCGTGCCACCCAAAGACACGCCCTTCGCATTCCTCACCGTTGGAAACAAACCACCCGGCCGCCACAAGGTCCGCGATACCATCCCCATTCACATCACCCGCGGCATCGACGCTGTTGCCGAACAGTTGGTAGCGGCCGGCCACGATGCCCGGATGCGGTTTCGGAGTGTGGGTCGCAACCCATCCGGGGGCCGGGGCAAGACCCGTCGGTCCACCAAAGAAAACCTCCACCCTACCGTCGTCCACCTCGCGACCATCATGATTCATGGAACCGACGATAAGGTCGCCGAATCCGTCACGGTTCACGTCTCCAGCCCGCCGCGCTGACTCTCCGTAGAGTTCGCCGGCCTGCGTGCCGTGCCGGGACCAGGACGGTTCGCGGGCAAGCCCTTGGGTTGCCCCGTGGAAGACGAGAATGCAACCGGCATGGGACGGTGTCCCCGCTGGATCCCGCGCGCCAATGACCACATCCGCGAAGCCATCGCCATTCACATCCCCGGCGGGCGCGACGTACCAAACCTCCTTCAGGGTTTCATCGCCCTCGAGACTCCAGTTGGGGTGAAAGCTCAGTCCTTCAGGAGAACCATAGTGAATGGTGATCCGGCCCTGGAGGAACGGTCCACCGCGGTTCGAAGTGGAGTTGATTCCCACATCGGCGTAGCCGTCGCGGTTCACGTCGCCAAGGATCGAGACCCAGGCGCCGCAACCCGCGTCCGACGCTTCACCGAGCAGGACCTGGTTGGGCACATGCCCGAACCCCGCTGAGGACCCGTGGAAGACCTGCACCCGGCCCACGCCGTGTCCATGCTCGGTTTCGAACCCGGGTTCACCGATGATCATGTCATCGTAGCCGTCGCCGTTCAGGTCGCCGCCGCCATCCAGTAGCCATCCGAAAACGCCGTCCGGCTGAGTGCCCTCCAATCGCCAGACGGACGGTGGTGGCCCCCCTGCCGGCGCGGTGACCGCAGTGGAGTCGGAGTTCGCGGACGATGCCGTCCCCGAAACCAGCACCAGGCAGGTGACAAGCCCAGCCGCGCAGACCGGTCGAATCACTTGTCCTTCTTGGGCAGTATTAACGAATTGAGACTCGCGCATTGGATCCATGAACCCGAGGGGCATCACACGGAGGCGCGGAGGCACGGAGGGGGAGGGAATCCCTCCTCTCGTCTTCGTGTCTCAGTGTCTCCGTGAGAGAATCTCGGTCCATGGGTGGGAGGGTCTTCCAGAATTTGGACACGCGTTGAGACCATGAACCGGGTCTTTTGGAGTGCGGTGCTCCGCACCGCTTTGGAAGGGCTCGGAATGCCCATGCGCTCTTCGTCGATCCAAAGCGGCGCCGAGCGCCGCACTCCATAGGTGGACGGTTCATGGGTAGGCAACGGTTGGCTGACCGGTACAGGATCATGCGGCGAAGGCATTCTCTCGCATTCATGGTCCCGGGATCGCTGGATCCTATACCCGAACCACCTCCGCTGGGCCATGGGTAACTCTGCGTATGGCGCGGGAATGGGAATGGGCACGGCTGACGCAGTGCGGGTCAACCCGGAACGATCGGGTTCGAGATCACCACGGGGTGAACATTGCGCATCGGCCGATCGTTCCGCGTTCTTGAACCAAGGTCCGTAGGACCCCCGTGGAACCGGCCCATCCTGGCCCTGGGCACCCCGCCAGCCCTCACCCAACCGCGGAAGGACGGCTGCCCCCCGGGCCCCACAGGCCCCCGAGCAACCGCAGAATCCGCGACCATGGCCCCACCTGGGTCACGACGTGACGAATGCTGCGGGACGCGGCCTTGAGCCGGATGGCCTCGCATTGCTTGTTGATGGTTCCCACCGAAGTGTCCCGGCGGGCGCCGATTTCCTTTGCGGTCAATCCCTGCGTCAAGAGATCCAGGACCTCCATCTCCGCGGCGGTGAGGTCGAGAATCCAATCGACGGGTCCGGCCCCGAGGCTGATCTGGCGGAACGTCCAGGCGATCCTTGGGGAGAAAATGGCGCCGCCATCGGCGACGATTCGAACCGCATCGAGAATTCCGGTGCGCCCATCCCCCTTGAGGATGTACCCCGACGCGCCCAAGAGGTAGGCGAGGACAATCTCATCGCCCGAATCGACGATGGTGTGCATCACGATCCGCTGGTGCGGGCGCGCTTTGCGGATCTCCGCGAGCGCCGCGAGTCCGTTTCCTTCCGGGAACTGCACATCCAGGATCGCGACATCGGGATCGGTATCGGCCACGTGCTTCGCGGCGTGTTCGAGGGACAAGCCCGCGTGGACGCAGCGAAACCCAGGGGTCGTGTCGAAGATTTGGCGGGTTTCCTCGAGGACCTTTGGATTGTCTTCGAGGATCGCAACCGTGATGGTTGGCTCACTGGGCACCGCGGTCTTATGGCCACCCACCCCGATAGCTGACAAGTGACGATTCATTTAATCCACGGGGGACGATCGACCCGGCCGCGAATCGCGGGTGAACCTGAACTCGGGCTAGGACGAGCCTCCGGTCCTGTTCGTCCCCGGCATGTGGCCTGCCGACTGGTGCTGGGAGTTGTTGATCGCCTGGTTCCGAGCCGCTGGCCACGACCCGAGGGCCATGAAGCTGAGGGAGCACGAACGCCGGCGCGGAAAGACGCACCGCCTGAAGTGGTGGTCCCTGCAGGACGAATCGTATTGGCTGGCCACTCAACTGATCTGGGGTTTCGGTCCGAAACCGGTTCCGTCGCCGGGCATCCCGACCCAGGTGATCGTTGGAGATCGTGATCAGGCGGTCACCGAGAAATACGCGGAGCAGGTCGCCGCGTACCACGGGACCGTGGCCGAAACGATGCCCAGAACATCGCCAAAGCCCCCCGGGCTGAACGAGGATTTCCAGCAGCCGAATCGGGGCGGATGTCCTGGGAGCCCGCCCTTCTCGTCCCGAGCCGTCGAATCAGCTCAGGCCAGCGCCGCAAGCTCGGCGGCGAACAACTCGCGCGCGCGGCTCTTCGCGTCGGCGATCGGGATCGTTCCGGCGTCGATCTTGGCCACGAGCGCCTTCTGGGCCAGGTAATCCTTGTTCGTCACGCCCGCCTTGCTCTGGAGCATGCGCCACGCCTTCCGGCGTTCGACGCCGAAAAGCACCATCTGGCGGCTGACGGAGAAGAACTTCAGTTTCCCGTCGATCTCGGTGCGGATGTACGTGCCGAAGTTGGGCACGAAACTCCGATGGTTCGGGTCGAAGACCCGGCGGTGGATGACGTCGTCCTGGGTGATGAAGAGCAATTGCAGCTCGAACGGAACCAGATTGGCGGCGTCGGCGTCGCTGATGGCTTTGACGTGTTTCCGGAAGCGGCCCTCGGTCACGGCCCAGTGGGCGACGGTGAAGTCGTATTCCTCCCCGTTGCTGGCGAACTTCGTGCGCCACCAGTCGCGGTCGAGGGTCGGGTTGCCCTTGATGTCCATGGCCTCGGCCGTGGTCTCGCCCCGGCGCGGGTTGTAGACGAACTCCGGCATGCCACGTCCGTCGCGCACCAGCTTGGCCTGGTCGGCGGACATGTTGTCACCGACACCGTGCTCGGGCTGGCACGTGGTGTAGCACTGAAAGAAGGCGGTGCCGCGGTATTCGAGGCCGTCGAACATCGACTTGTAGAGCTTGGCGGCGTTCGCCATGGAAACCTGGGCGACGAACGGCGACCCGTGCCCCGACGTGAACGCCTCGGCGACGTTCTTCTTCTCGATGAGCTTGCCCTGGGAAGCCACGCCGAACTGGTTCATGTCGTAGCCGCCGAGCATGGTCGACGAGTCGGAGTTCTGGCCCCCGGTGTTGGAATACACCTGGGTGTCCAGCATGAGGATCTTCACGTTGGGCCGGTTCTGGAGGATGACCTTCGAGACGTTCTGGAACCCGATGTCCCCCAGGGCACCGTCGCCGCCGACCACCCAGACCTTCGGCAGTTCACGGATTTCCTGTTCCGTCATCACCGCATCGTCCAGGTGGGTGAGCGTGAAGACGTCGGATTCGGACACGGATCCCTCCTTGTCCAGGAGAAGGTCCGTGAGACGCTCCGGAACGACGGACCGGCGGGCGTGGCTGAGGATGACGGATTCCGCCATCAACCAGGAGATGGTGGCGCCGTCCTGGAACAGCGAGTTCATCCACGGGTACGGATGGGGATTCGACGGCGGGGTCGAGCCGTAGACGGTGTTACAACCGGTGCTCGCGCCCATCATCATGACGGACATGCCGTTGGCCCGACGTCCGTCGGTCGCCTGCAGGTCCCGATGGTCGAAGGCGTCCCTTTGAAGGACCGCCACGAGGCCCCCGACGATCTGCCGGGAGTCGATCGAACCGTGTTCCTTCTCGTACGCGTCGATGCGCGAGGTGGTGTCCTCGTCGTTCTCTCCGCCGAGTCCCATGACGATGTGGGCGAAGAGGCGGCGGAAGCGGGCGTAGAGGGCCGCATCCCGGGTTTGCAGCGCCTCGAGCCGGGAAAGTCCCTCGGCCTCCAACCGGGTCGCCTTGGCGCGCAACCGGTCCGCCTTCCGGTGGTAGACCGGGCGCATCAGGGCTTCGGTGACCGACGCCGCCGCGCGGAGGATGCTCTTTTCGCCGCACCCGGCGCAGGCGCCGTCGCCAGAGACGAGGGCCTCGTAATTGCGCCGGACCATGAGGTGGTTGCGAAGGGCCGCTTCCCGGGACTGCTCCGGGTTCGTGTCATTGTAGAGCCCGAGATACTTCTGGGGCGTGTCGGGGAGCATCCGCGAAAAGATCTGCGCGGTGGTCAACTCGGCGTTGAGCTCCTCCGTTTCGCGCGTCATCCGCAGGGCATCGTGGTCGCCGCAGACCTGGACACACTCGCCGCAGCCCTTGCAGAGGTCGCTGACGAAGATCGAGAACAGTCCGCCGCCACCGGGGGTCTTCTGCTCGGGCGACCTGAAGATCGCCGGAACGTTCGAATAGGCGAGCGGGAGCTGGTCGATGATCCCGGTGAACTGCCGACGGGCTTCATCACCGATCGAAGCGAGCTTGCCGACCTCGTCCCGGACGATGTCCTTGAACGGGACCTTCTCGCGCTTCTTGACGGCTTCGTTCATCCGGGTCCGCGCGCGTTCCTCGATGCCCTTGAGCTCATTGACGAGGTTCTTCCGCTCACCGGGGTCGCGGACGTAATGGATCGCGGCGGTTCGGAGGACGGTGCTGATTTCCTGGGCGGTGTTGGGCAGCGCGGTGTCGGGGCAGGCGGTGATGCACTCCATGCACTGGGTGCAGTTCTCGGCGATGTAGACCGGGGTTTCCCGGCGGGCGACGTACTTGGACTGGGTCGCTCCGGAACCCGCGCCCATGACGCCGAGGGAGGCGAAGGCGCCGGCGGGCTGGTGGTAGCCGAGGCCGGCGCGGAACTCCCGATCGAAGGCGGAAAGGGTCTGGAACGGAGCCCGGGTCTGTCCCGCGGGACGGGGGATCCCGCCCGTGATCGAGCCGCAGCCGGCGGTCGGAAGGAGGGGCTCGTCGGTGAGCGGTTGGACGGGCGCATTGCGCATCGACGAGCGGTCGGCTTCGTCGATCTCGCCGTAACGGATTTCCTGCACGCGCCGGAACCCCTCGGTCATCACGGTCATGTTCGACGCGACGACGGCGTCGCCGAAGCGCCCGAATTTCTTCTGGTACTGCTTGCGGACGACTTCATGAAACTGTTCCTCACTGATGTCGTAGTGCTTGAGGAACGGGCTGACCCGGAAGAACGCACCGAGGAACGAGTTCCCCTGCATGCGGAGCTGGAGGTCGGGACGGTTCGTCGCGGCGCGCGCGATGTCGAACCCGGGCAGGATGAAGATCCTGATCTTGTTGTCGCGAACGAATCGCCGGTACTGGGCGGGAACCCGTTGCCAGGCGGTTTCGGGGGTGTCGCTCGATTCCCAGACGAGGGAACCGCCGGGCTTGAGGCCTTCGAGCGGATTGGTGTGGGTGAACGCCTTGGGATCGCAGCACAGGACCACGTCGACGTGGTTCAGTTCGCAGTTCACGCGGACGCGTTCGGGGGCGACGACGAGGTAGTAGTTGGTGGGCGCGCCCTTCTTCTCGGACCCGTACTTCGGGTTGGCCATCACGTTGATCTTCTCGATCAGGAGGCCGTCGGCGTCGTAGGCGGCATCCCGTTCCGAGATGTAGCCTCCGAAGTCGCCGATGATGGAACCGAGGTTTTTGCCGGTGGTGATCATTCCCCACCCGCCGATCGAGTGGAACCGGACGGCGATCGCGCCCTCGGGGAGGAGCGACGGCGTGTCCTTGCTGATCACGCGGTACGGATGATCGACACCGAGGACGAAGAAGGTTTCGCCGTCCGCGGCGGTGCGGCCGTCCTTGCGCGGGGTCTGGCCGACGGCGAATTCGTAGGCGCCGAGGACGTGTTCGGGGCGGAAATCGCGGGAACCGATGCCGTAGGCGCCGCGGAACACGCGGGGGGTCTCCTCGGGCTTCAGGGGCGGGAGGGAGCCGCCGAACCGGACCACCTCGTTCGCCTTGCCGAAGGCGGAACGAATGTCGCGCGCGAGCGGGTTGTCACCCGCGAGACCCTCGTCCGTGCGTTCGAGCACGATGATGTGCTTCCGGCCGCGGAGCGCTTCGATGACCGCCGCCTCGGGGAAGGGCCGGATCACATTGATGTGAAGCGAACCGACCTTGGCGTTGCGCTGTTCGCGGAGATAATCGCACGCGGCCTCGATGTTTTCCGAGGCGCACCCCAGCGAGACGAACACCGTTTCGGCGTCCTCCAGCCGGTAGCCCGTTACCAACCCGTACCGGCGGCCGGTCAACCGGCCGAATCGCTCGTACGCATCCTCGAGCATTCCGAGGATCGGTTCGTTGAAATTGTTCCGGCGCGCGACGACGCCGTTCATGTGGTGTTCCTGGTTCTGGACGGGCCCGAGCAGGATCGGATTCCTGGGGTCGATCATCTGGGGGACGCGACGGCGCGTCGGCCCGAACAATTCGCGCTGCGCCTCGGTGGGGCATTCGATGAGATCGTCCGGGGCGCCCAGGAACTCGCGGAGCAGCTCGGGTTCCGGCGCGAAGTACATCCGCTCGGAATGGGTCGTGAGCATGCCGTCCTGGATGTTCATTCCAGGGTTGAGGCTCAATTCGTTCACCGCTCGGAGAATGAGCGCCTGATCGGCGGCCTGCTGGGCGTCGCGGGCCATCAGCATCGTCCATCCCGTGTCGAGCGCCGCGTAGAAATCGTCGTGCCCGCAATGAACGTTCAACGCGTGTTTCGTCAGGGCGCGCGCGCCGACTTCGAGCACCATCGTCGAGAACTTCCCCGGCGCGTGGTAGTACTGCTCCATCGCGTAGACGATCCCCTGTCCCGACGTGAAATTCACCGTCCGGCGGCCCGTCACGGAGAACGCCGTCGCACCGCCCTGCGCCGCGTGCTCGCCCTCCGTCTCGACCGCCACCTTCGACTGCCCCCACACGTTGAGTTCCCCCTGGGCGTACGATTGCTGGTACAGCTCGCCGCCTTCCGTCGACGGAGTGATCGGGTAGAACACCCCGCCTTCGGTGATCCGCGCCTCCACCCACTGCGCCACCAACTGGTTGCCGTTGCACGTCACCCGCATCCCGGGGTACTTGGGTCTCAAGGACTCCTTCGAGGATGACGAAGATCCTTCCGCGGCAACGGGTTCGGTAGTCAGGTCGGGTCGGCGGGTCATGCGGCGTTCCTTCAATTTCGAGATCGCGTCTCAGCGTCCGGGACCGGTTCACACCGGCGCGGCCCGAGAAGACTATCACCCGGCCGAACAGGAACAATCTCCAAACCGGCCACTTCGGGAATCACTTCCCCGGGTTCGGAAACACAAACCCCGACGGGAACGCCGCATACCAGGCGAACCAGTCCGCGGGAATCCATGCCATTTCAATCCCATCCGCCCCAAACGCCCGAAAGTAACCGTCGCCCTCCGTTTCCAGCCAAAGACCAGCCCCCTCTGGGACCCGATGCCTTCCCGCGGGCAACGCTTCGACCCAATCCCTCGGGAGGCACACCGCCGATCCGTCCGTTCGCTGAAACCCCACCATCCGCGTCCGAGTCGGCCAACGCGCGTCGGTCCGGCTCACCGGCGCGTCGGGTTCCTCGTGCGTCGCCCGCGCTTCCTGGCCGCCCTCGGATACCCGAAAAAACCGGCCCGCACGCCCGTCCGCCACCAACACCCCTCCTCCTGGATTCCGCTCCCGCCAGGTCGCCCAGCGGACGAGTTGCGCCGGAATCACCTCAAGCGCCTCCCCCGCCAGCGGACCGTGGATCGCCCGGCCGCGGAGCTGGTACCAGAGACTGCCGGTGCCGCGGTCGAACATCACCAGATTGCACTCGTAGAGCGCCCCTGCATTCCCGAACGCCAGATCCCGACTCCCGATCCGCGCCAGAAACGCCACGACCGATCCCGACAAAGGACAGTAGGTGACACAAATGGGATCGTGCCCGAATCGGTCGTTGACGATCTCGCTCCGCGCCAACACCCAGAGGGGATAGGCCCGGACCGTGTCGCCGTGGCGGATTCCCACGACCCAGTCATCGTCCGCGAGCGCCGCCGAAGGCCTTGGCGCGGATTCGAAGACGGGATGGTCGATGGGTTCCGGTTCATCCCTCCGCCGGCCGGGGAAAAGCGCCACTCCGTCGACCACAACTCGCGCGGGTTCCGTCGGGCTTTCAAAGGCGCGCTCGATCCCAGCCTGCCCCGTGTCCGACATCGTTCGTTCGCCGTCGGCAGGGCGCAACCCGCAGACCAACGCCAAGGCACCGATCACGCCCAGCCCGATCCCCGCCCCAATTCCAAGGGGACGGAAGGCGCCTCGAGTGATTTGCATTCGCGTTTCCTTCGGTGGCACGGGTGGCGTGGCCTATCGACCCGGAGCGGGTCGGACCGGCGGCGCCTCCTGCGGCACCACGAAAACCCGCGGAGCCGGCGAGATTCCAGGGACTCTGAATCCCGATCGCATCCAAAGCATCAGGACGAGGACCCCCAGGACCGCGAGGGGAACGGGACTCCGCACCCGGCGGAGCAGACCAGCCAACAGAAGCGCCAACGGCTCGCCACGCGACCCTCGCGCCTCCGGAATCGGCGCCGCTTCTCCGAGAGCCAGTTCGGTCCGGTCCCACATCGGATTCCAATCGAATCCCGGAATCGGCAGTAACCGAACCATGTAGAACTCCGACGAACACGTTTTTCGCGCGCAATAACCCAGGCGCACGCGGCGCACCTTCTCCGACAGCCCATCGCCACCTTCGCCTGTGAACGGCAGGGACGCCGATAGAAGCTCCGCACCCGTCACCCGGATGCCACACATCAGGCACGCGGCATCCACCGACCGCTCGATCCGAGCGGTTGGCGCTTCATCACTTCCGCCGACCGTCCCCAGTTCCCTCACGAGAACGGCTCCCAGGCGGCTCAACTCCCGGACGCCGATTCGCTTCTCGACGATCGAAGGTTCCTCAGGGGTTGGAAGTGACATTGTCGGCGGGACGATACCAGATCCAGTCCTTGGTGGGCTCATAGGGATGCAGGGGATCCGACGTGAGGGCGCGACTGAAATTGTGGATCTTCACGTGCCCGTCGGCGAAAAGGATCGGCGACACGAAAAGTTGCGGCGCCGCCGCGGGATCGAAGAACTTGGCCTGTCCCCGGGCGCGATGCCACTGAACCCAGACCGCCGTTTCGTTCGGGCACCCCCACGGCCGCGCGGGAGGCTCGTACAGCGCAATGTACTTCGCCGGGTCGGGTACCCAGCTCTCCAGCTTTCCCCCCATCCCCTCCTCGGCGTCCTGTTGCGGCACGACCGTCGCGGGCAGCGTGAGGGGCGTGAAACCACCCGCGTTGTAATTGTAGCTGCAACCGAGTTCCTCCCATTTCGTTTCCTCCATGCCGGGACAGTTGGCGCAGGACTGCCACGGCACCCCTCGGTCCCGCGGGCATTGAAAGGTTCCCTGTGCCGGCACA
>JBFWOK010000162.1:0-15365 GCA_050250555.1 Limisphaerales bacterium
CCGTTGGGCAACCGATCGTTGTCGGGATCCTCCAACCCATCCGGGATCCCGTCGCCGTCCGTATCCGATCGCGTCGGATCCAGTCCCAGCGCGGGTTCCAATTCGTCGGGCATGCCGTCGAAATCGTCATCAATGAAACTGAAGACCCTGAACCCGGTGACCACCCTTTCGGCGAGGATATTGCCCGCCAGATCGGCGACGGGCGGATCCACCCAAAGCTGGTAACTGCCCGGGGCCAGGCGGGTCGACGGAAGAAAGAACGCCGCGTTGAGCGAGGACCGGTACTCCACGGCGCCCAAGATCTCCGTGTCATCCGACGTACCGGAAATCCCGTCGGCGCCCTCACCGCGCAGCCGAATCGTCCCCTGGTGAACCGTCGCCTCGCGCACGGGTTCGTTGAAGAAAGCGCTGACGCTCGCGACGGCTCCGACGAAAGCGGACGCGAAGGGAACCGTCCTCCGGACCCGTGGGGGCGTCGCATCCGGAGTCAGGGCGAAAGCGACCTCATCCGTCCACGTCGCGTTGCCGCCCGTGTCCGAGGCCCGGGCGCGAACCGCAAAGCCCTTTCGGCCGCCGGCCGCCGCCGGTGTGATGAAGCGGTGTTCGAAGGGAAAATTGCCGTCCGTCGCGATCTTCGAGCCGTCGAGGTAGAACTCGACATTTCGGATCTGCACGTCGTCCAGGGCTTCGGCCGTGAGCCGGATCAACTTCCCTTCCTCGGCGGTGCCCTCGAAGAAATTGCTCCGCAATCGGACCGTGGGCGGCACGCCCAGGGCGTCGAACGCGAGGTAATTGACGACCTGCAAACCGGCGGTCCCATCCGCGACATGCGCCCGCCCGTCGTACACCGCCACCGCGGTCGCGATTCCCGGCGTTTCGAACGTTGTCAGGAACTCGCTCTCCGCACCGTCCGTCCCGATCCGGTAGAGGGAAAGGTGGTGCGGCCCGTCATCGGTGCTGTTGGGACTGACCGTCGCCAACCCTAGCCCGGAACCGTTGGCGACGATCTGCTTCCAGCCGAACTGGGAGGAGTGAAAGGTCTTCACGAGTCGAATCGCCCCGGGGACGGACGCATCAAACGCGTGGTAGCCGGAAAGGAAGGTCGTGAAAACCAGGCGATCCCCCGCGAACACCCGGAGTCGTCGCCCACCGGCGCCCTTGCCACCGGGAGCCTCGATTCGGGCCAGCACCTCGAGCCCGGCGTCGTCGAGCGAAAGCACGTACAAACGGCCGACGATCAGCGCGTACAAGGAATCCCCGGAAATCGCGAGGTCCTGGACCGGACCGTCGAGTCGCAACCGGTCAAGGACAACGCCCGCGACCAGATCCACCATCGCCAGGTCGCCCTGATCCAGACCGACGTAGGCGATCGGGCCCGCCGCGACCACGGCCGTCGCGGAGCCCCCCAGGACGATCTGGCTTCGGATGAACGCCGCGGGCGGATCTGAAATATCGACCACGGACAGCCCCGCGGCCCCGTCGGCCACCACGACCCAGTTGCCGGTGCAACTGACCGCCTGGGCCTGCCCCGGAGTGTCGACCCGCGCGATCAGCACGGGATTCATGCCACCGAACACGTTGAAAACCGACACCCCCTGGGGTCCGTCGGCGACGATCGCGAGATCGTTGACGGCGCAGATGTCCTCGGCTTTCCCCGGCGTGTCCGCCGTTCCAACGATCCCGGTCCGAACCGCCCTTCCGCTCAGCGGATCCGTTCCCTGCCGGACTTCCGCCCCATCGGAAATCCCGTCGCCGTCCGTGTCGGGATTCGAAGGCGACGTTCCCACGATGAACTCGGCGTCGTCCCCCATTCCGTCGGCGTCATCGTCCGTCGACAGATCCGTGCCGAGAAACACGCGGGGCAGGACGAGATTGCGGCCATTCGGAGCGGCGACGATGTCGATGTATCCCGTGCGAAGGGTCGAAGTCTGGAGGAGCCAGATCCGGTACGCGCGATTGGGAGCGAGAATCAACCGATCGAAGGCCACGCCTCCGCTTCCGGCTTCGCCGCGTTGTTCGACCTGACCGGAGTCCCGGTTCACGACGGCGTAGACGTGGGGACCCGCCAGGCGTGTCGCCTCCCCCGAAACCACCTGGGAATACCCCGTCAACGCCGTCAGCGCCGTCAACACAGCCACCCACCCGAGCAGCAGCCGGGAGATCCGGCGTCCTGGGAGGTTGGATGTGGCGTTCATGGCTTGAGCTTTGAAACGGGCTTAGTCGTCGGGACGGATCACGCGCCGGATTCCCGGGGCGCCGCCGGCGCGCCTGAAGTCGGGGAAGCCGGGTCGGATGTCGTCCCTTCCTGCTCGCCTAGAATCCAGGCATCGCCCGCGGGCGTGTTCGCAAGCCAACAGACATCTCCAACGCTCAACGCGGTTCCAAGGGCTTCCCACTCCGTCCGGATCCTCTCCATCGACGCCTCGATCGGAGCCGTCCACGCCTTGAATCCGCCGTCCGGATCCGACAGGTCGCCCAGGACGAGCAAACCCCGACCCGCCAGGTTCCGCACGATTCCCAGGGTCTTCGCCCGGAGTTCGGCCTCGTCGGCTTTGGGCGCGGCTTCCCGAACGAGCGACGCCACCTCGGCGAGGTACATCCAATCGTCCGCGCCTCTCTCCAGAATGCGATGTTCCAACGACATGGTCAGTGGGGGTTTTCGATATGGATCTTGGCCGACTTGCCGCCACCGAAGATGTCGATCGTCGCGCCGCCGCTCTTCGACGTCTCCCGTAGGCCGACCCGCGTGCCATCCGGGAGCTCGACCATTCGGCCCTTGTAACCCTGGGCCGCCACGTCTTTGCCTCCCGCCGACATCTGCCGGAAGATGTCCCGAAGCTCCTCCTCGCTGTCGACCATCCTCACACCCGCGCTTCGGCCGGGTCGTCCGATGGTCTCCGCCCCCGAAAGAACATCCTGCGGCTTCGGGCACGGCTTCGAGTTGTGCGACAACACCGCGGCGCGGGACACGAAGTACCAATGGTCGGTCGCGACCTGCAGATTGTGGACGTCGTGTTCGCCCGCCACCGACTCGATCGCCGCGATGCGCCTCGATCCGTCGCGCGCGCGAACGAAGTCGCCGACCTGGAATTCGCCGGCTCGCACCCAGTCACCCCGGTCCTCCGAGAAGAGGGGATGCCCGCGCGTCATAGTAAGGGTCGTGGAATCGGCCAGCGTGAACCGCACCAGGGACCGACTCCGGCTGCGGAAGGTTCCGAGCACCACCCGGCCGGATCCGGGCGGGATGGCCGGTCCGTCGTGGATGCCGACCACCCACGCGGTTCCCTGGATACCCTGCTCGGGCATGAGCAGGGGGATGCGCGCACCCGGTTGGACTCCCAACTCGCGGATCCAGGCCGGCGACCGAAGCAGGCGAAGCTCGAGCACGCCACCATCGCCCCTGTCAATCGGCATCAAAAGTTCCACGAGACGCCACGTGCCGGAGTCAACCCGCGCGGACCGGTGGGCTTCGGGAGCGCCGGGGCTATTGTCTGTGTCCGTGTCGGAGGTGATCACCCGATCCCCGACGCGAATCGTTTCGATCGGAACGAATCCGTCCTCGGCGAGCACCTCGGTGCCTTCGGCGAAACAGAAACCCGGGAGCGAACGGAGGCCGTCGATGCCGGAGAGCACGCCGAGGCCCGACAGGATGGCGTCGAACAGGCTGCCGTTGCCTTCGGTCAATTTCTGAAGCTCCCGCACCAGGTCGGCGGCGTCGCGGCCCGTGTTGATCGCTTCGAGGATCTTGTGGATGAGGCTGGCGATTCGCGGGCCGTGTTTGGTGGCCTGCAGCGCCTCGATCAAGGGCGCGAGTTTGCCCATGTTGCTGAGCGCGCACGCGCCGCCACGCGCCGCGTTGGCCCCCGCGGTCAGCGCCGTCAGAAGCGCCTCGCGGCTCACGGTGGCGGCGAACCGCGACGCATCGTACGCCCTTCCCTGGTACTGGCCCGACTGCGTGACACCGAGCTTGTCGGTCGCGCCGAACGTCATCGTGTTGGCGACGATCGACGAACCGCCTTGAAGCCCCTCACCCGCCGCCTGGAACAGTTCGGAATCGGGATCGTCCCAATTATTCCCCATGAGCATCTGAAACAACCCTTGGCCCATCGGATCGAGCGAGGTCCAAGGGTTGTTCCCGACATAGGTGAAGCCATTGCCGAGGGCCATCGGATCGCCCCAGATTCCCAGCGTGTCGCGCGTGGTGAACCGCCCCGTTCCCACCTCCAGGTACCGTGTCCGGAAGTAATAGAAACCCGTCTCCGGATCCCAACGCCGGCCCGTGAACCCATACGGATTGCCCACCGCGCTTGCGCTTCGCGGGAAACCAACCCCGTCGCTGATGTGGGTCCGACCGAAATCTTCGTACTCGTAGCGCTCGACCACTTCGCCCGCGGCGTCGGTCACCGCCACCACGCTGAACTGGTCGTCGGCGTGGAAGAAATACTCCGCGCCGCCTCGTCGCATCGACAGCACCTCGTCGATGTAATTCCCATGGACATAGGTCGCCCGGGTGTCGCCCCCCGCGCCCTGCTCTTCGCAGACCTGCCATCCGACGTGGAAGTAGCGCGTGTCTTCCGAGACGTCGCCCGCCTTGACGGACTTTCCAATCCGCCGCCCGAAGGCGTCGTACGCGTAGGCGGTCGCCACGCCCGTCGCCGACTCCGTGAACGACACCATCTGGTGGCGCGCGTCGTACCGAAGCTCCGCCTGCCCCGGGAGCCCTTCCCGGACCCGGGTGAGATTGCCCTGCCGATCGTGGCGACGCGGACCGTCCGGAGTGGTCGTGTACTGATTCACCGGCTCATCGCCGGGCTCCGGAAGCGTCGCGGAAAGGGTGTAAACCCCGGGGTCCGCTCCCCCCGCGACCGCGCGACGGTTTCCCGCGCCATCCAGTCCGTATTCGACCGACCGCTCCGGCGCCCCGCCATCCCGCGTGGAGGATCGCACCAAACGTTGGAGTGAGTCGTAGTTGAATCTTTCCAGCCGGCTTCCTCCGTCCGTCGACGCCGCGACCCGCGATGACTTGTTGAACATCCGGTCCCAGGTGTAGGTGCGGTTGTCGAAGGTTCCGCCCCCGGGCACTCCATCCCGCGCATGGGCGGTTCGAATCAGGCGGCGAACCCCGTGATCGTCGGCGGCATTGGGCGATTCCCGGCTTCCGTCGTACTCGAAGTCGGCGACGGTGCCATTCCCGTACACGCGCCGGCGAACGCGTTCCGGCCCCGCGTACAGGTAGGAAGCGATCAACCCCTCCGCATCGCTCACCGACTTCTTTCGGTTCAACGAGTCATAAACCGCCGTGATCACCCGCCCCCCCGGGTAGGTCATCGTCAGCGCGTTCCCCAACGGATCGCACTCGACCCGGATGCTCTTCCCATTCTGGGTCTCAACCCGCACGCGCGAGAAGGAGTCGTAGGTCCGGGTCACCACGGAATCGTCGTCCTCCGCGCGCACAAGGCGGGAGAGCCCGTCGTACCGGTACGCCTCGAAGGTCAGATCGTCCGCCACTCCGGTTCCAGGGATCACCTGGACACGTTCCAGGCGGTTCAGGAGGTCGAACCCGGACTTCCGCTGGCTGCCGTTCGGATCGGTCTGTTCCACGACGTTTCCGTGCACGTCATGGACGCGGACCCGGGCGGTTCCGTCCGCGTACGTGATGCGGTTCTCACGGTTGAGCGGGTCATAGGCGTACGTGGTGATGTTCCCCAGGGGATCCGTCTGGCTGATGAGCCGATTCGAGTCGTCCCAGGACTGCCGAAGGACCACTGACCCCACCGCAGCGCCGGAACCCGACCCGTCCGCGGTCAGGGTGGTGACGCTCCGGATCAGCCTGCCCAGGCCGTCGTACTCGAAGCGCGTCAGGTTGCCCCGGCTGTTGGGATCCGCCCTTCGGGCGTCCGACTGAAGAACGACATTGTCCCGCGAATCGTACCCGTAGTCGCGGGTGTTCCCCGCGCTGTCGCGCGTTCGGATCCTCCGATCCAACCCGTCGTACTCAAAAGTGGTCACGTACGTCTCCGCGGGGCCGCCTCCGTCCGGAACCTCCGACTGGGTGACCGTGAGCACGTTGTCGTTCGCGTCGTGGGTGAACGAAGTCGTGTTGCCCGCCGCGTCGACGACCGAGGCGAGGCGGTTCGCGGTGTCGTAGGTCCGGAGTTCCTGGTTTCCGTTGCCGTCGACGAGCCGGACGAACTGCGAGAGTCCGTTGTAGGACATTTCCGCGACCACGATCCCGGGACCGAGCGCGGCCTGGGACGGAGTGTCGAAGAAATCGGACTCGGTTCGAACGACCCTGTTCATGGGGTCATGGACGTAGCGGACATCACTCAGCCGGACGTTGCCCGTCGAACCGGGCGCGTCGAGGACCTCCCCCTCGAACCGTGTCCGGACCAGATTGTCATTGGGATCGTAGGACAGCCGTTGGACGTTCCCCAGGGGGTCCACAACGCTCACCGGGCGGTTGAACCCGTCATAAACCACCCGCAGCGTGCGCGGGTCCGATTCCAGTCCCTCGTGAACGGCGGAAAGGTTGCCGTTGCGGTCGTAGTCGAATTGCGTCGTCGACTGGGCCGCATCGCCGGGGGCCCGGATCACGCGGTATTCGAGGTCGCGCTCATCGAAGACCGTCCGCCGGACATTCGCCGGCTGGGCTCCGTTGATCGCCTCACCGTACCGGGTCAGAACCCGGTTCCTGTTGCCGTCGTAGGCGTACTCTTCGATGACGCTTTTCGCGGCATCCACTTCCTCGGAGACGCGGATCGGGTGATTCAGAATCTCGTACTCGTACGCGATCGTGATGTGGGAGTTGGGTTGGATCCGGCCGTCGTCGGCGATGTTCTGACGATCGACCCGGACGAGATTGTTGTTGGCGTCGAACAGCTGGTCGCGCTGATAGCGCAGACCGGATCCGGGATGGACTTCGCGGGTAATCGCCCGGACGACCTGGTTTTGGGCGTTGACCGCGTAGCGCGTCTCGTTGCCGCGGGAATCCGTGACACCCACCAGGTTGCCGACGGCGTCGTAGCCGTATCGGACGGGCAGACGGAATCCCGTGGCGTCCATGAGCCATTCCCTGAGGTAACCGCGTTGCGCCCCCGAGTCGTGGTAGGCGTATTCATCCCTCCGGCGGTGACCGCCGCCGTTGTCGGGGAGGACATGGGCGACAACCTGTCCATAGGCGTTGTACTCGAAGTCCTCGACGATCGACGCGATCCGATTCCTGATCCGCGTCCGATTTCCCCGCGCGTCGAACGTGTACTCGGTCGCGTTTCCCCGTCCGTCGATAATCCGGCTGATGTATCCGGCGCCGCCGAAGCGCGGGTCGTATTCGTATCGCTCCTCGATCGAAGCCTGGTCGCCCGCCGGCGTGTGCGAGCCGGGAACCTGCCGGAGGATCCGTAGGTTTCCACGGGTTCTCGGCGACGCGCCGGGATCGAGGTCGGACTCGTAGACGTACTCGGTGGCGTTTCCGTTCGGCAACACGATGCGTCGCTGGAGCGAGTCCTCGTTCCATTCGTACCGTGTCTCGAAATAGGGCGGGTCCCCCGGCCGAAGCGGGCGGACGGGCCGATTGGCGATCTCCGTCGTCGGCTGCCGCGGATCCGCCGTTCCCGAGTACTCGCGCTTCCGGACCATCCGGTTGCGCGAATCGTAGAAGTACTCCCGGACATTCCCGTTGCGATCGTTCGCGATCGTCTTGGTCACGGTGCCCCCGTTCGCCAGCGAGGGGAGCTGGGGAACGTAGACGTAGTCGAGCACGTCCCCTCCGAGGACCTGGCGCGCAATGCGATCGAATCCGGGATCGTCGGGGAGAACCGCCGGTGTGTACACGTTCACCAGCCAGGGTCCGCCGCCAAAGGTCGGATCGTTGGGATCGTTGCGCCGGCCATCGGTGATGGTGAGGAGATTGTGGTTGAGTCGTTCGTCCGCGAAGCCGGTCGTGTAGGTGTACGTCGTCGTCTTCCCCTCGGGAAAATCGTTGCCCGTCGGCGTTCCAATGACCGCGGGAGTCGTGACCGATCGGAGGTCGCCCATCCCACCCCCCGGTTCGATCCCATCGTAGTAGCTGTATCCGAGGACTCGGCCCGCGAAGTCGGTCACCCGCGTGATCCGGCCGTTCCCGTCGTACGCCAGCGCGATGTCGCGATCCAAGGTGTCCGTGACGCGGACCAGACGGCCGCCCGCGTCGTAGCTGAATCGAAGGGAGTTTCCGTTCCGATCGATGATCCGAAGCAGTCGCCCCGAAGTCGGCGAATCGTCAATCGCATGGAACACCCAGCGACCGGTGTCCTCAAACGTCAGTGAGTAGGTTCCATCCGCGAGCCGAACCAGTTCGCGGAAATGCCCCCTCCGGGAGTAGCTCCCATCGGGCTGGCGGGAATATCGGTCCGCCCGAGTCTGTCCGTTCCGAACCACGATGTCCCCGCCCTCGGGCTCGATCGACACGTTGTACGAGTGGTCCCAGCCGTTGCCCAGAGCCGTGTTCGGCCCGATCCGGGACCGGTACTTTCGAATCCACGTGAAATCGGTCCCGCGACCCGGAATCCGAAGGTCCTCCACCGACAGGTGGAACTCGCCCGAATAGAGGTACACCGGATCCGAGACGTCGTCGGGGCCGCCATTCTCCGGTTCGGAGTCGGATTCGGATCCGCCCCCGGACACCTGTTCGCCGCCGGACGCCGTCGAACCCTGCCGTTCCCCGTGCCAGCCCGGCTGGAGGATCCCGTAGCCCGGATCGCTGCAAACCAGGCGGCCGTCCGCGCTCACGGTCATCGGACCGACGATCTCCCAGTCCCCGATGTCGTGGTTGAAGCTCCAAAGGGCGCTCGCGGATCCCGGCGCTTTCGTGAAGCCCGTGGCCGGGTCGGGGAGGTTCGGGAAACACACGGGAACCGGCGCGTCGAAGTTGCTGGCCCCGTCCGTCTGCACCGTGATGACGAGGGGAAACATCAATCCGCGCGGCAATGGGCTCGGGAGCCGGTCCGGCGAAACAGGCGCGATCCCCACCCTTCCGCCCCGCCGGCCATCGTCGGAATAAAGGGCGTTGGCGGGAACGCTCAGTTCGACCCCTTCCAGTTCCGGATGGTCGGCAAGCACCGCAGCCGGGAACGCCACACTCGTGCTTTCGTCGGAGCTCACGACGGTCAGGGAACCCGGCGCGATCAGCGGCAGATAGACGTTCCCCACCGAGGTCTCCTCACCGGGAAGCGCGACCCAGCGTTTCCCGACGGACGGGTAATAAGCCCCCTCTGGAAAGCTGTTCTCCGGCGTCCGGAGCGCCGTCCGCCCATCCACGTGAACGAAAAAATCGCCGGGTGGAACGGGAGCGAGCCGGAAATTCCCGAACGCGTCCGTGACCGTCCGAAGGGTCTCCTCGCTGCCGTCCACCGTGATGGTCACTCCCGCGAGGGGTATGTTCGCGGCTTCACCCCCCGGCATGGGCGCCAGTTCGCTCGCAAACACCCTGCCGGTCACCGCGGTTCCATCCAGCGGCTGCAAATCAAGCGTGCGGAAATCAATCCGCGCCACCCCGCCGGGTGCGCCATCGCCGTCCCCGTCCAGTTCCCGCCCGCCTTCATCGAGCAACCCGCGCGTGTCGAGCGTCACACGGATCAACGCGCCGCCAGGCAACGGTTCCAGGTGAAAAAGCGTCACCGAGCGCCGGTCCGAAGCGAGTTGAACCCGCCCCAGAAGCCGGCGCCCGCCAAACACCGCGTGAAATCGGTCGGTGGAAATCGCCGATGTCGCCGCCAGCGGTCTCGTGAAACGGACAATGGTCTCCCGCGTCACGGCAACCCGCTCCTCGCCGATCGCCGGTGAAGTTCCGGAGATTCGGGTCGGTCCACCGTCAACCTCGGCAAGCCGGAAGAATTGGGGAACGGAACCCGCCCGCAGATCCACCACCCACCGACCCTCCAATGGGGCGGGAATTCGCGGGGATGGAATCCAAACCGCGCCGGCGCCCAGCGCGTCCGCCTCTTCCAACCGATAGTCCCCCGCCGCCATCGGCCAGGCGATCCGAATGTCGCCATCGGGCTCCGTTCCAACGGTCAACCGCGGCTGGGCTTGCGCGGCGAGCGCCAGCCACACCGAGGCCATCGACAGAAGCGCGCGGAATCGAGCCGCCCCAAGGCTCCGCCGGAATGCCGCGCCCGCGCATGTCGTCAATGAACCCATGCCCTTGAAGTCATCCGGGGAACCTCCAGGCCATCGGCTGCCACCTCGACCCTGACCCGAGAAATATTCCCTCCCCCTGAATGACGATGCGGCCTAATACCAGTCATGAACCGGGCTCGCAACCGATAATCGGGTGACGGAACCCAGGCGGGAGACAGGAATGTCGGTGTCCCTCACCTTCGAGCCGACCGGCGAAACGTGGAGCCAGCCGGACACTTCCGACGCTCCCAACCGCGCGACGCTAGTTCGCGGACAGTTTCTTCACCTCGGCGAGCACCGCGTCGGCGGAAGTGCGGTCGCCGTGGCTGCGGCTGACTTTCACGAACCGCACGCCCCCTTTGGCATCCAACACGAACGTGGACGGGTAGGCCGTCTCACGAGGCGCATCCCACCGGAGTCCGTACGCGTTCACCATGGAATAATCGGGATCCAACGCATAAACGAACTCCGCCGGCCACTCCTTGCCCTTCCAGGCCTTGAATTCCTCGGCGTGCGCCTTGAGATCCGTCGAGGGTCCCGGATAGACGAAAACGATGCGCGATTTCGCCGCCGCGAACTCCGGAGCCTTGGTGATGAAATCCCGAACTTGCCGGTCGCAGATCGGACACTGGTAACCGGGCCAGCCTCGAAGCACGACCACGACAACGCTGCCCTCGCCGGTCATCTCCGCCAATCGCACAGCCTTGTCGTCGAGGGTGCGCAGCGTGAAGTCGGGCGCCTTGTCACCGACCTTCGGAATTTCCGATGCCCCCCGAGCCACAGGAGATCCGAACGCCCAGAGCGCGAGAACGAGCGCCAGGGCCGGGACACCTCCCGCCCAGGCGCGGAGGATGTGGAGCGGAGTCGAGGAAACAACGGATGACGTCATGGCTTGGAAGTAGGTGAAAAGTGGAGTGAAACCCCTGTCATGAAACGGTGCCATAGAGAGCACCCGCACCCCCCAAGGTCAAGCAACGCTTCCCCGCATCCGTCCCATTCGTCCCATTCGTCCCATCCGTCCCATTCGTCCCATCGGTCCCACTCACCTCTCCTCTCCTCCCCGCCCCAACTACCTCGGCTCCATCCGGCTGAATTCCCCCTCGGCCAACGGTCCCCACTCAAGCCCGGATCGCACCCGGGCTCGGACGAGCGCGGGTCCCTGAAGATCGATGGCTCCCTCCGCCTTCCGCGCCGTCGATGAAGGCTGGCCACCGACGCGACGCGGATCAGTTCCGTCGGTTGTGAACCATATTTCGCCGGAGTCGGCTCGAAGGCCGACCTTCTCATCAGCCGCCAGCGGTCCGCCAATCGGCTCCATGACGGGTTGCGGCATGTCGGAAACGAGCCCCTGCCGCCACAATTGAAACCGGACGATTTCGGTGCGCGAGGGAATCAGTTCCTCGAGCCAGCGCCGGGCTTCCGCCCGCCATTCGACATCGCGTGACCTTGCCACCGGCCGAGGTTCACCGTCCGGACCCAGCCGGGTCGGACGGTCCCCCCCCGGGGAACCGAAGGGAAATCCGCCACTGACATCCCCCCAGCGGGCGGACTCGCAGAGCACGGCCTGTTCGATCTCGCGAAGGCGCCGCTCCACGTGGGCGCGCACCGAGGCCGGCGAAAGAGTTCCGTCCGGCGAGAGATGACGTTGCACCCGATCGGCCACGAGGAGTCTGAACTCGGCGTTCGCAACGCACTGCTGGAAGAGCCACTGCGGATGGCTCGTGGACGGGCGGTCGCCGCCGGGAAACGGCCCGGTCCGGTCCTCCTCCAGATCCAGGAACGTGTGTTCGGCGTCCCAGACAAAGAACTTGAATCCGTCCCGCGTCTTCCGGTTGCGGATGGCGTGCCAGTTGTTGGGCGCCCTGTTTCCGCCGAATCGAGTCACCGGCGCGTCCAGGTTTCCGCCGTACCAAATGACGAGCAGATAGTCGATGAGGTTGGTCGGATCGAGCAGAACATCGGAGTCCGGATCCGGGGAGCCGTCGGGCCTGCAGCCCAACAACCGAAAGTAAGCGGCGTTGTCGGAGAGGTCGCCCTTCGCCAGTTCGTGCAACCGGTTCCACGCGTCCATCGAGCCGTCGGTCGCCGCGATGCTCATTCCACCCCCGCGTCCACCGATCCCGCCCGTCTTGACGACGTCGTAGTCCTCCTTGCTTCCCCCGAAATAAGCCTCCGCATAGGAAGCCTCCGGGCGTTCGCAGGTGTTGTACAAACCCCAGTACTGGCCGTTCAGGTAGACGTGACAAAAATTGCCCCGGGCTCCCGGCTGCATCATCGCGAGCTGCAGGTCCCGGTTGATCTGGTCGCGGATGAACAGCGCGCGCGCGTCCCCACCGATGTTCCACGAATAGTTCTGGGAGCACCTCAGATCGAGGGAATCGAACTCGTCCGCGCCGCCCGCGCCGAACACCGGGTATTTGAGTTTCCCGTCGCCGTACTGCTTCCGGAAAAAAAGGCGGAAGGCGTGCTTCGGATTGAATCCGCCGCTGCTGAATCCACCTCGGATCCGGACGCCGCAATCCTCCTGGAACCCCTTCGAACCCACCGCCGACACCATCTCGATCGAGCCTGGACGCTCCCATTCCCGGCCTTCCTGGTCGCTGTGGGAATAGATGCCCTTCTCTTCCCCGAAGAGATCGTCCAAATCCATCGCGAGGGAATAGCTCGGCAGCGAAAGCAACGCCGGTTCGATCGAGTCGCGGTACTTGGGATCCTCCGTCACCGAGGGATCCATCCCGTAGTCGACCGTATTGCCACCCCACGCGTAGGGCCAACCGACCGGAGGCAGGCCGTCGGGCGATTGCCGGACCACGTCCGACGGGAACAGGTACGAATGCGTCTGAACCCGGGACACCGCGCCGTCGGCCGACACGACGGCGGCGCGGACAATCGTCGTTCCGGCGATCCGGATCGGGTTCCGATAGACTTCGCCTCTCCCAGGCCCGGGCGGCGAGCCATTCAAGGTGTACCGGATCTCGCCCGAAACCTTCGCGGGACCCAGGACCAGATCAAAAGGCTCGTCGAAAAAGCCGCGCGATTCAGAAAAGCGGATGTCGGCCGACTTGGGCGCCTTGGAAACCGCCGTCGCATCATCGGCCGCATCCGCGCCCCACACCGAGGGTACAACCCCGGTCGCGGCCGCAAGCGCGATCGCCAGGACCATCCTCGATATCCGCCACGCGGCGCGGCCGAATCCTGAATTCTGTTCTGTTGAAGACTTCATGGTGCTCGTCTTGGACCGTGAATGAGCTGGCTCGTCGTCTCAGCGCGCTCCACCCGCCTTGGCTTTGACTTCCCTCCGTTTCGCCCACGCCGCCCGCGCAAGTTCCAACTCCTCAGCCGTGAGCCGACCATCCCCATCCCGATCCGCCTGCCTGACCAACTCCGCGGGATCCGCCTCGAATTGAGCGGGTCCACCCGGTCCTCCGGGTCCCCTTCGTCCGCCCCGTGGATCGCCTCCGGCCATTTGCAGGAACATTTTGGGAATCCCCTTTAGCTTGCCGTCGTCAATGTCCTTGGACGCCGTCCGGATTTCGTCTTCGTCGAGGCGACCGTTCCGATTCTTATCGTAGTCCTTGTTCAGCTTCTCGAACCGCCTGCCCATCGTCTCCCCCAGCTTCTGCCCTTCCTCGTCGTCGATTTCGCCGTCCTTGTTCGTGTCGAATTCCTCCAACAACTCCGGCGGAGGACGAAAGAATCCACGCTCCTCGGGCTGGGACAGCATCCGCCGGTACCACTCCACACGGGCCCGCTCCCGCTCAGCCAGCGACAGCAGACCGTTGCCGTCCTTGTCGTAAGCCTTCAGGACCGCGGCCTTTCGCTCCGCCAACGGGGGCAGGTCCGGAGGCGGCCCAAAAGGCGACTGGGCGACCGCGGTCATCGTCCCCAGCATCCCCGCGATCCATGGCGCCATGGACAGGACAGGGGTGATCCAGCCACGTTTCGGTGACGTTTTCATGTCGGAAGGGCGACGACCCTGATGGGCATCACCCATTCAGGCGAGCGAAAACCCCGATCCAACCAGCCCATCCCGCAACTTGCCCGACGCCCCAACCACCCCGACACTCGCGGCATGTCGACACCGACATCGTCGCCCGCGCCAGAAACCCGCCTCGCCGGCCTCCGCGTGGATTATCACCTCGGGCATCTCGATGAGAAGGACCTCGCCCGGGATCCCTTCGTCCAGTTCGAGTCGTGGTTCCGCCAGGCCCAGGAAGCGGGAATTCTCGAGCCCAACGCGATGACCCTCGCCACGGTCGACCTCGATGGCCGACCCTCCTCGCGCACGGTCCTCCTCAAACACTGGGATGAACGCGGCTTCGTCTTCTTCACGAACCTCGAAAGCCGGAAGGCAACCCAGATCTCGGCCAATCCCAACGTTTCGCTGCTCTTTCCCTGGCTTCCCCTCCAACGCCAGGTCGCCATCAACGGCGCCGCCGAGCGCATCAGCACGCCCGAGGTCGTCGCCTACTTCGTCCAGCGCCCCTTCCAGTCCCAGCTCGCCGCGTGGGCGTCCCCCCAAAGCCGCGTCATTTCCACCCGCGCCCTGCTCGAAGCCAAATGGGAGGAGATGAAACGCAAGTTCCGCGAAGGCGATGTTCCCCTGCCGTCCTTTTGGGGCGGGTACCGGATCGTCCCGCGCGACGTCGAATTCTGGCAGGGCGGCGGGAACCGCCTTCACGACCGGTTCCTGTTTTCGCGCGAGACCCCGACAAGCCCCTGGAAGATCGAACGCCTCGCACCGTAGTCTCCGCAGGACCGACCGCCCCACGCACACCGCGAGCCCGCCCGCCATGCCGGTCAATGATGTCATCCGCCGAAAACTGTCCGAGACGCCCCACAAACCGGGCGTCTACCTGCACAAGGACCGCTTCGGTCGCGTGATCTACGTCGGCAAGGCACGGGACCTCCGAAAACGAGTCAGCACGTACTTCCAGCCCTCCCGACGCCTGGGTTGGGACCTCAAACTCAACGCGCTCGTGGAGGCCGTCCACGACTTCGACTGGCACGTCGTCAAATCCGAGGCCGAGGCGCTCCTGCTCGAAGGCAGGCTCATCAAGGATTTCCAACCCCGGTTCAACATCGACTTCCGGGACGACAAGCGCTTCCTCCTGCTCAAGGTCAATCTCAACGACCCCATCCCGAGGTTCACGCTGACCCGCCTCCGGCAGGATGACGGATCCGTCTACTTCGGTCCGTTCGCCCACTCC
>JBFWOK010000163.1:0-15313 GCA_050250555.1 Limisphaerales bacterium
CGCGTGATTCGGCGTCTTCCAGTTCTTGCCCTCGTCCTGCGTCACCCAGCGCAACCGACCGTCGTAGACGTTCGTCGTCCGGGGAACCAGGCCCTGCAAGCGGTCGATGAGCACCGGAGCCCCGCTGAAAGGTCCGCCCAGCTTCTTCCGAAAATGCCATTCCCCGATCTTCTCCGCGTTGTACGGCCAGCTGCCATCGACACGCCCGGGCAGGTAAAAGTAGCCCGTCAGGATCGGTTTGAGTTCAGAACCCGAATCCGTCAGCCGCCAGGTGTCGGCCTGTCGGTGCCATTCGTCCGTGGGACAAAAGATCACGTGATTCTGCGCCTTCTTCTGCCCGCGCGTGGTCGGCTTCTCGGACTTGATCAGGTAATCCCGCCAGAAGGTCGCCATGTTGGTCCCCATCCAGCTGAGGTGGTACCCGTCCGAGTTGTTGGGGAACGCATTGTCCGAGTCCGATGCGTACACGTTGATCGCCAGTCCCCACTGCTTGCTGTTGTTCGTGCACAACGTTCGGTGCGCCGACGCTTTCGCCCGCGCCAGGGCGGGAAGGAGCATGCTGGCGAGGATGGCGATGATCGCGATGACCACCAGGAGTTCGATCAGCGTGAACCCATGGTGCGCCGCCAGGCGGGGCTTCCCGGGTCCTTGGGGGAGGTTGCTCATGGTGGGGGCGGGGGAATCTGGAAACTAGTAGGATTTCGTGGATGGCAGCAGGTTTCCGGATTCCTGGCAACCGGGAGTTCGAGAGCACAGGCCGCGTGGGCGCGCCTCCGAGTCATCGGCGTTCTCGCGCTGAACGCCTGCCAGCGATGTGCGCCGTCGGGGTCGGAATCGGTATCGGACAGGCTCTAAGGGACGGGTCTTTTGTCTCTTCTACAAACAATCGAGGCTTCCTTTCGTCGTTAGCCAGCCTAACCTCCGTCCATGATTCCCCCGAATGGCCCCCTCCCTCCCAATGACGGTGATGCGCGTTGCGATTGTCATCCGCCCGCGGGCCTGGGCCAGGCCGTTGTCTCCCGCCGTCGGTTTCTCGCAGCGGCCGCCACCGGACTCGCCGCCACCGCGACCCAGCGCGTCGGGCTGCCCCACGCGAACGCGGCTCCAAGCCCTTCGGACGCCTCGGAGACCCTGGTCACCCAGCTGTACAAGTCGCTCCGCGAATCGCAGCGCTCCACCCTCTGCTTCGACTTCGACCACCCCCTCCGGGACAAGGTCGACAACAACTGGATGATCACCAAGAAGTCGGTGCGGGACGTGCTCGACCCCGACCAACAAGACCTCGTCCGCCAGATCTACCGCGGCCTGCACCGCCCGGAATTCGCCGAACGGGCCATGCAGCAGGCGGTGCATGATTCCGAGGGCAAAGGGTTCGAAGGCGGAACCTCCATCGCGCTCTTCGGACAGCCGGGAACCGGGAAGTTCGAGTTCGTCCTGACCGGCCGCCACATCACCCGTCGCTGCGACGGCGATTCCGTCCAGGGAGTCGCCTTTGGCGGTCCAATCTTCTACGGACATCAGGCCGGCGAACGCGATACCGAGGCCGCGGATCACCCAGGCAATGTCTACTGGTACCAGGCCCGCCGGGCCAACGAGGTGTTCCAGGCGCTGGACGGCAAACAGCGCGGACTCGCGCTCGTCGACGCCCGCGGACGCGCCGAGGCCGCCACCGACACGGTCAAGCTCACCGGAAAGACGTCGAACCTCGTCGGGATCCCGGTCTCCGAACTCTCGAAGGATCAACAGGGACTGGTGCGTCAGGTCATGGACGATCTTCTCGCGCCGTTTCGCAAAGCCGACGCCGACGAAGCGATGAAGCTCGTGGAGGCCCAGGGGTTGCGGAATCTCCGGCTCGCCTTCTTCAAGCAACAGGACCTCGGAAACGACGGCGTCTGGGACGTCTGGCAACTCGAAGGACCCGACATGTTCTGGTACTTCCGCGGCTCCCCTCACGTCCACTGCTGGGCCCATATCCGCCAACCCACGGTGTGACGAAAAGCCCGCGCGGCGCCCGCCGCGCCGCGACGGACGCGCGATACCGATCAGCGCCCAGTCCCGCCGCGACGACGCATCGTCGCGGCGGATTCTTTCCCCGTGACCCCCGGGGGATTTGCGGCACTCTCTCGCCCGGTGACTCCCGATCAAGCGCGCCAGATCCTCCAGGCCGTCCACGCCGGCACTCATTCGGTCGCGGATGCCCTCCGCGCGTTCACCGCCGCGCCGGTTGAACACCTCCCCTTCGCGTCGATCGACCTTCACCGCACCCTCCGCAAGGGCTTCCCCGAAGTCGTCTACGGCGCCGGAAAAACTCCGGCCCAGACCGTCGCCATCGCCCGGAAGATCCTGTCCGCCGACGGTCAACTCCTCGTCACACGCATCACGCCCGCCCACGCCTCCGCCCTGCGCCGCGCATTCCGAAAAGCGGTCCATCACCCACTGGCCCGTTGCGTGACCGTGGAGAACCCGCCCCTGCCCAAACGCCCCGGCACCATCGCCGTCGTCGCCGCCGGCACCAGCGACCTGCCGGTCGCCGAGGAGGCCGCGGTCACCGCCGAGATCATGGGCAACCGTGTCCAACGCATCCACGATGTCGGCGTCGCCGGCATCCACCGGCTCTTCGCGCGACTCGACGATCTCCGATCCGCCCACGTCGTCATCGTCGTCGCCGGCATGGAGGGCGCCCTCCCGAGCGTCGTCGGCGGACTGGTCCGACGCCCCGTGATCGCGGTCCCGACAAGCATCGGTTACGGCGCCCATTTCGGAGGTCTTTCGGCACTGCTGACGACCCTCAACTCCTGCGCGAGCGGCCTCACGGTGGTCAACATCGACAACGGTTTCGGCGCCGGCTACGCGGCCTCCCAGATCAACGCGCTCGCCGCGGACGCCGCCCGCGACACCTCCGAGAAGACCTAACCCCATCGCTCCCGCATCCCCGCCGTCCCTCCCGTCCAATGCCCAACCCGCATCCACCCCACCTCTACCTCGACGTCTTCAGCGGCATCAGCGGCGACATGTTCCTGGGCGCCCTGATCGACCTCGGCGTGCCCATTGAGCATGTGGAGGCGGAACTCGCGAAACTGAACGTCCCCGGATACCACCTCCATTGTCACCGCGGCCAGAAGTCCGGGATCTCCGGCGTCAAATTCGACGTCCATGTCCACGGGGAACCCGCTTCCCACGACCACGACCACGACCACAGTCACGAACATGGCCACTCCCATTCCCACTCCCCCGGACAAGACCATGCCCATGCCCATGACCACGGGCATGGGAATGGTCATGGGCATCACCACCACCCTCATCACGGTCACGAACACGAACACATCCACACCCACGCCCACGAACCTGATCCTTCCCACGGGCACGCCGATCACCTTGGCCAGCGGGATTTCGCCCAGATCCGGGCGTTGATCGCGGCCAGTTCCTTGTCGGAATGGGTCAGGAGCCGCGCGATCGCGGTGTTTCACAGGATCGCCGTGGCCGAAGGCAGGATCCATGATCGACCTCCCGAGGAGGTCCACTTTCACGAAGTGGGGGCGATCGATTCGATCGTCGATGTGGTGGGGGCCTGCGTCGCGCTGGAGGCCCTGGGGTGCCCGCGGGTGACGGCCTCCTCCGTGGTGGAGGGCACGGGGTTCGTCCGCTGCGCGCACGGTCGGATGCCGCTTCCGGCGCCGGCGACGCTCGAAATCCTCGCGGTTCGGGGGATCGCAATCACCCAGTGCGACGAACCCTCCGAACTGGTGACACCCACGGGCGCCGCCCTGCTCGCGGAGTTCTCGGAGTCCTTCGGTCCCCTGCCTGCTTTCGCCGCGAAGAGGGTCGGATACGGCCTCGGCACGCGCGACAACCGGACGCGCCCCAACGTCCTCCGCGCCCTTCTCGGGGAGATTCAGGGTCCGGCACCCCAGGCGGCTCATGACTGGGAAGCCGACACGGTCGCGGTCCTCGAAGCCAATCTCGACGACCTCAGTCCCGAGGTCCTGGGACACTTCGTCGAACGGGCCTTGGCGGAAGGGGCTCTGGATGTGTTCCACACGGCGGTCCAGATGAAGAAGAACCGCCCCGGAACCCTGCTTTCCGTTCTGGTTCGCGTCGGGGATTCGGATCGATTCGCCCGACTGATCCTGTCGGAGACCTCCGCGTTCGGAGTGCGCCAGACCCTGGCGACCCGCCGAAAGCTCCGGCGGGAGTTCCGGGACGTGGACACGACCTACGGAAAGGTCCGCGTCAAACTCGGCTATCTCGATGGCGCGCTGCTCCATGCGACACCCGAGTACGAGGAATGCCGCCGGATCGCGGCGTCGGCGGCGGTTCCGTTGCGCGAAGTTCTCGCGGCGGCGGCCTCGGCGGCCCGAGGGCTGCGGCCGTAATCGGAAGATCCGCCCGTGGCACACCCGAATCCGACGAAATCATGGACACTCCATCGGCGAGTTGCTTTCCTTCGAGGCACACCCTGCGCGCCCGAATTTGATTCATTCCGGGTGCGTCCATGGGGTGGCAAACCTGGCATCAACCATGATCTCTCCTCAAAAACCTCTCCCACCCGTCACGCGACGTAGTTTTCTCCAAAGCTCTTCCGCCGCCCTGGGCGGTGTCGCGCTGGCCCAACTCGCCGCGGAACGCTTCGCCCTGGGGGCGTCCCCCGGGGACACCGTCAAGGTCGCCCTCGTCGGTTGCGGCGGTCGCGGTTCGGGCGCGGCGAGCCAAGCCCTCAGCACCAGCGGATCCACGCGCCTCGTGGCGATGGCCGACGCCTTTCGCGATCGCCTGGACGGTTCGCTCAACAACCTCGAACGCAATCACAAGGACAAGATCGACGTCCCCGAGGACCGCAAGTTCATCGGGTTCGACGCCTACAAGCAGGCGATCGCGCTCGCGGACGTCGTGATCCTCGCCACCCCGCCCGGTTTCCGGCCGATCCACTTCGAGGAGGCGGTCCGACAAGGCAAGCACGTGTTCATGGAGAAACCCGTCGCCGTGGACGCCCCCGGCGTCCGAAAGGTCATCGCGGCGGCCGAGGAAGCGGTGAAGAAAAACCTGAAGGTGGGCGTCGGCCTTCAACGGCACCATCAGCCCATCTACCTCGAGACCATTCAACGCCTCCACGACGGCGCGGTCGGCGACATCGTCGCGACCCGCGCCTTCTGGAACGATTCCGGCGTCTGGGTCCGCTCCCGCGCCGACCTCGCGAAGAAACTGGGCCGTCCGCCCACCGAGATGGAGTACCAGATGTACAACTGGTATTACTTCGTCTGGCTGTCCGGCGATCACATCTGCGAACAGCACATCCACAATCTGGACGTCATCCAGTGGGTGAAGCAGGGGAAACCGTACGATCCCACCGGCAAAACCCCGATCGTCCACCCCGTGAAGGTTCGTGGCATGGGCGGCCGCCAGGTCCGGACGTCAAAGGAGACCGGCGAAATCTTCGATCATCACGCCTGCCAGTACGATTACCCCGACGGCTCGATCCTGTTCAGCGAATGCCGTCACATCCCTCAATGCTGGAGTTCCGTCTCGGAACACGTCATCGGAACCAAGGGCAAGAGCAACGTGGGCAGCGGCATGATCACCGGGGAAACCACATGGCGGGCGCCGCGCGAAGTCCGGGAAGGCCACGACGCCTACCAGATCGAACACAACGACCTCTTCGACGCCATCCGGAACGACAAGCCGTTCAACGAGGCCTTCTACGGCGCCTACAGTTCGATGATGTCGGTCATCGGTCGCATGGCGACCTACTCCGGCAAGGAGATCCTCTGGGAGGACGCCTGGAACTCGCAGATCGACGTCATGCCCAAGACCTTCGCCTGGGACGCCCCCACCCCCGTCAACCCGGACTCCGACGGCGTGTATTCCATCGCGGTTCCCGGCAAGACCGTCACGGTCTGATCCCCGTCGCGAATCCGAATCGAATCAAGGGAACCCGACCTCGGATCCCAGATCCCCACTCCAAACGCAAAGCCGGCCCAGGGTAACCCAGGCCGGCTTTTTTCGTGTGCTGCTGTGCGCTAAGTGCCGCCCGCGGGCGCTTGCGTCGGCCTCCCGAGGATCACGGCCACCTGGTCGCGATCCTGGGGAAACCCGATGCGCCCTCGATCTACTCCCTCACCCGGAAGTACCGCTGGGTTCCGTCGGTATTCGCCCGGTACGGCGACGAGGCACCCGCCACGTCCGTCCACGGACCCGTCGGGACCTGCGCCGACTGCAGGGTGCCGCCCGCGTAGGAAATCTCGATCTGAGCTCCCGCGCGACCCACGGCGAGGCTCGGCGGTTGCCCCGAGACGGGAACCGAGAATCCAAACGCCCGAGGGACGGTGGCGAGGTACCCGCCCTTGCTGAGATACAGATCGTCGAAGAGCAGGTTCTGAGTCGTGCTGTGGCTTGCCCTCGCGATGATCGCGAGGCTGTCGAGGTCGGGAAGCGTCGCGCCCGTGTCCACCGCTCCGACAGGATCACGATCCGCGGGGTAATCCGTGATGATCGTCGTCCGCGCCCCGCCGGACGCCTTCTGGACATGAATGGAGTAGGTGTTGCCGGTGGAGACCCCGGGTTCGGTCGGCCCGTTGTTGATGTCGACCCACACGTTGTAGGCGGTTTCCGGATCCAGGGGCGGATCGAACAGTTCGAGCGCGCCCAGGTAGTCGTAGGCGCCGCCGACGCGATCCAGATCGTCCATCTCGTCGCTCAACCGAGCGCCCGGCCCGTTGCTGGTCTCGTTGCCGAAACGTAGGCGCCGATCCGTGATGACGACTTCCCCACGAAGCAATTCCGCCGGATCGCCTTGAATGTAGGCCCTGAAGAACAGGGTTGCCCTTTGCCCTTCCGTGATCGTGTACGAACGAAGGGGCAGCACGGCGCCCACCTCGGCCCGATTCGGCGCAACCATCCGGTTGCCGTTGACGTCGACCACCGAGAATCCGTTGGCATTCAGGTCGAACCAGGGTCCGTTGCCGGTCAGGCCGCCCGCCGGGTAGCGATCGAAGTTGTCGAGGAGCACCCAGCCCGCGGCGATGTCCGGAATCGCCGCGACATCGACTTCCGCCGTCACGACCTCGGTGTTGCGGCGGAGCGTCAGTTTGAACTTGGCGCTTCGATTGAGGGTGACGGTGGTCGAACCCAGGCCCGACACGGTCTTGGCCGTCACGTCGCCCACGCCCTGGTCGATTTCGACCTGCACGTTCTTGGTCACATCCCAGCGCAGGACGACCGTGTCGCCGACCGCAGTCGCCGGCAGGTCCGCGGTGAAGGAGCGGATCGAGAGCGGCTGCGGCTTGCTGAACGGCACCGGAGTCCCGTCCTTGAACACGGAGTTGATCTCGGCCTCGCTCAACGCCCGGTTCCAAAGCGCCACGTCATCGAGCAGTCCCGTCAGCCAATGGGTCGGATTCGCGCGCAGAATTCCGCCGATGGTCGTCGTGTTCAACCCCCAGTCGCCGGCCTCCTTCGCCGGAATCTCCAGTGAATCCCGCACCCCATCGACATACACGGCACGCGAACCGTCCTCCTGCTGCGTGAAGACGATGTGACGCCAGGTTCCGTCCAAGGGCAGCTGTTCGGTCTTGATGTGGTTGACGACCGTCCACCCGGATCGCCGCAGGAAGATGTCGAGCGCATCGGTGCCGCCCGTGTTGTCCGTCCCCAGGTTGAACAAGGGATCGTTGTTGCTCGTGCTACCCTCCGAAAACAAACGCAGGTCGGTGAGGCCGGTCCCGACGACGTTCGCCCAGATGGAAATGGTCAGGGCCGGATATTGGTTGATGGGCAGCTTCTCACCCGGAGCGTTCACGCGGCGCAGAAGGGTCTGGCGGGCATTCTCGAACTTGAAGGCCTTCCCGTGCTTGCCGTCCACAAGGTCCGCGGCGCTCAGGTTCGCCAGTTCCATGTCGTACCCGTTCACGAGCTCGGGGGTTTTCACCCCGACCACCTCGTCCAACGGCCAGTACGCCACCATCCCCTGGGTCAGCGGAGGAAACACACTCACAAGCCCCTCACTCACGAGCTGCGTGATCTCAGCCTCCGAGAGGGCGCGGCTCCAAAGGGCGACGTCGTCCATCAGTCCAGTCAACCAGTGGGTCGGATTCGCGCGGAGAATTCCGCCGATCGTGGTGGTGTTCAGGACCCAATCGCCGGCTTCCTTCGCCGGGATCTCGAGCGAATCGCGGACGCCGTCGACGTAGACCGCGCGGCTCCCGTCCTCGGACTGCACAAAGGTGATGTGCCTCCAGGTTCCATCCAGGGGCGTCGCCTCCGTCTTGATGTGGTTGACTACCGTCCAGCCCGAACGCCGGAAGAAAAGATCGAGGGCGCCGGTGCCACCGGTGCTGTCGGTCCCGATGTTGAAGAGGGGATCGTTGTTGCTCGTGCTCCCTTCAGAAAACAACCGCAGGTCGGTGAGACCGGTCCCCGTCACGTTCGCCCAGAAGGTGACCGTGAACGCCGGGAATTGGTTGATGGGAAGCTGTTCACCGGGCGCGTTCACCCGGCGCAACAGGGTCTGCCGGGCATTCTCGAACTTGAACGCCTTGCCCCGTTTGCCGTCCACCACATCCGCGGCGGTGAGGTTCGCAAGTTCCATATCGTATCCGCTCACCAGATCGGGGGTCTTGGCGCCGACGATCTCGTCGAGCGGCCAATACGCCACGATCCCGTCCTTCAAGGCAGCTTGGGCGGGTGCGGCAAAAAGCAGGGATGCCGCTCCCATGGCGACGATCATTTTCAGTCGCGCACCTGTGGAGTTGTTCGTGTTCATGAATTGATGCTTGAGTTCTTCCGATCTCGACGCCGCGGTTCATCCGGAGCGCGACTCCCGGAATCCACAACCGTCCGGACTTGGGAGTCGCCCTGCTCCGTGGCGGGAAGGTCGGTAAGATCGACGACCGGTCACGGGCAGGGTTCATGCCCTGGCCTAGGCGCATTCAAACGATCGCGGGAGCACAGGAACGATGCCGTTCCCGGAGACCTCAAGGCAAGCAAGACTCCAACAGGAAACCCCGTGATGTCGAAACGGGTCCAAGGATCACCGAGAATCGCGACGATTGCCGACCGGGCGAATCCGGTGCAAAACCCTTGGGTGCGCTTGCGTCTCCTGATCCTTGGATCCCTTGCGGGATGCCTCGCGGCCCGTTGCCTGGCGGTTGATTGGCCCCAATTCCTGGGGCCGACCGGGCGGGGATTCTCCACGGAAACGAACCTGGTCGAGCGGATTCCCGCCAGCGGCCTTCCCATCGTCTGGGAGCACGAGATCGGGACCGGGTACTCGGCGCCGTCGGTCCGCGACCGACGAGTGGTCCTGCACCACAGGCGGAAGAACTCCGAAATCATCGAGAGTTTCGATGCGGCCACGGGAGTCTCCCGATGGCAGCACGGCTATCCAACCGAGTTCGTCGATCCGTATGGCTACAACAACGGTCCGCGATGCACACCCTTGCTGTCCGACCGGTGGGTGCACACGCTCGGAGCCGAAGGGCGCCTGGTCTGCCTGGACCGCGCCACCGGCAAGAGGCTCTGGGAACGGGAAACGGCGAAGGAATTCGAAATTCCGGACGCCTTCTTCGGCGTCGGAAGCAGCCCCGTGATGGAGGGAGATCGACTCCTCGTGATGCTGGGAGGCCAACCCAACAGCGGGGTTGTCGCCATGGATCCTGCAACAGGGAAGACGCTTTGGGAAAGCGTCGGCCAATCGAATTGGGAGGGGCAAACCATGCACGGTTGGCCCGGGGAACCCCTGGTTCAGTGGCGCCGTCAGGAGAAGCAGGCCAGCTACGCCTCCCCGGTGCCCGCAACAATCCACGGCCAACGCCATGTCCTCTGCCTGCTCCGCCAGGGACTCGTCTCCGTCAATCCCACCAACGGCCACGTGAACTTCAGTTACTGGTTCCGCGCCCGCGTCGCCGAATCCGTCAACGCCGCCAACCCCGTCGTCCAGGATGACTTGATCCTCATCACGGCCGCGTACTACCGCGTCGGATCCGTGCTTCTTCGCGTCCGACCCGACGGCCGCGGCGTCGATCCCGTCTGGAGGGGAACCTCGATGGAAGCCCACTGGAGCACCCCGCTCCTCGTCGGTTCCCATCTGTACGCCTTCTCCGGTCGCAATGAACCGGACGCCTCGTTCCGTTCGGTGGAATTCCTGACCGGCAAACTCGCCTGGGAACGTTCGGAACGGTGGCAACCCCATTCCACCCCCCAACCCCCCGTCTTCGGCCGAGGCTCCCTGATCCACGCCGACGGACGCCTCATCGCCCTGGGTGAAGGCGGATTGCTCGGCCTGTTCAAACCCACGCCCGAGGCCTGCGAGGAATTGGGCCGCTGGCAGGTGCCGTCACTCGAATACCCCTGCTGGGCCGCTCCGGTCCTCTCCGACGGCCGCCTGTTCCTGCGCAGCGAGAACCGTCTCGTGTGTCTCGCCTTCCAAAGGAATTCTGCACCAGCGACCTCCTCCCCCGCCCCCGCTCCTTCCCCGCAATGACCCGGTCCAAGCCAAGGCCGTGATTCCGCCCCGCCCGGCCCGCTCACGGACTAGGCCGTGACACAGAGAATCGGCGAAGCCCCGCTCGTCGGCTCGTAGCAGGACAGCGCAATCGGCGAAACTCCCCAGTCGCACCGCAACTGAGACAACCGCCCCCGAATCAGCTTCAGGCGACTGACAACCTTTCTCAGCTCGCAAAGCCTCGGTTCGATGAATCCTTCCACGATCCAGCTCGTGTCCTGGACCGGAGCCAACTCTCCCTGCCGCTTCAGCAGCTTCGATAGCTCCAGCACCAGCTCGGATCGACGCCCTTCGTCCGCCGAAATCATCCGTTCAAACGTTTCCATCGTCACTCGGACCCCTTCGGGCATGCGCTCATGGGTGTTCACGTCTTGTTCCTCCAAGTCACCGGAATTTCGTTGGTCCACTCGCAGGGGGGGGGCGGAGGGTTGCTGTTTCAGACCTCTCGGCCTCCTCCAAGGAATGGGCTTATTGTCGGCACGCTAGGACGTGGGCGTAATCGATGTCAAGTATGAGATTTACCTATTTCCTGACCCAATGCGGCGATCGAGGCCCCTGAAGAGAAACACCGGATTTGGATTCAACTCCCTGTTGTTAAGCGCTTTGTCGCCATCGATTCCAGCGTGGATCCGGCTCGGAAAAAACTCCGCCGCAACGTCGTCCAAAGACGGCTTCCCAGACCTGCTAGCGCGATCCCGCCGGGGCGCACTTCCGTCTTGTGGGTGGTCCGGCACGGTCGGAATCGGAATCGGAATCGGAATCGGGGTCGGTCTCGGTCGGATGCGGATGCGGAAGGCCGCCGACGATTCCCGCATCGATCCGCGTCCTTCCCCGGCGCATCGATGGCCTGTTCAGCGGCCGTCAGCCCCACCGGTGACGCCGGGAGATCCCGGTTCCACGTTCCCCGAACCCGGTTCCCCGGTGCTGGCGCGCCCCACGGGCACGCAGCCTAACACCATCCAGAATCGCGGCAGAAGATAGAGCGCCGCCCATCCCAGGAACGTTCCGGCCACGAATCGGAGAATCCATTTCAAAGCGATCGCGTCGGCCGGCAGGAACTGGCCCAACCGCAAGCTTTCGGGGCGTCCGAAGTAGAGCGCCGCCGGGACCACGGCGATGGCCAACCGGCGCCATCGCATCGGCCAGGAATCCGCCGTCGCGGACCACGCCACGGGGGCCACACCCGCGAGCGCCATTCCACAGAGCGCGCCTCCGGACCAGACGAAGCCCTTGGAGAGGCGGGCGGTCGCGCCATACGGTGGCCACACGCCTTCGGGCACCTGCGTGAGAACCCAGGCTTGGATGCCCAAGGAGACCGCGATCAATCCCAATCCCGCTCCCACCGCCACACCCGCCCGACCCGACGGCGACAGGACCCTCCATCGTTCCGTCACCGGGGTTTCCAAGGCCCGGAATGCGAAGGCCCACAGGGCACCGAATGCGGCTCCCAACACCACATCCGAAACAAAATGCAGGCCGAGGTAGACCCTGGACACACACACCGCCAGCGTGATCAACACCGCGCCAACCCAAGCCCACCGCCTCCTGACCTCTCCGGCCAGAAAAAGCCAGAACGCCGCCGCCGCGGTCGCGTGTCCCGAAGGCAGGCTGAAAGTCGGACTGCCGATCGGGGGATCCTTGAAGGTCCGAACCGCTTCGCCGAACCAATACGGCCTGGGCGATTGGAGCAGCATCGCGAGGCATTCGCGCATCCAGAGGCAGATCACCACCATGATGGCCACGCGACCCGCCACCCGCGGTCCCGAGAAACAAAGCAGGAGGGCGATCAGGGCGAGCATCGGCTTGCCCGGCCCGAGATCGGTCACCCACTGCATCACCGTCCCCAAACCCTCCACGCGCTGAAGCCCCACCACCGCCTTCATCTCAACGGCGTGCAACGCCGCGTACGGGTCGGGTCGGAGTGCCCGGCCCCCCGATCCGTCAGCCCCACCCGTGGGAGCCTCCCCGACGGGAACGCCGCCGATTCCTTCCGCGCCGAAAGCCGCCCGCGGAAGTAGAAAGAGGAGCAGAACCAGCGCCACCAACACCCCCCTCGGGAGCCCCCACGAAACCCCGGCGCCGGCCTCGCAGCCGGGGGAGCCGTCATTTCGCGCGGACATCCTCATCGTCGACGCCCCCCCACGGGGAAGGGGAAGGGTTCAGGTGATTCCGATGACCCGGCCGACCTCCGCGCGCGTCGCCGGGACGACGGTGGGTTTGAACTCCGACTGCTCGATCGCGGTGTCCGGATCCTTCAGGCCGTGGCCGGTCATGGTCGCCGTCACGACGCTTCCGGCGGGGATGGAATTCTCGCGAACGCAACGCGCGAGACCCGCGAGCGGCGCCGCGCAGGCGGGTTCGACAAAGATCCCCTCCGTCTTCGCCACGAGTCGGTACGCGGCGAGGATTTCCTCGTCGGACACCTTGTCGATGCGACCCCCGGAATCCCGGCTGGCGGCGACCGCCGACTGCCAACTCGCGGGATTCCCGATACGGATCGCGGTCGCGACCGTGTGCGGGTCGTCGACAGGGGCGCCATCGACGATGGGAGCCGCACCCGCCGCCTGCCAGCCGAACATCTTCGGACGGCCCGACACGATCCCGGCCGCGTGGTACTCGATGAAGCCCCGCCAGTACGCCGTGATGTTGCCGGCGTTGCCGACGGGAAGGAAATGAAAGTCCGGGGCGCGGCCCAGCTGGTCGCAGATCTCGAAAGCCGCGGTTTTCTGGCCTTCGATCCGCACCGGATTGACGCTGTTCACGACTTCGACCTGCCCCGTCTCGCCGAGTTCGCGGACGATTCGCAGGGCGGCGTCGAAATTGCCCTGGATGGCGACGGTGGTCGCGCCGTACATGAGCGCCTGGGCGAGCTTGCCGAGGGCGATCTTTCCGTTGGGAAGGAGGACCACGCACCGGATTCCCGCGCGGGCGGCGTAGGCCGCGGCGCTGGCGGAGGTGTTCCCCGTGCTCGCGCAGATCACGACCTTGGCCCCCCGCTCCACCGCCTTGGAAACCGCGAGCGTCATCCCGCGATCCTTGAATGAAGCGGTGGGGTTCAGGCCTTCGTATTTCAGATACAGGTCGAAATCGCCACCGATCGCCTTCACGAAGTTGGGGACCGGGATCAGCGGGGTGTTGCCTTCCAGCAAACTCACCACCGGCGTGGATTCCGTGACGGGAAGGCGTCCCCGATAGCGGTGGATCAACCCGCGCCAGTTGGACGAAGGAACGTGGGGAGTCATCGGATTCAAGAATCGCTTTGCGGATTCACTCGAAATTTTCGACCCGGAACAACGCGGGCTCCCCCTTCACGACGGGAAGCCTGCGGATGGCGGTCATGGCTCGGTCCACCGATTTCCGCGGAGCGTCGTGCAGCATCAGGATGAGCGGCACGCTCTCCCCTTCGTGTCCCTCCGGTTGGATCACCGACGAAATCCCGATCTTGTTCCGGGCCAGTTGATTCGCGATGCGCGCCAACACGCCCGGCCGGTCGGTCACGTTCAATCGAAGGTAGTAGGAGGAAACCATCTCGCCGGGAGCGAGGACCGCGCCGTTCTGGTCATGGGGGACAAACGGCGGAATCCGTTCCTCGCCGCCGCAGTTCAGGTCAAGGGCCGCGTCCGCCAGATCGCTCAGGACCGCGCTCGCCGTCGCATCCCGGCCCGCGCCGCGACCGTAGTAGAGCGTGTCGCCCACGATGTCACCCCGCACGTAGACGGCGTTGAAGACGCCGGCGACGCTCGCCATGACGTGGGAATTCGGAACCAGGGTCGGCCCCACCGAGACGCTGACGCGCGCACCCGCGCCCGGCCTGCCCCGCGCCCGCCCTCGCCCCTTCGCCGTCGCCGTCGGGGTCTCCACGGTCCTGATGACCGCGAGCAGCTTGATCGTGTACCCGAGCTGGCCGGCGAACCGCATGTCGAGCGGGGTCACCCTCCGGATTCCCTCGACCGGCACCTGCTCCGCGTCGACCCAGAACCCATGGGCCAGCGACGCGAGGATCCCCGTCTTGTGCAGCGCGTCGTGACCGTCGACATCCAATCCCGGATCCGCCTCCGCATACCCGAGCCTTTGGGCATCGGCGAGAACGGCACCGAACTCCGCCCGCTCGGCTTGCATTCGGGTCAGAATGTAGTTGCAGGTCCCGTTGAGGATTCCGTAGATGCGCGCGATCCGGTTCCCGATAAGTCCCTCCCGAAGGACCTTGATGATCGGGATGCCTCCCGCCACGGACGCTTCGTAGTGGAGGCCGGCCCCGTGCCTGAGGGATGCCGCGAAAAGTTCCTCGCCGTGCGCCGACAGCAGGGCCTTGTTGGCGGTCACCACCCGCTTCCCAGCCCGGAGCGCGCCGAGGACCATCTCCCGCGCGAGGGTCGTGCCCCCGACAAGTTCCACCACGATCTCGATTCCCGGGTCCGTCACCGCATCTTTCCAGTCGGTCGAGATCAGTTGATCCGGGACCTCGAAGTCGCGGGCCTTTTCCGGATTGCGAACCACCACCCGCCGGACCTGGAAATCCACCCCGAGGCGGGACGCCATCAAAGGACCGTTCCGGCGAAGGGCGTTCACGACCCCACCGCCCACCGTTCCAGCCCCGAGTAAGGCCACGTTCACCTGCCGCATAAAGGACGCGCAGCTTGCCGCGCCCACCCGGGCCACGACAAACGCAAAACGCGCTCCCCGCCGGCATCGGGCGCACGACGGGATTCTTCATCAGGCCGCCAAGACAAGGGAGTCGTTGCGAGCAGCATGTGCAGCGAGGCGGTCTTTCCAGAAGAGGTCGAGGCGCCGGCTGTGATGAATACACCGTAAGGCCAG
>JBFWOK010000164.1:0-15217 GCA_050250555.1 Limisphaerales bacterium
AACCCGCCAAATCCAAGCGACCGCCATTGCTGCGCGTGAAACGTCATCACCGCCATCCGGTCGCCCAACGCCCACGGAATCGCCAACGCCACCGCCTGCAACGCCGAAATCACCGACAACGTCCCGAGATTCGTCCACCCTTCCCGCCCAGCGATCAGGACCCGGTACATCCCCGCCCCAATCCCGATGCCCAGCAGCACCAGCGCCAGGATCAGGCCGAAGCTGTACACCGACCCGCCCAACAGCGGACTCAACATCCGAAACCAGACCAGCTCCGCCAGGAAGAACGAAAACCCCGTCACCGCGGCCGCCCCGTAGACGAATCGCGCCGGCGCCCGCCCCACCGGCAGCCCCGCCGTCGACGAGACCCAACGCCGCGGCGCTTCCACTGTGCCTTCGCCCTTCAATTCCGCGGCCACCGGAGGCGCGACCCCGGCGGCGTCCTCCGCTCGCGCCACCCGCCACGCGACGATTCCCAGCACGAGGTGAACCCCGGCCGCGGCCAGCAGAGTCCCCCGCGTCCCCAGGGTTTCGAGCGCCCAGAACGTGCTTCCCAACACCCCCACCACCGCGCCCAGCGCGTTCGCCCCATAAATCACCCCCAACGCCCCCCGCTGCCGGTCTTCGTCGGTCTCAATCCACTTCACCGCGGGCGGCAGATTCCCACCCAGCAGGAAACACGGGATCCCCAGGACCACCACCGCGAGCCCCAGGTGCGCCACCGACGCCCCGATTGATCCCAGCGTCAGAACCCCGCCCGTCCGGAGATACACCGCGCGCACGCCGTCGAGCAGCCAGGGCGTCGCCGCCGCCGAGAGCCCGATGCCCACCTCCAGCAGCGCGTACAGCCGAAGCACCGAACGGGTCCGCTCGGCGCGCCGACCGAACCACGCCCCCCCCAGCCCGAGCCCCCCCATGAACACCGCCAGGACCGCCGCCGCCGCCGGTGTCGCCCCGCCGAAAATCAGTCGGAACTCCCGCATCCACGCGGTCTGGTAAACCAGGGCGCAAGCGCCCGAGACGAACAGGAGAGCCGCGAGAAACGGCAACTTCCACGCATCGGAGGCGGGCTCGGGGGGCCGGGCGGGTTTCGGGGACATCAGGGTCGCGGCAGGCTAGCCAGCGTCCGAAGCGCCCGCCACCCTTGACTTGGTCCGGGCGCCTCCTAACCTGCCGCCACCTCGGAAAGTCCAGGACCGGTGGCGAACCGTTCCCCTTTCCCAGGCTCGATTCCGCGAAATCGGAAAACACCCATCGAGAACGGCGAGGACGGAGCATGACGACGAGGATTCCACGACTCAACGGGCGACGCGGCGGGTTCATCGGCGAGATGATCCGTTGGTTCATCATGGTCGCGATCTACGACATCTGCATCGGCGGGATCGCCAGCGGATTGGGAGTCTCCAGGATGGTGGCGTGCTTCATTTTCCTGGGAATTCTGCTCGCGATCAGCGGCATCGGATATGTGATCCGCCAGAAGATGGCGCCTTCCGCGGACGACTGACTCATCCGTCTCCGTCGCGCGGTCCGTCCCCGCCCCGCATGCGCCACACGATCGAGCACGCCCCGACCTTCACGACCCTCGAATTCGAGTTTGGGGCGGGCGATACGGTGACCGTGCAACCCGGGTGCATGCTCGGGATGACGACCGGTTTCGACCTGAAGAGCGGTCTCGGCAGCCACGTCAAGGGCCGCCGGGGCCTGAGTCGAGCCTTCCGCAGCACGCTCGCCGGCGAGAACTTCCTCGCCGCCCTTTACACCGCCAAACGCGACGGTGAACGCCTGCTCCTCGCCCCGTCGGAACAGGGCGACATCCGCGCCCTCGAAGTCCAACCCGGCGCCCACCGCTACATCGCCCCCGGCGCCTTCCTCGCCTGCCACGGCAACGTCCAGATCAGCGTCGAATACGCGGGCGTCCGCGGCTGGATGGCCACCCGCGGCCTCTTCCTCATGCGCACCGAGGGCGAGGGTACCGTCTTCGTATCCAGCCACGGCGCGCTCCGGACACTCACCCTGCAGGACGACGAACGCTACGTTCTCGACAATCGGTTCATCGTCGCCTTCACCGACTCCATGAAGTTCGAGACGGTTAAGGTCGCCAAATCCATCCGGCACTCGTTCCTGTCCGGCGAAGGACTCGTCAACCGGTTCACCGGTCCCGGAACCCTCCTCTTCCAGACCCGCGCGCGACCCGGCCGCGGCATGCTCCAAAGCCTCGCCGGCCTCGCCACCTGACCCCGCCCTCCGTCACACCACAACCACCTCCCCCACCACGACCGTGAACGGTCCCTTCGCCCACGCCGACGCGGCGCTCCCCGAACCGCGTCGCCTGGATGTGCCCTCCCGCGACCGCCTCCTCCACCGCTACGCCGCCACCGAATCCGCCTGCCGCTGGATCCTCGGCCTGGAACTCGCCGCCGGAGTCGCCCTCTGGATTCTCTGGTTCGCGCGCGGCCGCGAAACCGCCGGATGGCCCGCCTGGCTCGCCCTCGCCCTCGCCACCCTCGGCGTGTTCCGGTTCGTCCCGCGCAGCGTGTTCCTCAACAAGAAGCGCCTCCAGGACATCCGCCCCGACGCCCGCTTCGGACCCCATTCCCGCGATTCCCTCGTCCGCCTCGCCGAAGGGGTCTTCGCCCAGCTCGGGCTCCCACCCGGAGCCGCTCCCGTCTACCTCATCCGCGAGAAGGACGTGAACGCCCACGCCGTCCGCTGCGAGCTGTGGCCCGGAGTCCACGCCTTCAACGGGGTCTTCCTCAATCGCGGGCTCCTCCATCTTCTCGACGAACGCGAACTCGCGTGTGTCATCGGCCACGAACTCGGTCACGTGTTCCCTTACGCGCCCCTCCTTTCCCGGTGCTATGTCATTCACGCGTTCTTCGCCGGCTCCGCGGCCTTCGCGGCCGTGAACTTGTTCCCCGTCGCCGCCACCGCCCTCATGGCCCCCCTCGCCATCCTCTGGATCCTCGATCACGTCGTCGCCTGGCCCCACGCCCGACAGTCCCGCGCCATCGAATTCCTCTGCGACGACTTCGGCGCCACCGCCGGCGGCCTCCTCCCGGCGCTCAGTGGCGAAATCAAACTCGCCGCCGAAATCGAAACCCGCCAACTCCTCCTCCTCAAAGTCTTCCAGGCCCGGCAGCAGGGAGCCAAGGTCGCCCTCGGCGACCTCGTCGAAGCCTACGAATCCGCCGTGCCCTTCGGCCGCGCCGACCCCGCCGCGTTCGAACGAGAATTCGGCCGGCTCGTCGACCGGAAACGCACGCAGTCCGGACAGGTCTCGTTGGGCGGCTTCCTCCGGTCCCTGTCCGGCAACGAGCCCGACGATTCCGAGGAATCCAGTGGGGAAGCCATCGAACAGCTTCAGGCCGTCCTCTCGCTCCCCGTTCTTCCGATCGACCGCTCCGAACTCCTCCAGGGCAGCGCTTCCTGGACCCCCGACCTCGCCGCGCGCTTGGCGTCGGTCATCCGGTCCGATCCCCACCGGGTCCTCTTCCGCCTGGCCCAGGAGATCGACGACACCCAGAGCACCCACCCGTCCGCCTCCCGCCGCCTCCTCTTTCTCATCGATCACCATCCGGGCGGCTAGCCGTCGGCCAAAAGACGGTCAGCAGCCGCCAAATCGGGTTGAGCCCTCCTCGCGGTTCCCCGCCAACGTCTCCCCAGGAAGCAAGGACCGCCGGTGCCCCCGTCGCCACGGCCATGAAACCGCCCCCTTCCATCGCCGCCGCCGCCACATTCGCCGCCGCAACCGCCGCCGCATTCCTCGGGATCGTCCTCGCGTTCGCGCCCTCCCCTTCCGTCGACGCCGCCGAGGATACCCGTGCCCCCGCCGCCACCCCGGCGGAGACCGGACCGACAGCCACCCCCGCCGCCGCTGTCGCCGAGGAGGAGGTCGTTCCCAACGACAAATGCCTCGAGTGCCACAACCAGAACGATCTCACCCGAACCGATGCCGACGGTCGCGTGTTCTCCCTGTTCGTCGATGAGGCACGGTTCAGAGCCTCGGTTCATCAGACGAACCTTTGCGTCGACTGCCACCAGGACCTCCGGTTCCGCTGGGAACACCCCGACGACGGGCACGTCGCGCAACCGGTCCAATGCGCCGCCTGCCACGCGGCGCAGTCCGAGACCTTCGACGCCAGCGCCCACGGGATCGCCCTCCGGAACGGCAGCCCCACGGCGGCGACCTGCAAGGATTGCCACGGCCACCATGAGGTCCCGCGTCTGGGCGACCCGGATTCGCCCGTGAACACCGCCCGACTCGTCGAGACGTGCGCCCAATGCCATCCCGAAGCCGCTTCCGATCTCGCCGAGAGTTCCCACGGGACCGCCGCCATTCGCGGTCGCCGGGAGGCGCCCAACTGCATCGACTGCCATGCCGAACACCAGATCGAATCCTTGAAGGGCGCGTCCCCGCTCCGCATCTCGCAGGACATCTGCGGCAAATGCCACGCCTCCGAACGGCTCAACACCCGGTTCCGCCTGCCGCGCCACCAGGTGGACACGTTCTTCGAGAGCTACCACGGCCTCGCCGCCCAGGGCCGCTCGACCAAGGCCGCCAACTGCGCGAGTTGCCACGGTTCCCACAAAATCCTTCCGTCCACCAACCCGGCGTCCTCCATCCACAAGGACAACCTCATCACCACCTGCGGCCAGTGCCATCCCGGCATCGGCACCAAGTTCGCCTCCGGCAAGGTCCACTTCGACGACTCCTCCGACAGCGAAGTCGGCCTCATCGTCAACCGCTGGGTCCGCCGACTTTACCTCGTGCTCATCGTCGGCACGTGCGGTGTCCTCGCCGCCCACAATGGCCTCATCTTCCTCCGCAAGATCCGCGCCACCCTGCGTTCCAGGGAACGCAACGTCGTCCGCATGGACGTTCATCAGCGGCGACAGCACCTGCTTCTCCTGACCAGTTTCATCCTGCTCGCCGTCACCGGATTCGCCCTGCGCTTCCCCGATTCCTGGCTGTCCTGGGCCTTGGGAACCGAGGACATCCGCCGCTGGCTCCATCGCATCGCCGGCGTGGTCCTTCTGGGAACCGGCGCCTGGCACCTCGGCTACCTCGCCCTCACCACCGAAGGCCGCCGTCTCTTCCGGGACCTCCTGCCGCGCCGGCAGGATTGGACCGACGTCCAGACCAACGCCCGCTACCTCGCGGGCCGAAGCGCGAACCGCGCGCGGTTCGGTCGCTTCGGGTACCCCGAGAAGTTCGAATACTGGGCCGTCGTCTGGGGCACGATCATCATGGGCGTCACCGGCCTGATGATCTGGCTCAAGGTCGACGTCACCCTGTGGCTCCCCCGCTGGCTCATCGACGTCGCCACCACCATCCACTACTACGAGGCCATCCTTGCCTGCCTCGCCATCCTGATCTGGCATTTCTACCACGTCTTCTTCGATCCCGACGTCTACCCGGGCAACTTCGCCTGGCTCGACGGCAAGGTCACCCAAACCTGGCAAGCGCACGAACATCCCCTCGAAACCGTCCCGCCATCGCCGTCGCCGGCGGAGCCCTCCCCAGCCCCAGACCCTCCCCATCCGAGTCATTGAATCATCGAATCATTGAATCGTTGAACCATTGAACCGCTGAACGCTGTTGCGGGGGGCGACGGGGACCGGGCAGCGTGCGGCATGTCGCGCGCGCAAATCGTTCTTGTGATGTTGGGGTTGGCGTGGTTCAGCGGCGCAGCCGGCCCGACCCCCTTCGCCGCCGATGCCGCGTCGACGCCCCCTCCGCAGCAGCGCTGGTGGAAAGGCAACCTCCATACCCATTCGCTGTGGAGCGACGGCGACGACTACCCCGAAATGATCGCCTCCTGGTACAAGGAGCGCGGCTACCATTTTTTGGCGTTCACCGAGCACAACCGAATGCCGGAGGGCGACCACTGGCTGACGGTGACACCGAAGCGGGGCGGGGGCGCGGTCCTGCGGAAGTACCTCGACCGATTCGGCCCGGCTTGGGTGCAGGTTCGCGAGGTCGACGGAACCAATCAGGTTCGGCTGAAGCCGTTGGACGAAGTGCGCACCCGGTTCGAGGAGCCCGATCGGTTCCTGCTGATTCCGGCGATGGAGATCACCGACCGGCATCTGGTGGCGCCGGTCCATCTGAATGCTGTCAATCTGCGGGATGGCGTTTCCCCCGCGGGCGGTTCCAACGTGCTCGACGTGCTCCAGCGGAACATCGATGCGGTGCTCGAACAACGGGCTCGCACGGGGCAGCCGATGTTCCCGCACATCAACCATCCGAATTTCGGATGGGGCATCACCGCGGAGGAACTGATGCAGGTGCGGGGGGAGAGGTTCTTCGAGGTCTACAACGGCCACCCGTCGGTTCACAACGAGGGGGACGCGGCGCACGCCGGCATGGAACGTGTCTGGGACATCGTCCTGACCTGGCGGCTGGCGGTGCTGGGCCTGCCCCCGATGCTGGGTCTGGCCGTCGATGATTCCCACAGCTACCACACCGAGGCCGTGGGCCAGAGCAACCCAGGCCGCGGATGGGTGATGGTCAAGGCGCCCCACCTCACCCCGGAAGCCATCGTGTCCGCGCTGGAGGCGGGCGAGTTCTACTCGACCAGCGGCGTCCTGCTGCGGGACCTGCAATGGAGCGGGGATCGCCTTCGCTTGGAGATCGAACCGAAGGACGGGGTGAACTATCGGATCGAATTCATCGGGACCCGTCGGGGCTTTGACGCAACGAACGAACCCACGCTGACGCCCCAGGGCGCGCGACTCCGGGTGACCCACCGCTACTCCGACGACATCGGGCGCGTGCTCAAGGTGGTGGAAGGCACGGCCGCCGAGTACCGACCGCAGGGCGACGAACTCTACGTGCGCGCCCGGGTGACTTCGACCCAACCCAAGCTGAACCCCTACCGCGAGGGCGAATTCGAGACGGCCTGGATCCAGCCCTGGGTCCCGGTTCCACCCGCGGACGCGCCCGCGCGGTCGAACCCCTGAATCGAATCGGACAACCAAGGGACTGGTGTTTTGTTCGCTTCGGCTTCGTGAACTTCGTGCCTTCGTGGTTTTTCTTCGTGTTCCAAGGAACCCACAAGAGTAGGAAGTCTCCACGAGACAAAACCCGACCACGAACGTTCGATATGAAGACCCCATGTTTCCTTCCCCTCCTACTCCTCGCGGCCACCATCGCCGGATGCGCCACACCAAGTCGGGAGCAGGGAAACCTCGCCCGACACCTCGTGGCCAACCTCCAGGAGTACGGCGCGGACTTTCCCCACATCGACTTGACCCAGCCCGCGATCGGGATCCCTCAGCTCCACACGTCGTGGAAGTCGAGAACCGATCCGGGCGGATTCGTGCTGGAGTTCCGCGCGGGCACCTTCGACTACGTTGAGCATCAGGTGCGGGAGATTGCCGGACGCGGCGACGCCGCCTCGCCGACGGTCGTGGTTTGGGACATCCAAGGCGTTGCCCACCTGGATCTCGTCCAGCTTGCCGATGGCCGGGCTCAGTTGACCTGCCGACGAGTGTCCGCCGAACGATCCGTGTCCCTGAACCAACGTCCATAGGACCCTGGAGATTGGCCATTTTTCTGGGCCCGGAGGGCCACCGGACATTAGCCGGCGGCAAGCCCGTTCCGGCGGGCGCGGCCGCCGATCCCCCACCCCGCGACACCGCGCCCCGGCAGGGGTGCCGGAGACGCCGGTTGGCTCGCAGACGTGAAGACCCCAAAACCCCGCGTAAGAAACCACGAAGCGCACGAAGAGCACGAAGGGAGAGGCGGAAGCGAGTCCCTGATCAGGATTGACCTGTAGCGGATTGCCGAGGCCGGAACGAATCATGCTTCCTTCGTGTCCTTCGTGCCTTCGTGGTGGGATCGCTTTCTCCCAGGCGCCCCTATCCGGAGATCAGGGAAGACTCAAGTGAGTTGACTGTATTCGAGTATCTCCTTTCAGTCCGAGTTTCCCACGCCCACGCGGCGGGGAGGCTTGGACTGTGACGGAGGGACGGTTGGCGGCTCCGGACCTCCGGACAAGCCCACCGTGGCGAATCTCCCAAACCTTGGATGCCCGCTCCCCCGGCCGGGGCGGAATCGCATTCGCAACTGCGACCGGTGCCCGCGGCGGCCCGGCCGCCTTGCCACCGGCTCATTTCCTTCGTCCCTCCGGGACTGCCTGCCGGAAAGACCAAACCCCCAACGCCAGGCGCTTGACCCGTCTCTTCCTGTGCAAGAAACCTTGGTCCCGCCCGTCGCGCCTTCGCTTCAATCAACAACCTGAAAATCCTATGCACACCCAGGAACCGCTTCCAGAGCATCAATGGCTGCAACAACTCGTGGGCGAATGGAACGTCGAATCGGAGATCGTCATGGGACCGGACCAGCCGGCGATGAAGACCACGGGACGCGAGGTCGTTCGTTCCTTCGGGAAACTTTGGACGATCGGCGAGGGGACGGGAGACGCGCCGGACGGTGCCGCCTGCGAGTCGGTCATGACCCTCGGTTACGACCCGCGAATCAAGCGGTTCGTGGGATCCTTCATCGCATCGTCGATGACGCATTTGTGGCCGTATCTGGGTTCCCTCGACGCCTCGGGCAAGATCCTGACGCTCGACTCGGAGGGACCGAGCTTCGCCGGTGACGGCACGATGTCGAAGTACCAGGATGTCATTGAGATCCTGACACCCGATCATCGCACCCTGACGGCCCGCGTGCAGGGCGCGGAGGGTTCCTGGGTTCCGTTCATGACCGCGCACTATCATCGCCGCAACCCCCAATCCTGATCCCACGACCCGAGGTTCTGATTGAGCCCCGGCGCTTCCGTGCCTACCGTCCAATCGCCATCCCACCCGACCCAACCGACCCCAACCGAACCACCCCGACCATGAAGCGCCGGCACGCCTCCCTCCTCGTCCTCGCGACCGCCCTTTGGGCAGCCCCTTCCCTCATCCCGTCCGCCCAGGCACAACCCCGCGGTCAACAGCCTCCGGCGGTGACCTCTCCGGAGGTCGCGTCCGACCGGCAGGTCACGTTCCGCATCTTCGCCCCCAAGGCGGAGGCGGTTCAGTTGGCAAGCAGCGGGGACATCCCCGGCATCGGGTTCGGGCAGGCCAAACCGCTGACCAAGGGCTCCAACGGCGTCTGGGCGGTGACGGTCGGGCCGCTGGCACCGGGCGCCTACCGGTACGGGTTCAACGTGGATGGGGTGACCGCGGTGGATCCCCGCAATCCGAAAACCAGCGAGTCCAACGAAAGCACCTGGAGCCTGGTGGCCGTGCCGGGCGCCGATTGGGTGGACACGAAGGATGTGCCGCACGGCGCGGTCTCGGAGGTGACCTACTGGTCCGGGACGCTGAACCGCTTCCGCCGGCTCCACGTCTACACCCCACCCGGGTACGAGGCCGGGGATGGCCGCTACCCGGTCTTCTACCTGCTGCACGGCGCGTTCGATTCCGATGACTCCTGGAGCAGCGTGGGTCGCGCCGGGTTCATCCTCGACAACCTCATCGCCGCTGGAAAAGCGAAGCCCATGGTCGTGGTCATGCCCCATGGACACACCGGACCTTTCCGCTTCGGGGGGGGATTCACCGACGAGTTCGAGCGCGAGTTCCTCGCCGACATCCAGCCGCAGATGGAGAAGCGCTACCGGATCGCGGCTGGTCGTGCCCAGCGCGCCATCGCCGGATTGTCCATGGGCGGCGCCCAAACGCTCAACATCGGGATCCCGAACCTCGACAAGTTCGCGTACATCGGCGTTTACAGCTCCGGAATCTTCGGCATCGCCGGAGGACCGGGCGCGGGACAGGGCCCGAGTTTCGAGGAACGGCACAAGGCGATCCTCGACAACGCCGCGCTGAAGGACGGCCTGAAGCTGTTCTGGTTCGCCACCGGCAGCGCCGACTTCCTGGTCGAGACGTCGCGGAAGACCGTCGAGATGTTCAAGGCGCACAAGTTCGACGTGATCTACCGCGAGACCGACGGCGGCCACACGTGGGACATCTGGCGCGATTACCTCCACGAGTTCGCTCCGAAGCTCTTTCAATGAGCAGGGCCCGGCCCAATCGATGGAGCCGCCCGGCGCGGTTCGCCCGCCTCGCGGGTGCCGCCTGCGTCATCCTCGCTTTCGGCTCAGTGTCCTCCTTCGCGGCCGATCCCGATTCCGATCCAGACGCGGGGTCCGGGGTCCCGGCCGCATCCCCGGCGTCGGCACCCTGGCCGATCCACACCCTCAACGCCGACAAGATCTGGCACGTCAACCTGCCCCGAGGCCGTCGACTCGACGCCTCGGCTTTGCTCCGGCGAAGTGACGGAACCCTGCTCACGCTGAACGACCAGGAAACCGCGGTGTACCGGATGGTCTTCCGCGAAGGCACCAACGCCGTCGACCTCCTGCCGCTCGAGAATTGTCTCACCCGCGAACAACTCGCGGCTTACGCACCCCAGAAGATCCAGCGCTACGACCTCGAAGGTCTCGCCGAGGATTCCAAGGGCCGACTCTACGTGTCCGAGGAGGCGAACCGCTGGATCCTTCGATGGGATCCGGTCCACGGAAAAGTCGATCGACTCGAGATCGACTGGACCCCGGTGAAGAAATGGTTCGCGCCCCTGGACTTCAACGCCTCGTTCGAGGGGATCGCGATCGGCGGCGGCCGACTCTACGTCGCCAACGAACGCCACCAGGGACGCCTCATCACCGTGGATCTCGAGACCCTCGGTGTGATCGACGACTTCCGTGTGGCACCGGCCGGTATCGACTCCGACGACATCCACTACACGGACCTCTGCTGGGCCGACGACGCCCTCTGGGTGCTGCTTCGGGACGTGCGCAAGCTCCTGAAGGTCGATCCCAAGGCGAAACGGGTGCTCGCGGAATTTGATTTCACCGCGATGGAGAGGGCCCGGGAGAACGCCTACGGGGTGATCTTCGCCCCCGGTTTCATGGAGGGGCTGTCGGTCGATGACCGCCATATCTGGCTTTTGACCGACAACAACGGAATGGGAAGGACAGCGAACCTCTCGGACAAGCGGCCCACCCTGTTTCGATGCCCGAAACCGGTCACACCGGGACCGACTTCGACGCCTTAGGACGAAGTCAAACGCGACCCGGGGGCGCCTGGTCCAAGGGCGACGCGCAGGCGCGGACAGCGCTACGCGGCGAGGAAAAGAAGCCACCCCAAGCCGGCCGCGAGGGACAGCAGCGTGACGGGGATGCCGTACCGCGCGTAGTCCCAGAATCCCACCTCGCAATGCGATCGGGCGGACTCGACGACGATCATGTTGGCGACCGATCCGAGGAGGGTCAGGTTGCCGGCGAAGGTCGTCGCGAGCGCCATGACCTTCCACATCAGTTCGGGATCGGCAAACTCGGGCACCCACTTCCCGGCGACCAACACGAACGGAACATTGGAGAACACATTGGATCCCAGTGCGGAGAACCAGGCGAGGTGAAGGCCCTGCGACGAGCCTGATTCGCCGAAGAGCGGCCGCAGGTGACGATAGAAAGCTTCCGGCAACCCGGTGCCGTTGAGTCCCTCGACGACCACGAACAGGGCCGCGAAGAAGAGCAGCAAATGCCAGTCGACGCGTTTGAGGACCTCGTGCGTGTCACGACGGGCCAGAACCATCACCAGCGCCCCGCCCGATAGGGCCGTCCACGCAAGATCGAAGCCACCCAGGAAACCCGCGACCACTCCGACCAGCACGACGATCGTCCCCCGGAGAAGCCGCCAATCCACGGGAGGAGGTGGTTCTTCGTCCACCACGATCGAAGCGGCCGCCAGCTCCCTGCGAAACCCCCAGCGCAGGACCACGAACTGAATCAGAAGCCCACCCAGGGCCGGAGGGACGAGGCTCCCGCTGAATGACGCGAACCGCAGGCCGGACATCTGGCCGATGAGCATGTTCTGGGGGTTGCCGACGAGCGTGCACACGCTGCCGATGTTGGCGCTCATCGCCAGCGTCAGGAGATAGGGGGCCAGCGGCAGCCTTCCCCGGACCACCACCGCGACGACCATCGGGGTGAGCATCAGGCACACGGTGTCGTTGACCAGCAGGGCCGAGAGCAATCCGGACGTCATCGTCAGAGCGAACATCAGCCGGACCGGAGTGCCGGAAAGGCGGAGCACCCGGTCGGCGGTCCATCCAAAAAAACCGGCCATATCGAGGTAGGCCGCCAAGAGGCTCATCCCGAGGAGCAGAACCAGCGTGTCGTGGTCGACGGCCCGGTACACCTGGTCCGGCGTCATGACCCCGCAAACGACCATCAGCACCGCGCCCAGCAGGGCCGCGGCCGGCCGGTTCAAGGGGAGCACCTTCAGCCGCCGACCGCTGATCAGGAGGTAGGTGACTGAAAAAATCGCAATGGCCGCCCCCGCGCGCTGGCTTTCATTCATACATTCCCACCCGGCCGTTTCCGCCCGCATCGAACGCCCGGATCCCGCCGCCCGCAAGTCCGAGATGCGCCCGAGCCCCCCGACCCCGCGAGATCGCACGTGCCCCCCGGCTGGGCCCCATGCTTAACTCCGCGCGCCATGCACGAACCGACGCGCGAGCAATTCCGTGAACTCGCCGCCCAAGGCAACCTTATCCCGGTCTGCCACCGCCTCCTCGCGGACTTCGAGACCCCCCTCTCGGCCTACACCAAACTCCGAGGCGAAGGGGAGTCGTTCCTCCTCGAATCGGTCGAGGGCGGAATGCATCTGGGCCGGTACTCGTTCGTCGGCTGCAACCCCCGCGCCGTGATCCGTCAGACCGGGAACCGGGTCGAGGTTCTCGAGGGCGGTCGCGTGACCGAAACTTTCACGGTGTCCCCTTCGGCCGCGCCCGCGGACCCCGGGACCGTCCACGACGGGCTTCATGTGGTCGAACGCGTCATGGCCCGGTTCAAAGTGGTCGACGTCCCCAATCTTCCCAGGTTCACCGGCGGCGCCCTGGGCTTCATCGGGTACGAGTTCATCCATGACGTCGAACCCGTCGTTCCCCGTCCGCCGGTCGACGAACTCGGCACCCCGACCCTCTATTTCCTCATCGCGGATCAGGTGCTCGTTTTCGACCGCGTCACCCAGACGCTGATGATCATCGTCAACGCCTCGCTGGACGGCGCCTCGAACCCGGATGAGGCCTACGACGACGCCCTCTCGGAGATCGAACGTCTCGTCTCGCTCTTGGAACAGCCCATCCAGGGGCGCCCGGTTTCCTTCCGGACGGACGCCCCCGAACTTCCCTTCGTCTCGAATCAGACCCAGGACCAGTTCGAGAACAATGTCCGCAAGTCGAAGGACTACATCCGGGCCGGGGACATCTTTCAGGTCGTCGGTTCCCAGCGCTTCAGCGCGCCCACCCAGGCTCCGCCCCTGGACGTGTACAGGGCGATCCGTTCCATCAACCCGTCGCCGTACATGTTCCTCCTCGAGCTCGACGGGTTCGCGCTGGTCGGCGCCTCCCCGGAGATCCATGTGCGCTGCGAGGATGGCAAGGTGGAGATCCGGCCGATCGCCGGAACCCGCCGGCGCGGCCGGACGGAGGAGGAGGACCTGGCGCTCGAACAGGAACTCCTCGCCGATCCGAAGGAACGCGCCGAACACGTCATGCTGATCGATCTCGCGCGGAACGACGTCGGCCGGGTCTGCGACTTCGGAACCGTCCACGTGAAGGACCTCATGATCGTCGAGCGTTACAGCCACGTGATGCACATCGTCTCGCAGGTCGAGGGCCGCCTTTCCACGGGGCGTTCGCCCTACGACCTGATGCGGGCCACCTTTCCCGCGGGCACGCTCTCGGGCGCCCCCAAGATCCGCGCCATGCAGATCATCTCGGAATTCGAAGGCACGACCCGCGGACCCTACGGGGGTTGTGTGGGTTACTTCAGCTTCGACGGCAACCTGGACTGCTGCATCACGATCCGAACGGCCCTGCTCAAGGACGGCCGGGCCTACGTCCAGGCTGGCGGCGGCTGGGTCCACGACTCGACGCCCGAAGGGGAATTCCAGGAGACGGTCAACAAATCGAAGGCGATCCGAAAAGCCATCGCCCTCGCCGAAGCCTTCGGCACGGAGTCCTAGGCGATCGATCTTTCGCCGCCGCGGCTTCCTGCGATCAGGGATTCGCGCCGTCGGACTCCGCCGTGTCCGGGTTGGGGCCGCTGTCCGTCGGGGCTTCCAACGCCTTGCCGAGCGCGTGGATGAAGGCGGCGTTGTCCGCCTGGACATAGTGCATGGTCCCGCCCATGCGCGAGTAGCTCTTGCAGAACCGCAGGTAGTACGCCGCGTTGGTCTTCGGCGGTTCCCCACGGGTCCAGTCCCACCCCCCGCCGTCCTGAAGGTCCACGACGTAGATGCTGTGTCCTTCCACGTTGGGCCTGTCCGCCTGACGCCGAAGGTTGTGCACGCAGCTCAGGCTCTTCTCGAACACCTGCGGCCCCATGATCGCCGACCCGACGCTCAGGACAACGCCGCCATCCAGGGATTCGACCGCTTCCGCGAACCGTTTGAAATCAACCTCGGCCGACCGTCCGAGCACCGCCCCGTTGAACATCGGATGGCAGGCCACGATGTCGTAACCGATACCCGGATGCACCGAGAACGGCACGCCATGCCGGAACGCCGAAGCCATGATGGATGCGTGTTTCCACTTGTGAACGACCTCGTGGCGGCCTTCCGCGAGGCCGTGCCGCCGCATGGCCACCAGAAGATCCGCCGCGGCCCCCGCCAGCGGATCGGCGGGAAACCCCGCCAGGAGATCCGCGAGGTCGTCGGCCGGCGGAAGAAAGCAGCCGTCCTCGGCGATGAAACGGCCCAGGGACTCCCCATAGCCGGCCCCCTGAAGACCTCCGGCCAGCAGCGCCAGATGGATGTTGCGCCCGGTCTCGTCCCAGGTCCCGAACGTGCCCGTCGCCACGTTGTCCTCAACCTTCTCCGTCGACTGCCCGAGCCAGGCGTACTCCCAGTCGTGAATCGTTCCCGCCCCGTTCGTGGCCAGGTGGGTCAGCCACCCGGAACCCATCATCCGGTCGAGGATCAGCGCCGCGCCGTTGCGGAGGAGATGCGCCCCGTAGATCAGCAGGACCGAGGCGCCCCGCTCCCGCGCCCGACGGATCTCCGACGCCGCCCGGGCCACCTGTTCGGCCACCGCTTCGGGCAAGGTCGGCGCCGGCGAATCCGGATCGATCAGAATGTCCTCGACACGGGTGAGGCTCCTTCGCTCGGAAAGCGGAAACACTCGAAGGCGTGAATGATCATACTTGGGCTTCGTCGG
>JBFWOK010000165.1:0-15201 GCA_050250555.1 Limisphaerales bacterium
CGAAGAAGACGGAGGAAGAAGGAAGAAAAGGTCGGTTCGGCGAAGGGCCGGAAGAAGACGCCACCGGAAGAATACCTGGATTTCAAACCGCCGGAATCACCCGGTTTTCGAATCGGCGTTCACACCCATCTTCGGGATAAGATCGAGCCCAACCCATCCGCGCCCCAGTTGATCCAAACCGAGCCGGCCATCGGCTATCGCTTGGTCGAGCCGGATTGAGACGGGAGACGGGATGCGGGAGACGGGATGAGAGAGGCGGCATTGGGCGGGTTGAATCTTCGCTTCTGAGGTCATCATGGAGAGGGCCGACGGCAGGGTGGTTCGCGATTATTGCGTTGCGGTGAGAAGATTGAAGGCGGGGCGTTCGTGGCTGACGTTTTTGTTCGCTTGGATCAGGCGCTCGGCCACTCGCGGGTTCGTGGTCTTCAGGTTCTCGCGTTTTCCGGTGAGGCAGTCAAAGACGTAGAACGTTCCGCTTTCCCGGCGGTAGGAGCGGACGCGAGGATTCATCGGGTCGGCGACGAGTCCAAAAAGGTTACCGACGAAGCGGCGACCGCCGTGACGGAGGGGTGGGGAGGGGGTGCTGGAGGGGTGCCAAAATGGGCCAGAGCGACACATTCTATGCACAGTTTTGAGCACACCTGCCACCCGTCGCCGGGCTTAAGTCCTTCAACGCAAGGTGTTAAAGGATGGAGCCAGTTGTCGGATTTGAACCGACGACCCACGGTTTACAAATCCACTCAACCCACGTATGAGCGTGCGCGATGGTGCGCATAAGGCCGTGGCTATTGGGTGAAGTGCGCCTTGACGGCATTTCTGGACTACGCATGGAAGCGCACGTTTCCCCATTTCAACTGTCGGCAACTGTCGGCGGAAAGAGGAGGGTGTTGGGAGAGCAGCGGATCTGGGGAGGTCCCGGCCGGAGGTGGCGCGCAACGGATGGGTCGATTGTCGTTAGAGGGGGCGGGGGGGGGGGAGGTCAAGAGCGCCGGGGGGACCGGCAACGAATGGGAAATGCCCGGGAGAATTTTTTATCAAAGGGGCCTTGGGGTCTCGCGTCGTCGGGAATCCGGCGGCGCCGGCTTCGGCAGAGGATGACGCGCGAGGGCCGTCGGCGCCGTTTCGAGGAACCGGCTTGTCCCGGAGGTCCGAACGCTTGAGGCTCGACACGAGAGCACCACTGAGTTGCCCATGTCGGGGACGCCCACCAACGCCATCTTTCTCTCGTACCGCCGGTTCGATTCGAACGCGGCAACCCACAATCTTCACGAGCGGCTGAAAGCTGCCTTCGGGGAGACCGCGGTTTTTCGGGATACGGAGGGAATCGAAGGTGGATCGACCTTGTGGGAAACGATCCGAACGACGATCGACGGGTGCCGGGCGTTCATCGTGGTGATCAACCACGGCTGGCTCGACGTGAAGGAAGCCGAGGGAAGCTATGCGGGGCGTCGACGCCTGGAGAATCCAGACGACTACGTCCGACGCGAACTCCAATACGCGTTCGAAAAACGCAGCTTGCGGATCATTCCGGTTTTGGTGGATGGGACGCCGATGCTTTCGGCCGGAGTTGTTGCGGAAGTTAGGCAGCGGGACACGGAACTCGCTGAAACGCTCTCCGCGCTCAAGGATTTGCTGGGGGTACCGGTCCGCTTTGATCGGGAATTCGAATCCGACATCGGACGTCTGGTTCAAACACTCGCGGCTATCCCGGGACTTGTACCTGCGGCGGCGAAGCCGGTGTTTGATGTGGGTGGCCTTACTGTTCTCCGTCCGTGGGCGATGGCGCCGCCCCGTCCCGTGGCTGGTGTCGGAAATGCCATCGGCCACGCGTCGGATCTGTGGATTCTCCAAGCTAAATACCGCGCGACGGAGCTGCTGGGGCGGGAAGCCGACCTGAGGGACTTGTGGGGATGGCTCGATGCTGCCCAGCCCATCGCTGCGCGGTTGCTGGTCGGCCGGGCCGGGTCGGGCAAGACCCGGTTGGGCTTGGATTTTGTTTGGCAGGTTTTTCGGAAACTAGGGGATCGATGGGATGTTGGCATGGTGACCGGGGAAACGCTTCTGAAAGAGCGTGATTGGGAGGCGTGGGTCTGGCGGAGACCCACTCTCTTGCTCGTTGACTATGCCCAGACCATCGAGCGGCCGCTGCGACGGCTTTTCAGGGGGCTCTCGGTGCATGGGGTAGATCCAAGTATCCAGCCGCTCCGATTCCTGCTGCTGGAAAGGGTAGCAAGCGCGAAAGAGGGCTGGTTCAGGGACCTGCTTGACATTGAGTCGGGGGCGGCAGGAGTGGCGGTTCGGCAGCTTTTCCTGCCGCCGGAACCTGTGCCTCTGCAACCGGTCGCGGCGACTGAGATGCGTAGGAGTTTGCTTGAGGACGTGCTACAGATGGCAAGCAAAAGCGATGGGCGGCCTTCGCCGATGCCTCCCAAACCGGGGGCTGATCCCTCCTTCGACGCCGCCTTGAAGCACGATCGATGGAGCGATCCCCTTTATTTGATGATGGCTGGCTTGGCGGCCCGTGAAAACGCACTTTTTGGGACTGGAAGCCCAGGTACTGCGCTTCGAAGTTCCCTTCACTTGGGGCGGGTGGACTTAGCCAAGGAAATCGCCCGCCGAGAGATCAGACGTCTGGATCGCTTCGTGCCACCTGAGAAAGGCGAAAGCGGCGTGCGGATGTTCCGTCATCTGGCGGCGTTGGCGACGGCCGTTGGAGGCCTGACCTTGAAGGAGGCTCGTGATGTGGTGCTCGAGGAGACGACGGCGCTTGGAAGGATTTGGACCGAGGGGCCCGCGGATTTGGTGGAACGCTTGCACGACGCGTTACCGGGGGAAGATGCATCCGTCGCGCCGATTGAGCCTGACATCGTGGCCGAAGCGCTGGTTCTCGCCGTATGGACTGATCGATTGAGCCGAGCTGAACAGGTGGCCTTAGTTCTGCGGTGCGCCCGTCGGAGGGTTCGGGCCATGGCATCCATGCTTCTTCACGGACTTCAAGACTTCGTTCGCTCTGACAGCGAAGGGGGGATCCTGATGTTTTGGCTCGACGCTATCATCGAAGAGGGAATCGATTCCGAGCCCGGATTCCTGATCGCTATGGAGCGGATATTGCCCGAGGAATCCGTGGCTCTTAGGGAGCGGGCACTGCAGATCTCGGAGTCAATCTACCGAAACCTACGAAAGCGGTTGGATGCTGAAGCCTGTGATAATGCCACCAAGGCTGACTTGGCCAGACTGGCAAGCAATCTGGCAGTGCGACTAGCTGAATTGGGCCGGAGACCTGAGGCACTGGGCCCCGCGGAAGAGTCTCTGAAGCTCAGCCGCGAACTAGCGGAGCACAATCCGGACGCGTACATGCCTGGCCTGGCAAGGTCGCTGAACAGTTTGGCGAACGTCTTGGGAAAGCTGGGCCGGAGCACGGATGCGATGGGGCTCGCGGAAGAGGCGGTGGGCATCCAACGTTATTTGGCGGAGCGGAATCCGGACGCGTTCACGCCCGGCCTTGCGATGTCATTGAACAATTACGCGATCCAGTTGAACAATTTGGGCAGGGATGAGGACGCACTGGGTCCCTCGGAAGAGGCGGCGAGACTCTACCAGGAATTGGCGGAGCATGATCCGGAAGCCTTCATTCACGACTTGGCGATGTCGCTGAGTAACCTGGCGATTGGGTTCGGCAAGTTGGGTCGAAGGAACGACGCGCTAAGCCCCGCAGTCGAGGCGGTGAAGCACTACCGTGACTTGGCGAGGCGGAATCCGGACGCGTTCACACCGGCACTGGCGTCGGCGCTGAACACTTTGGCGAACTCATTGGGCAATTTGGGCCGGAAGACGGAGGCACTTAGCTTCGCGGAAGAGGTGGCGAAGCTTTACCGTGAATTAGTGGACCAGAATCACGACGCGTTCACCCCCGATCTTGCGATGTCGCTGACCAATTTGGCGCTCCGATTGAGTGAGGTGGGTCGAACGAAGGAGGCGGTTGGATTCAACGAAGAGGGAATGAACCTTTACCGGGAATTGGCAGAAAAGAATCCGGCCGAGTTCAAGCCCGCTCTTGCGATGTCGCTGAACAACTTGGCGCTCCGATTGGGCCGAGTCGGTCGGGAATCGGAGGCGCTAGGCCTTGCGGTTGAAGCGACAATGCTTCGACGTGAGTTGGCCGCGGAGTGGCCCGACGCCTACACACACGAACTGGCGAGTTCGCTAAACAACCTGTCGAACCGTTTGTACGAATTGGGTCAGAAGACGGAAGCGCTGAAATCCGCGGATGAGGCGGTGAGTCTCTTTCGAGCGTTGGAGGTTAGGAATCCCGGTGTATTCAAGCCCAACTTGGCGACGTCGCTGTCCACCTTGGCGAATCGCCTAAGCGAATCAGGTCGAAGGATGGAGGCGCTGAGCCTCGCCAAAGAAGCAGTGAACCTCCGACGTGAGCTGGCGTCTCAGGATCCTGATGCATTCATGCCCGAACTCGCGGTAGCGCTCGAGATTCTGGGACGGGTGCAGGAGGCGACTGGCGACTCTAATGGAGCCATAAGCTCCTATTCCGAAGGATTGCGTTTGCTCGCTCAAGCACTCCATTCCGAGCCGGAGGCATACTCTTTTGAATTCAAGACACTAGCGCGCGACTATGTCCGGGTCGTCACCGAGTCGGGGCGTGTGCCCGATGGCCAGTTGCTTGACCGCGTGATCGATGTCATCAATCGGATGAAGGAAGAAGAGAAACGGGGATAGTGCGGCTGGCGGAATTCAGTCGATCTCCAATACAGGCATCCGATGGCGCATTGAGCGACTTTTTCGGCTGGAACCTACGGATGGCCGACGTTCCGAGCCGCAATTCATGGTGGGGGTACGGGGTTCCGGACCGGATATCGCGCTTCCCTCCAGGCACTCGGCGGTGCTACCAATCCTAACGGGTAGCAAGGGAAGTAGTGGCTTCGTGCAGCTACTTGTCCGGCAGGTCGATGAAAAGCTGGTGCGAAAGCTGAAGCAGCGCGCCAGCGAGCACGGGGTTTCGATGGAGGAAGAACACCGACGCATCCTCCGGGAGGCGCTCCTCGGAACTTCGGGGAAACGCCCGTCCCTTAAGGTGCACCTGCTTGCGATGCCGAACGTGGTTTCGGACGATGATTTTGCGCGAGACCGCGATCTGGGTCGCGCGGTGGAGCTGTGAGCGGGTTCCTCCTGGAAACCAACGTCGCCAGCGAACAGCGCAAAGGGCCGCGGATGAATCCGGGTGTCGCGGCCTGGTATGAATCCGTCGAGGACTCCGAATTGTACGTAAGCGTGTTGTTGCTGGGGGAACTACGGAAGGGCGTCGAACGAGCCCGTTCCCGTGACCCGATCAAGGCCCTTGCCCTGGAGCATTGGTTGGCGGGGTTCGATCGAGCGTTCGGAGATCAGGTGCTTCCCATCAATGCGGCGGTCGCGGATGTGTGGGGTCGCTTCAGCGCGAACCGTCCCATCTCCACGGTGGACGGACTGCTGGCGGAGACGACGGTCGTGCGCGATCTCGCCTTGGTCACCCGAAACGTGGCCGACGTGGCGCACACCGGGGTCAAGCTGTTGAACCCGTTCTCGGCGGAGTAACACCTTGGACGGGGCAAGACGCGATCCCTTGGGCCCACCGCAACGAGCGGGCAAGTCTCGCCGATGGCGTCCTCGCGGATTGAGCGCCTCGTCCCAACTCCGTGCCGGGATCCCGGCATCTTGAACTCCCTCGGTTGCTGGCCGGTGGAAGTTATGTTCAGTCGGGGCCGGTCGAGCAGTTCACGTACTTGAATGGAGCACGGTTGCCCTGCGGGAAGTGGTGTCGCACCGAGTGGCCGACGTAGCGGTTTCGAAGGTCTGTCGCGACAGGTCCCGAGAACTCCCTGCGGTTTTTGCCGCGGTAGGGTCCTGGGTCGCGCGAGGTGTAGGGCAGGGTGCCGGCGGGGTGCCAGGATTCGATCCGGTAGACTTCTCGGATGACGCCCTGGTACACCGCGAACGCGAGTTGAGCCGCCTCAGCCCGCGCGGAGAGCTTCTTCCCGAGCCGCCAGAAACCCCGCGTCGCCTCGTACAGTTCCAAGGCCGTCATATCGCTTCGGTACACCTTACTGATGCGAAAAAGGATTGCCGGCTCGGTGATCTGGGCTTCGGGGACGGCCTCGGAATTCATTCGGTGGAAGGATGGAACTCTGCGCCGTGAAATCCAACCCCCTGGATGGGCATCACGGCTGGGGACCTGTGCGGGTTTGTGCGCGTTTCTTCGTCTCCCTGCGGCCGAAGTGTCGACATCGGTTTCGGGCATCGGTAAACGGTTCGGGTCCAATGTCGAACCGGCGGCGCCTCGTCAGCGGCGCGGCGCGGGGCGGCATCCGGCGCAACCATGATGTCGCCCAACCGCTGGAAGACGATCAGCCCTTCCCAGTTCGCCTGGGAGTCCGAGGCGCTGCAGTTCCTGCGGGAAGTGCTGCCCGACCAGGACCCATACAGGGCTTGGTCGAACTTCGAGTTCCACGCCGACGACGGCACGATCAATGAGGTCGACGTCTTGGTGCTAACGCCGATGGGCTTTTTCTTGGTGGAGATCAAGAGCCGCCCGGGGGAATTGGCCGGCGACGCCTACACCTGGACCTGGCGGCATGACGGACGGGTCCATACGGACGACAGCCCGTTGCTCCTGGCGAACCGGAAGGCCCGGAAGCTGGCCTCCCTGCTCAAACGCCAGAAATCATTCCGGAAAGGGCCTGCGTGTCCGCATCTCGAGGCGGTGGTGTTCTGCTCGGCGGCCGGGCTCCGCTGTCGACTCCCGGAGGAGGCTCGGCGGAGCGTCTTCCTGCGTGACGGGATTCTGGCCGCCCTGGTCAACCGGACCGGGGTCGCCTCAGACCGGGCTCCCCAGCATCGTCATGGGGATGCGACTGCCCGGGCGCTTCTCCAGGCGATGCAGGACGTTGGCATCAAGGAGACTCAACGGTCCCGGCGGGTCGGGGACTATCAATTGGAGCGCCTTTTCAGCGACAGCCCGACCGGCCTCTTCCAGGACTGGATCGCCCGGCACGTCTCCCTCCCGAAAACGTCCCGGGTGGTTCGGATCTACCCTGCGGCCGCCCACAGCACCTCCGAGGAGCGCGCCACTCTCCAACGGTATTGTCAGCGCGAGTTCAACGTCCTCCAGGACCTGCTTCACCCCGGAATCGCCCTGGCGGAGAGCTTCACCATCCACGAGCTCGGGCCGGCGATTGTCTTCCGCTGGCCGCCCGAGGCGCAACGTCTCGACCACTTCCTCGCCGAGCGCGGCGATCGGGTCCAAGTCACGACCCGGATCGAGTGGTTGCGGCAACTGACCGAGGCGCTCAAGTACGCCCACGAGCGGAAGGTGATCCACCGGGCGCTCAGCCCCCAGAGCGTCCTCGTGTTGAACCCGGACGCCGAGGTGCCGCGACTCCAGATCTTCAACTGGCAGTTGCACCGCCGGTCGGGCTCGACCACGACCCATGGCGGGTCGCGGATCACCGCCACCCTGCACGCGGAGCAATTGGTCGAGGACGCCTCGGCCGTCTACCTGGCGCCGGAGGCTCAACAGGGACTCGACGAGGATCATCCCGCCCAGGACATCTTCTCCCTCGGGGCGCTGGCCTACTACCTCTTCACCGGAAAACCTCCCGGGGCCACCCCCATCGAGGTCAGCCAACGGGTCGCGACCGAAGACGGATTGGACCTGGCACGCGTGGTGGACGCGCCGGGTGACGCCCTTCGGTCGCTGATCCGGTCCAGCACCCATCCCGATCGGCTGATGCGCCCCGAGAGCGCCGCCGATTTGCTGCACCGCCTGACGGAGGTGGAGGATGAGTTGACCACTCCCGACGCCGAGGCTCGCCAAAATCCTCTCGAGGCGCGCAAGGGGGATCGACTTCCGGGCGGGTTCGAGGTGGTGGAGCGCCTGGGGCAGGGATCGACGGCCGTGGCCTTGCTCGTGAGCTTCCAGGGGCAGGAGTTCGTCCTAAAGATCGCCAACAAGCCGGAGCACAACGACCGGCTGAAGGCGGAATTTGCCGCGCTGCAAAAGCTCGAGCACCCGGGAATCGTCCATGTGCACCGTGAGGTCACCCTTCACCATCTTCAGGGGTTTCTGATGGAACGGGCCGGGCACCAGACCCTGGCCAAGCGCATCCGCGACGACGGACGGTTGAACGTCGATTTTCTGGAGCGGTTTGGCACCGACTTGATCGAGGCGGTGGGAGCCCTGGAAGCCGCTGGCGTCGCCCACCGGGATATCAAGCCGGAAAACATCGGCATCCGGGAGCGGGGCAAGCAGTCCGAGCTTCACCTGATCCTGTTCGATTTCTCCCTGACCTCGACTTCGGTCGAGAACGTCCGTTGCGGGACGCCGCAGTACCTGGACCCGTTTCTCATTGCCCGGAAGCCGCCGCGCTGGGATTTGGCCGCGGAACGGTATGCCGTGGCCATGACGCTGTACGAGATGGCGACCGGCGACTTCCCCCAGTGGGGCGACGGCGGAAGCAGCCCGGCCCTGTTGGCCTGCGAAGCGAACCTGTTCCCGGAGCGCTTTGAACCGGCCCTGCGCGAGCCGCTGGTCGCGTTTTTCGAACGCGCGTTTCGTCGGGACCCCAAGCAACGCTTCGACAACGCCGCCCAGATGCTGGCCCAGTGGCGGGCGATCTTCGCGGCCGCCGACCGGTCCGTGCGCGGGGAATCGACCGCGGACCCTGCCGCCCGCCTGGCGTTGATCGAAGGCGCCGCGTTGAACACGCAGTTGGTGGAACTCGCGCTCAGCACCCGGGCGGCCAACGCCCTCGACAAGTTGAACGCGGTGACCGTCCGCGACCTGCTTCGGATTTCCCTATGGCGGCTCAACCGCCTTCGGGGGGTGGGCAAGCAGACCATTCGCGAGATCGGCGACCTTCACGTCGCGTTGCGGAAGCGGTTCCCGGAGATCCAACCCCTGGCGGACCCGCAGACCGAAGGCGCCGGGGAAGGGCTGGCCGCCGAGCCGGAGGTTCCCAATCTGGATTTCGTGGCTCAACAGGTCCGGGCCACCGGCGGTCGGAGTCGAGGTGAATCGGATCGCCTGATGCTGCATTCGCTTCTGGGGTTCCCGACGGAAGGTGTCCCGGTTCCGCTGACATGGCCCAGCCAAACCGAGGTGGCCCGAGCGTTGAAGGTGTCCCGCCAGCGGGTGGGGCAGGCCGTCGCCGGTGGCCGCGAACGCTGGCGGCGATTCAAGTCGATCACCGAGTTGCGCGAGGTGGTGGTCGAGTTCCTCGGCGCCAACGGAGGGGCCATGACCGTTCGCGAGATCGCCGATGCCCTACTCGCCGCCCGCGGCTCCGTCCAGATCGAACCCGAGCGCGGGAGAACCGCGCTCGCGGTCGCCCGCGCCGTGATCGAGACGGAGTTGGGCATGCAGGAACCGCGGTTTGTGGAGTGTCGGAGCGATGGCCGGGTGCTCATCGCGACCAGCCACGCCTTGGGCGACTATGGGTTCCGGCTCGGGTCGGAGGCCGACGCCATGGCGCTCTTGGACCCTTTGGCGCCGCCAGCTCGGGTGGTGGAGGGGTTGCGACGCTTGCCGGTTCCGGCGGGGGCCGCGCCCATGTCCGACGCGCGGATCGTCAAGCTGTCGGTAGGGGCCTCCCGGCGTTCGGCCCTCTCGTCGCGCCTGGAGATCTACCCGCGTGGTCTCGATCCCGCTCGGGCGGTCCAGTTGGCGGCCGGGGCACTGCTCGGGACCCACGATTTGTCCGACGAGGAAGTGCGCCAACGGGTGGCGAGCCGGTATCCCGAGGCGGCCCCGCTTCCGCCACGACCGGAGTTGGACCGGCTGCTGGAAGGCGCCGGGACCAAGCTCAAGTGGGACTCTTCGGTGCGCGAGGGGAAGGGAGGGTTCCGGCAGGAACGCGCCGACCGGATCACCCTCTCGACTGGCACCCCGTCCCGGACGAGCCCGACGCCCACGTCAACGCGCCCACCGGCCCCGGCCGAGGACGAGGTGTTGCTTGGAGCCCGGGACTTTCAGGCCCGTCTGCGGAGGTCGATGGAACAGCGAGGCTATCTGGTGCTGGTCACCGAGCCGGCCGACTACCTGGGAGTCGAGGAACGATTGAGAACGGTGTTTCAGCCTTCGGTGGTCGATCTGGATGCCTCGATGATCGAGCGGTTGAAGGCGGCCTGTGCCGCACGGAGCGTCCGTTGGGAGAAGGCGCTGTCAGCGGATCGCGCCGAGGCAGGGTCCCGCGATTGGCGGAACCTCCAACTGCTGGTTGAGCAGGTGTTGGGGGAGATCGAGCAGGAGGTTTTGGGTCGGGACGGGTGCGTGCTAATGACCAACGTGGGATTGTTGGCGCGGTACGGCCGGCTCAACTTCCTCAGCCAGCTTCAAAACGCCGTGCTCCAGGCGTCCAGCGGAAGCCGGACGCTCTGGGTGTTGGTGCCGTCGAATCGGCAGACCCTGTTGCCCACCCTGCACGGCCAACCCGTTCCGGTGCCGACCCCCGCCCAGTGGGCACGGGTGCCGGAGGGTTGGACGACGTTTTCGGAGGCGGCATGAATTCGTTTCGCCATCGACGTCTCGCGGAAACCTCCCTGCCGACCAGCACGGTGTGGTTGTTGACCGACATCGCCGAGGCCAAGGGGCTTCAGGAGCTTCACACCCGCCAATCGCCCCAGGTCCTCCGGGCCTTGAAGGAGCAGGCGCTCATTCAAAGCGTGGAATCGTCGAATCGCATCGAAGGCGTCACCGTGGAAGCCGATCGCCTTCGACCGCTGGTCCTGGGCAGGGCAAAGCCCCAGGACCGTCCGGAGCATGAGATCTTCGGCTACCGGCAGGCGTTGAATCGTATTCACACCGGCGCCGCCGACCTTCCATTCACGGCGGAAACGCTCCTGGGCCTTCATCGGCTTTGCCAGGAAAGCAGCGGGGACGCCGGCGAATTCAAGCGGGTGGACAACGAAATCATCGAACACCTGCCCGGGGAGGCGCCGCGCATCCGGTTCCGGTGTCTCCCAGCCAAACTCACCCCCGCCGCGGTCGACGAGCTTTGCCTGCTGTATCGCCACGCCATCGATCAGGACCGGGTTCCGCCCCTCGTCGCGGCGGGAGCGGCGGTGTTTGATTTCCTCTGCATCCATCCGTTCCGCGATGGCAATGGACGAGTTTCGCGCTTGCTGACGCTTCTCTTGCTGTATCAGCACGGGTACGAGGTGGGGCGTTACATTTCCTTGGAACGGTTGGTGGAGGAATCCCGGGAGGACTATTACGAGGCCCTTCGACGCAGCTCCGAGCGCTGGCATGAGGGGCGGCATGACTTGATTCCGTGGATCAACCACTTCCTTGCCATCATCCGACGCGGGTACACCGAGTTCGCGGGGCGCGCCGACGCCACCCAGTCCAAGCGCGGCGCCAAGACGGATCTCATCCACCAGGCCATCTCGGGGTTCACCGGAACCTTTTCCGTGACCGACCTGGAGCGCGCCTGTCCCGGGGTCAGCCGCGACCTGATCCGGGCGCGTCTCAAGGATCTCCGAGCCGCCGGGGCCGTGGTGTGTCTGGGGAAGGGGCCGGGGGCACGGTGGCGGAAAGAGGGTAACAACCCGGAAAGAGGGTAAAAAAGAGGGTAGTCACGGGCTTTCCGGGAGCCGGCGGAATCGACCGAACGAAGGACGAACCATGAGCAAAAAGAAGTCAGCACCACGAGAGTACCCAGCCAGGCGCAAGTTCGCGCTTCGGAGCGATGCCAGCGTGGGGAGCGGTCAAGCCGAGTTCGAGCGCGTGTTCGGTTTGCCCGCCGGCAGCGTGCGGTTGGTCCGCCCCAGCGGCCGGGCGGCGCGTGTCGACAAGGGGATCGGGGCGTTGTTGGACGAATGGGAGAAGTGACATGAGGCGTGGCGTGGCAATTTGCTCCGATGGTCTGTGCCGAGCGCGCGGCCTTGGGGTTTCGCCATATTTGGCGGCGTCCGGACCGCATGAGCCGCGCCCAAGGCGCGGTCGTAACCCAGCCCTGGGCAACGCCCTGGGAATCCCGGAATCGCACCAGGGTATGGCCGCCCTGCAAGGGCGGGGGTGGAGTTTCGCCGGGGCGGGCATTCGAAAACCACCAACGACCCGGCCAACCCCTATCATTACGCCGTGTTCGCTCCGCCAATGGTCAAAACCACCGGCGCCACCTTCGGAACGGCAATTCTCCCGATTTCCTATTCCTATTCCCAGGGCGCTGCCCTGGGCTGGAATACCAGCACGCCGTTGGCGTGCCTCGGAAGGTTGCGTTCTCGGACGTGCGACATGATGCAGGCACCGTTTAGGATTCCAGCCTGCCGACGACGATCCGCCGCCCGCCACGGACTACCCACCACCGACCACCGTCCTCCATGCCGACCTCCACGCTCCTGCCCGACCTCCAACGTCTGCTCAAGAAACTCGAGGACGACTTGCGACGGCGGTCGGAGGGCGAGCCGGAGATCCAGGGGCGGTTGAGGACGCAATACGACGCGGCCAAGGCGGCGAAACGGACGGCGGCGGCGTTCTCGGTCTGGAGGGATGAGTTGGTCACCCAGATCGGGGTGGCCTGGATTCTGGGGTGCGTCTTTGTCCGGTTCCTCGAGGACAACGATTTCCTGGACCAGCCGCTGATCAGTGGACCTGGGGACCGACGTAAACGGGCCGAGGAGCAGACGGACGAATACTTCCGGGCGCACCCGATCGATTCGGAGACGAACTACCTGGAACACGTGTTTCGCACGGTGCGGGAGTTGCCGTCGATGGGTGGGTTGTTCGACGAACGTCACAACCCGCTGTGGCAGTTCAGCCCGTCCGGCGACATGGGACGGGAGTTGCTACGGTTCTGGCGCACCGTCGATCCGGATTCGGGGGTGTTGAAGTATGAGTTCGGGAAGCACGCGTCAGCGGCAGGGGGAGCGCCGACGGGACATCCGCCGGGCGAGACCCCCGCTGCTACGGAGGCGGGCGATCCGACGCGGTTTTTGGGGGACTTGTACCAGGACTTGTCGGAGGCGGCGCGGAAGCGGTTTGCCCTGCTGCAAACACCGATCTTCGTCGAGGAGTTCATTCTGGATCGGACGTTGGACCCGGCGATCGCGACGTTCGGGTTGGCGACGGTGCGGATGATCGATCCGACCTGCGGTTCCGGGCATTTCCTCCTGGGGGCGTTTCACCGATTGCTCGGACGCTGGCAGCGGCAGGAACCGGGGATATCGGTGCGGGAGTTGGTTCAGCGGGCCTTGGATGCGGTGCATGGCGTGGACCTCAACCCGTTCGCGGTGGCCATCGCGCGGTTCCGGTTGCTCATCGCGGCGTTGGGCGCCTGCGAGATCACCCGGCTGCGGAATGCGCCGGCGTTTCGCCTGCACGTGGCGGCGGGGGACTCGTTGCTGCACGGGCCTGGGTACGAATTCCTGCCGGGCGGGGTGGGGGTGGTGTCGCATCACTACGAAGTGGAGGACCTCGTGGAACTGCAACGGCTCCTGGGTCAGCGCTACCACGCCGTGGTGGGCAACCCGCCGTACATCACGGTGAAGGACAAGGCGCTAAACCAGCTCTATCGCGAGCGGTTCGGATCGTGTCATCGCAAGTACTCGTTGGCGGCGCCTTTCATGGAGTTGTTCTTCTACCTGGCGGTCCGCGGCGACGGGACGCCCGCGAAGCCGGCGGGTCAGGTCGGGATGATCACCGCGAATTCCTTCATGAAACGGGAGTTCGGCAAGAAGCTGATCGAGTCGTTTCTGCCAGGTTGGGATCTGACGCACGTCATCGACACCGACAAAGCCAAGATTCCTGGCCATGCAACCGGTACGGTCATCCTCTTCGGCAAGCATCAGCTACCTGTGTCTCCATTTGTTCGGACGGTGATGGGGATCAAGAAGCAAGAACCGGCCCCCGTCGTGTCTGCACGAGGTTTGGTATGGTTGGCGATCGTCGGTCAGGTGGATCAGCCGGGGTCACAGAGTGACTTCGTGAGCGTTGGCGATATGCACCGCGAATCATTCCACCGGCATCCGTGGAGCATTGGTGGAGGTGGAGCAGCTGGATTGAAGGAGGCTCTGGATGAGGCGGGATCGCAAAATTTGGGGATCATCGCCAGCTCTCTTGGGTTTGCGAGCTTCGCCGGTCTGGATGACGCATTCATCGGTGATCGGGCGGCATTCCTTCGTGTTGGAGTGCCCGCAGCGTTAATTCGAGCCTTTGTCCCGGGGGACATAGTGCGAGACTGGATGATTTCGGCAAACGAGCACGCATTCGCTCCATATGACCAAGAATTCGACCTGATCAAGTTCGAGGTCTCAAGCAGATGGGCTCGGTTTCTTTGGCCAAACCGCTTTTGTTTAGAGAGCGTCGTATCCTTCGGAGGACGGACTCGCAAAGATCTGGGAGATGAGTGGTGGGGGTGGTACCGATGGATACCTGAAAAGTACCGCATTGCCTCGTCGATTACGTTTGGCGAGGTCGCTACCCACAACCACTTTGTATTGGACCGGGGAGGCAAGGTCTTCAAGCAGACGGCGCCGGTGAACAAACTGCCGGCAGAGGCGACTGAAGACGACCATTTGAGGCTCCTGGGGCTTCTCAATTCTTCGACCGCGTGTTTCTGGCTGAAGCAAGTATGTCATGACAAGGGAGCTGGTGGAATTGGTGGGGGCATCTCGGCTGAAGCCTGGGAACATCGATTTGCGTTCAACGGCACCCAAGTAGGAGGACTACCGATACCTCCATCGCAGACAATTGTTCAGGCCCGAAAGCTGTACAAAATGGCAGGCGAACTGGCTTTGGTGGCACCACATACTGTGTTGTTTACAGACTCTAGCAGAAACGCGGAGGCTGTGGATGCGACCCGAGGATTGTGGCGGGAATCGTATCATCAAATGATCGCCCTCCAAGAAGAACTTGATTGGGAATGCTACCGACTCTACGGCCTGATCGAGGAAGAATTCACTTTGGCAGTAGATCAGGTTCCAGGCATCAAGTTGGGCGAACGAGCCTTTGAGATCGTCTTGGCCCGGCGCATGGCGGCGGGTGAGGAGAATACGGAGTGGTTCGCGCGCCATGACTCCACTCCCATTACCGAGATTCCCACCCATTGGCCGGAACCCTACCGGGAACTGGTCGGGCGCCGCATCCAGGTCATCCAGGACAATCCCAACATCCGGTTGATCGAGCGGCCGGAGTACAAGCGTCGTTGGAACCTG
>JBFWOK010000166.1:0-14753 GCA_050250555.1 Limisphaerales bacterium
GTCGCTGTAGCCGGACGACGTCTCCAGGATCTCGCTGTCTTCAACCACGCCGTTCTGGTTGTCGTCGCGGATGAGCGAGAGGATGACGTATCCCCCGAGGGAATTCCTGGGGATGACCGCCTCGACCACGGCCACGGAGCTTGTCACTTCGAAAGCGTAAAAGTCGACCGGGTCGGAGGTGCCCACGAAGTCCGCGACCGGCCGCGCCGACGCGAGGAGGGGACGCTCGTAGGCCAGCGCGATGGAGTCGTCGAGACCGCCGCCGGCGAGGGGCTTGGGAGTCTGGGAAAGCGTCAGCTCGTAGGTCGATTGGTAGTTGGGAACGGTGTCGACGCGGAGGAAATAGGTGCCCGGGTTCAGCCAGAGCTCGGTTTCAGCCGAGGCTTCGGAGTAGCCGGTCGCCGTGGCGAGGACTTCGGCATCCTCGGAAACCTCGTTGCCGTTGCTGTCGTGGATCAGGCTCAGGCGAACGTAGCCGGTGAGGGATTCCTTGGGGATGACGGCGCGGACAATGTGTACATGGTTCGTCACTTCGAACCGGTGGAAGTCCTCGGGGTCGCCGCGCCCGACGAAGTCCCGGACGGGTTGGTTGGTCGGGACCGGGGCGGACGCCAGCGCCCGCGCGATGGAGTCGTCGGCCGGACCCGCCGACGCGGGCTGGAGAATCTGCGAGAGGATCAGTTGGTAGGTCGCGTCGTAACCGGGTACGGCGGCGGCTCGGACGAAGTAGACGCCCGGGTTGAGCCAGGAGTCGACCGTCGCGCTGACTCCAGCCTGTCCCTGGCTGGCATCGAGGATTTCATCGTCCTCGACAACGTTGTTTCCGTTGGTGTCCTGGAGGAGCGCCAGGTCCATGTAGCTCGTGAGGGACGCGCCCGCAGCGAGCCCTTCGAAGGCGCGGACGGAGTCGGTGATCTCGAAGCGGTAGTATTCCTCGGGATTGTCATCGTTCACGCGGCCCGCGAGGACCCTGGGGCCGTCGAGAGCGCCGAGGTTGTGAGCGTCGAGGAGGGAATCGCCGGACTGGGCGTGGGCTGCGAATGTTCCGTGGATCGCCAGGAACAGGCCCAGGGCGATGGGTGGGATGAACGTGGGATGGGGTTGGGGTTGGACAGCGGGGATGGGGCGGGGTGTTTTCATTTTTTTGAGTTCGAGCCGTTGCGGCTGACACCCCCCCCTACGGGACCGGCGGGTGGATCCTACCCGGCGGGAGTGAAATTTTTTGGGGCGCCCGTGGTCCTCCCTGTCCAAGCTCCTCCCTTGACCTCATCCCACGTCTTCAGGACGCTCCCACCATGATTCTCCGGTTTCTGCCCCTGCCCGGGTTGGTCTGCACGGCCGGGCTGTGCTTGGCCGGGGAACCGGTCGCGTCGCAACGTCCGCCCGATGCCGCGTCCTTGTTCAAGCAGTATTGCTACGACTGCCACGGTGACGGGATGGCCAAGGGAGGGTTCGCGCTGGATGAATTGCTGGCGTCGGCGGACGCGGACGCGGAAGGGGGCGAGGCCCGGTGGGAGAAGGCCTGGAAGATCGTGCTGCATGAATTCATGCCGCCAGCGAAGGCTGACTGGCCGTCGAGAGCCGACCGCGAGGCGATGACGCGTTGGATCGCCGAGAAAAGGCTGGGCGTGGATCCAGAGAATCCGGATCCGGGCCGGGTGACGATCCGGCGGTTGAACCGGATGGAGTACGAATTCACGGTGTCGGACCTCTTCGGAGTGGACCTTGTCTCGAAGGAGACGTTTTCCGCGGACGGATCGGCGGAGAAGCGGCTTCGCGACCGATTGCCGCCGGACGACACGGCTTTTGGTTTCGACAACATTGGCGACTTCCAGTCGTTGTCGCCGGCGCTCCTGGAGAAGTACTTCGACATCGCGGAACACGTGGTGGGCAGCGTCATATCCGTCGACGGGCCCGCCTTTCCGGTTCGCGGGTTTGGGCGGGAGGCGCTGAAGACCGTCCATTTCGAGGATGTGCCGGGTCGGACGGAGCAGAGCGTTGAGTTTCGAGTCGAGCGGGCGGGCCCCTACCGGGTGGAGGTGCAGTTCACCCTGGGCGGGTGGATCGACTATGGGGGCACGTACGATTTCACGCTGACACTGAACGACAGGAAGTTGGTCGCGGAACCGATCGAAGTGGGCGGCCAGCGGACGCACCGGTATTCGTCCGAACTGCCGTTGGAAGTCGGCGAGCATCGGCTCATGCTTATGACGGCCGCGATCAAGGCGGATTCCAAGGGAAAGTTGAGTCCTCTGACGCTCCGGCCGGGGATCCGGTTGATCGGGCCGATGGATGCCGGCAGCGCGGAGTATTCGGAGTCCCATCGCCGGATCTTCTTCGATGGCGCGGCCCCCGCGAATCGGGAAGGTCGGGAAGCCTACGCGCGGGAGATTGTCCGGCGGGTGGCGGACCGCGCCTTCCGGCGGCCGGTCGATGATTCGACTTTGGAACGTCTGACCGGGCTGGCGATGGGGAACGCGAACTTCGAGGCGGGCGTGGCCGAAGCGCTCACGGCGATCCTTGTTTCCCCCAAGTTCCTCTTTCGGGCGGAGCTTCAGCCCCGGCCCAACGACCCGGAGACGGTGCATCCGCTCGACGAGTACGCGCTGGCTTCGCGCCTGTCCTACCTTCTCTGGCTGAGCCTCCCGGACGAGCAACTCACCCGTCTGGCGGCGCGGGGAATGCTTCGAGCCGGCCTCGAATCGGAGGTGCGGCGCATGCTGGCGGATCCGAAAGCCGCGCGCTTTTTCGAGGACTTTCCCGGGCAATGGCTGCGCACCCGCAACATTCTCATGACCGCCATTTCGCGGCGGGACGGTGAACTCAATCCGGTGCGGGCTTCCATGAAGCGGGAGACCGAGATGCTCTTCGAAGACATCGCCCGGAATGACCGGGACCTGATCGAGTTGGTGACCGCGGACTACACGTTCGTGGATCGGCCGCTCGCGAAATTCTACGGGCTCGAGGATTTCGAGGGGGACGGATTCCAGAAGGTCCGTCTGGCGCCGGACAGTCGGCGGGGCGGCATCCTGACGCACGGGAGTTTTCTCGTGGGAACCTCGAATCCGAACCGCACTTCGCCGGTGAAGCGCGGGCTGTTCGTGCTGGAGAACCTGTTCGGGACGGAGCCGCCGCCGCCGCCCGCGAACGTGGCGGCCTTGGACGACGCGAAGACGACCCAAGGCGAGACCCCCAGGACGGTGCGCGCGCAGCTCGCCGCGCATCGCGAGGACAAATCCTGCGCGGCGTGCCACGCGCACTTCGATCCGATCGGCGTCGTTCTGGAGAACTACGATGTGATTGGAAAATGGCGGGACGAGGAGGCCGGCGAACCGATCGTCGCGAACGAGACGACGGTGACGGGCGAGGCGCTGGGCGGCGTCGCGGACCTTCGGAGCGTCTTCGTCGCGAACAAGGCCAGATTTTATCGGTGTGTGACGGAGAAGCTCCTGACCTATGCCCTGGGCCGCGGGCTGGAACCCTCCGACTCGGTGACCGTGGACCGCGTCGCGGAGCGGTTGGTGGCCGGGAATGGAAAGTTCTCCACACTGCTTCTCGGCCTGGTGGAGAGCCCGGCGTTTCAAATGCGGCGCGGCGACGACGGCCGGTCGAAGGAACCTCCGCGGATGACGCTCCCCGAACCTCCCCCGCCCGAGCTGCGGAAGGGGAGACGACGGCCGTCGGCCGAGGCCAGGCCCGCGCGGGACGCCGCCAAGGCCAAGGAACCCGATGCGGCCCGCGTCCCCGTCGTGCCCGACCGCGTGAACGCCCCCACAACCCCCTGACGACCATGAGCCATCAACGATCCACACCATTCAACCGCCGCGCCTTTCTTCGGGGCGTGGGAGCCTGTCTGGCGCTGCCGACCCTGGAGTCTTTCCGGCCCATTTCCGCCCGGGCGGCCGGGGCGGCGGGGGCGGCGGCGTCTGCCGCGGGAACGGCGGGCACCACGGCGAGCGGGCTGCCGCTGAGGCTCGGGTTTGTCGCCTTCGCCAACGGCTCGAATTATGAGCGCTGGCTGCCGAGGGGCGAGGGGCGCGCCTACGAGCTGAACGAGACGTTCGCGCCGATGGCGGTGCTTCGGAACAAGTTCCAGGTCATCACGAGCCTTGCTCATGACGCGGCCAACAACTGGGGCGACGGACCGGGGGATCACGCGCGATCGGGCGCCTCGTTCCTGACGGGTTGCCACGCGTGGAAGACGCTGGGCGCCCGCCTTCAGCTTGGGATTTCCGTGGACCAGATCGCGGCCCGGCAGATCGGGCACCTCACCCGGCTCGATTCCCTGCAGCTTGGCGTCGAGGGAACTCGGTTCTACGGCGTGTGCGACACCGGCTATCCGTGCGCGTACCAGTACAACATCTCCTGGGCTTCGGAGACGCTGCCGCTCGCACCGGAACCCAGTCCGCGCGTCATCTTTGAACGTCTGTTCGGGAGCGGCAGCGGGTCCGAGCGCGAGCAAAGTCTCCGGCAGCGACTGGAACGGCGCCGGAGCATCCTCGATTTCGTCCTGGAGGATGTCCGGGGGCTGAACCGCCAGCTCGGGCGCAATGATCAGGTGAAGATCGAGCAGTACCTCGACGGCGTCCGTTCGCTCGAACGGCAGATCGAGAAATCGGAGCGCTTTGAGATGCCGGCGGCGGGCATGGACCGTCCCGCCGGCGTTCCCGAGAGGCACGAGGAGCATGTCGACATGATGTACGACCTCATGGCGCTGGCCTTTCAAACGGACTCGACGCGCGTGGTGAGCTACTGTGTCGCGCCGGAGGGAAGCAATCGGCCGTTCCTCGAACTCGGGATTCCGGAGGGGCACCACTTCCTGACCCATCATCAGGGCAACCAGGAGAAGATCCAGAAGGTCGCGAAGATCGAACTCTGGTACATGGAGCGGTTCGCGCGGTTTCTCCGGAAACTGGATTCCATGACGGAGTCGGACGGGACGACGGTTCTGGACAACTCGATGATCGTCTACGGCGGGGGCATTGGGGATGGCAACCGGCACAACCACGACGAACTCCCGGTGGTCCTTGCCGGCGGCGGGGGCGGGACGCTGTCTCCCGGGCGCCACGTGAAGCTGCGGGAATCCACTCCGATGACCAATCTTTACGTCGCCATGCTCGACCGGATGGGTGTCCAGGCCGAGCGCGTGGGCGACAGCACGGGGCGGCTCGAGGAGATTTAGCCGATCCGATCCGATCCGATCCGGGCCGGGGTCAGTCCCTGGTCCTGGCGTCTCCGACCGAACAGGAGGAATTCCACGGATGCCCGACCATCGAATACGACAAAAACAGGGACTGACCCCTTCGACTAAAGATCCTGGTCGGTCACGGCGCCCAGGGACGCCGAGGTGACGGTGGCGGCGTACTTCGCGAGGACGCCCCGCGTGTAGCGGGGGCGCGGCTGTTTCCAGGCTTTGAGGCGGGCCTTGAGTTCGGTGGCCGGGACGCCGAGCGACACGGTCCGTTTCTCGGCGTCGATCTCGATGGGATCCCCGTTGCGGACGACGGCGAGCGGGCCGCCGTCGAAGGCTTCCGGCGTGACGTGCCCGATAACGAACCCGTGGGAACCGCCGCTGAACCGGCCGTCGGTGATCAGGGCGACATCGTTGCCGAGTCCGCGGCCCATGATGGCGCTGGTGGGGGAGAGCATTTCCCGCATTCCGGGGCCGCCGCGGGGTCCTTCGTAGCGGATGACGACGACGTGTCCCTTGCGGACCTTTCCGGCGAGGATGGCCTTGAGCGCGGCTTCCTCGCTATCGAAGCAGATCGCGGTGCCTTCGAACCGAAGTCCTTCCTTGCCGCTGATTTTCGCGACGGCGCCTTCGGGCGCGAGATTGCCGCGAAGGATCACGAGGTGACCGGTCTTCTTGATCGGATTGTCCCAGCCGCGGACGACCTCCTGGCCTTCGGGGTACTTCGGGGCGTTCCGGAGGTTTTCGGCCATCGTCTTGCCCGTGACGGTGAGGCAGTCGCCGTGAAAGAGCCCGCGATCCAGGAGCTGTTTCATGAGCGGCACGGTGCCTCCGATTCGGACGAGCTCGGCCATGACGTATTTCCCGCTGGGTTTGAGGTCGGCGAGGACCGGGGTTCGGCGGGCGATCCGGGTGAAGTCGTCGATGGACAGGCGGACGCGGGCGGCGTGGGCCATGGCGATGAGGTGGAGGACGGCGTTGGTGGAACCGCCGAGCGCCATGACGAGTGTGATCGCGTTTTCGAACGCCTTTTTCGTGAGGATCTGGGAGGGGCGGATGCCGCGTTGGATAAGATTGAGCACGGCGGCGCCGGCTTGTTCGCAGTCGGAGAGCTTGTCCTCGCCGACGGCGGACTGCGCGGAGCTGTTGGGGAGGCTCATGCCGAGGGCTTCGATGGCGCTGGCCATCGTGTTGGCGGTGTACATGCCGCCGCAGGAGCCCGGTCCCGGGATGGCGACGGCTTCGAGGGCGGCCAGTTCCTGGTCGCCGAGCTTTCCGGCCGCGTGTTTTCCGACGGCTTCGAAACAGGACACGATGTCGACGGGGCGCCCTTCGTGGTCGCCGGGGAGGATCGTGCCGCCATAGACGAAGATGGCGGGCCGATCCAGGCGGGCCATGGCCATGAGGCAGCCGGGCATGTTCTTGTCGCAACCGCCGATCGCGACGAGCCCGTCAAAGCCCTGGCAGCCGACGACGGTTTCGATGGAGTCGGCGATGACCTCTCGGGAGACGAGGGAGTATTTCATGCCCTCGGTCCCCATCGAGATGCCATCGGAGATGGTGATCGTGTTGAAGACGAGCGCCTTTCCACCGCGGGAATTGATGCCCGTGGCGACGTGGACCGCGAGCTGGTCGATGTGGATGTTGCACGGCGTCACCTGGCTCCAGGTGGAGCACACGCCGACCTGGGACTTGCGGAAGACGGCCCTTTCAAAGCCGACAGCGTGGAGCATGGCGCGACTCGCGGCGCGTTCGGCGCCGTCGACGACGGGGGCCGACCAGCAGCGTTCGAGGGAGGATGACGGCGGGGGGGATTTCCGGGAGGGCATCAGGGTGGATGAATTGGAGTGCGGAGGTGATGAGGGAAAAGCGCGCTTTTGTCAGGCGAGATTGTGGGGGTGGGAACGGGCCAGCTCAGACCGCGCCTTCGGCGCGCAGCAATTCCGTGACGATCTCGACGGTGCGGTCCAGCGCGCCCCGATTGGCTTCGACGACGGCGCGGGCGTTGCGACCGAGGGTTTCGCGGCGGGAGTCGTCGGCGAGGAGTTGGGCGAGGGCGGTTTCGAGTTCGGCGGCATCGCGGACCTGGACGGCGGCGGCGGCTGCCACGAATCGCGGGGCGATGTCGGGGAAGTTCTGCATGTTGGGGCCGAAGACGATCGCGCGGCCGGCGGCGGCGGGTTCGATGGGATTCTGGCCGCCGACGCCGTGGAGGCTTTTGCCGACGAACACGACGTCGGCATGGGGGAAGAAATGGCGGAGTTCGCCCGTGCTGTTGACGAGCAGGCACTCGGAATTGTCGGGGACCGGTTGGGCCGCGAAACTTACCTCGCTCCGGTAGACGTAGCGGAGGCCGCGGCGGCTCAGCTGGCTGCCGATGGAGCGGGCGCGTTCGAAATGCCGGGGGACGAGAACGAGGTAGAGGTTGGGGTGGGTGCGGCGGAGCCGTTGGAAGATCTCGGCGAGCGCCGCTTCCTCCCCGTCGTGGGTGCTGGCGCCGAGGACGACCCGGGCGGAGTCCGGCATGCCGGCCTGTTTCAGGAGTCGGGGGACGTCGAGGGGGCGTGGGTCGACGGCGGGATTGGGTTCGAACTTGAGGCTGCCGACGGGATGGACCGCTTCCGGGTCGCAGCCGAGCGTCACGAGTCGTTTTCGGTCGTGGTCGCTTTGGGCGGTCACGGCGGCGAGTCCGCGGAACAGGTCGCGGAAGAGGAATCCGGCGCGGCGATAATTGGCGAACGAACGCGGTGAGATCCGGGCGTTGACGAGGACCACGGGAATTCCGCGGCGGCGCGCCTGCCAGAGGAGGTTGGGCCAGAGCTCGGCTTCGATGAGGATGACCAGTTCGGGATTCAGGATGCCGAGCGCCCTGCGGACCCAGGGACGGCGATCGATGGGGTAGTAGACCTTCTCGATCTTCTGGGGGAGTTTCCGGCGGAGCTCGGCCATGCCGGTGGTGGTGGTGGTCGAGACGACGAACTTGAGGTGCGGCAGGCGCGGTTCGAGCGCGCGGATCAGGAGGGTGGCGAGGTTGACTTCCCCGACGCTGACGGCGTGGATCCAGACGATGCGGCGGTTGGTGAGGGCCTGTTTGATCCGGGCGGAGTAGCGACCGAACCGCTCACCCACTCCCTCCCGCCAACCCCCGCGGCGCCAGAGGCGGAAAAAATAGTAGGGGAAGGAGAGGATGAATCCGATGGTGAAAAGGATGTTGTAGAGCGTTCGCATTCCCTCTAACCGATTGCCGTGGCGCGAACGATGGGCGGAAAACACTCGTAAGCGCCAGCGGCATTTCGGTGCAACGCCCCGGGGGCGGACTGTTCCGGCACGGAAGACAATCACGGATCACGCCGAACACGCGGAAAGTGATCGAGAAGGGAAGTGGAGTGCCCGGTGACCCGCCCGCGTTGAGGCGAGATGCTCCCGTCAGGACGGCGCGGACGCGACCGTCGGCGGGGGGAAGGCGGGAGGGAAAGCCGGGGAGGTGGGAATGGCAAGGATCTCGGTCGGCGAGAGCGTTCCGAGGTCGCGGACGTTCGCGGAGATGGTCTCCAGCAGGGCGGGGTGGGCGAGGCGCCCCAATTCCGCCGTCAACTGCCGGACGGTCGGATGCCGGAGGACGGCGACGACCGGAAGGGCGAGTTGGAAGAGGCTGTTGAGGCGGGAAACGATGCTTGCGGCGCGCCCCGGGTCGCCTCCGAGGCTGAAAAAGTTGTCGTCGATCCCGAATCCCGAGCAGTCGAGTTCCGAGGACCAGAGGTCCGTGACGAGGGCTTCGATGTCGGTCTGCGGCGGGACGTGAGGGATGTGGAAGTGGCCGGCCAGTTCGCGGGCGAGGGATTCCCGGTGGAATCGGCCCGAGGAATCCTCGGGAACGGGAAGCCGGTCGAGGATCAGGATCCGGCTGGGGACACTGGCCGGCGGGAGGCGGTCGAAGGCGAACGCGCGCAGGCCGTTCTCGGTGGCGGCGGCGCCTTCGCGGAGGACGACCGCGGCGACCAGGTCCTGGCCGAGCGTGGGGTGGGGTCGGGGAAAGACGACGGCGCCGGCGACGCCGGGATGGCCCACGAGGATGGATTCAATCTCGGTGGGGAAGATCCGTTCGGCGCCCCGCTGGATACGATCGAGCGCGCGCCCGGCGAGGAACAGGTAACCATCGGTGTCGAGACGGCCGAGGTCCCCGGTCCGGTACCCGTCGCCGACGAAGTGCCGCTGGTGGTACTCCGGATCGTTCGGAAACCCGCGGGTCACTCCGTCGCCTTGAACGACAATTTCGCCGAGCGTGCCGGGCGGCAGCACGCGTCCCGATTCGTCCATGATGGCGACGCGCGTGCCGGTGGGGAGGCCGACCGAACCGGGTTTGCGAAGGCGCGGGGGAAGGGGATTGCCGGTGATCTGATGGCCGGCCTCGGAGACGCTGTAAGCCTCGATCACGGGGACCTTGAGGAGGGCTTCGAGCGCCTTTTGAAGGCGGGAGGGAAGGGAAGTTGAGCAGGAACGGACGAAGCGGAGCGTGTGTCCGGGCAGGCGTTCACCGGAGGATTCGATCCGTTCGATCCAGGCGTCGTACATCGAGGGAACCGCCGACAACCAGGTGGGTCCCCACTGAAAAAGCCACGAGGCGAGACGCCGCGAACAGAATCCGGGAGCGCAAACCACGGAAGCCTGGCGGGACAGGGACGCGAGCAGGCAACCGATCACGGAATGCATGCTCTCCGGGGGCATCACATTCAGGCACCTGTCGGAGGCCCGAAGTTCGAGGGAGGCCGCCACATTCCGAGCCGCGCTCACGAGGTTCCGATGGGTCAGCGGAACGAGCGATGGGCCGGCGGCGCAGTCCTCATTCGTGGGCGGGAGGAGGATCGCCGGATCATCGGGTCCCGGTCGCCGCCCTTCCGGAATCCCGGGATCGGCGGATGGCTGCGACGGTGACGGTGACGGTGACGGTGACGGTGACGGTGACGGTGACGACGGGTGGGCTCGAAATCGGGCGGAACGGAACAGGGCGGGCAGGGGGACGACCGGCAGGTGAAGGGAGTCGGCGGCGGCCGATGCCTCGGAGCGGGAACCTTCGGCGAGGACGATGGCCCGCGCTTCGGTGCGTTTCAGGAGGGATTGGAAGCCGTCGAAGGATGGGGAATCTCCGACTGGAATTGCGGTGGCGACCGAACCGACGGCGAAAAGCGCGACGACAGCATCCGGGCCGCCGGGAAGCATGCAGACGACTCGGTCACCGCGTCCGATTCCGCGGGACCGAAGCTGATTCGAGAATTCCAAGACACTGTCAATCAGAGTCTTATACGTTACTTGACGTCCTTCGATGTCGATGAGGGCAGGGCTCTCGGGGGCCAGCGAAGCGCCTTCCTCGAGCAGTGTCATCAACGTCTCCCGCATAAGGCCGACAACGTAGAGAATTGGCCTAATCCGTGACCAGATTTTTTCTAAAGCATTTCCTTAGCGAGGCGCAGCGGCGGGAGGGGGGCTAGGCGAGGAGTTCGTGGAGGATGGAACCGTGGACGTCGGTGAGTCGGAAGTTTCGGCCCTGGTAGGCGTAGGTCAGGCGTTCGTGGTCGAGTCCGAGGCAGTGGAGGAGGGTGGCTTGGAGGTCGTGGACGTGAACGGGCTTTTCGGCGATGTGGAAGCCGAGTTCGTCGGTGCTGCCGTGGGTTTGGCCGGGACGGATCCCTCCGCCGGCGAGCCACATGGTGTAGGCCTGGGGGTGGTGATCGCGGCCGAGGCTTCGACCGAGCGCGGCGTTGCTTTCGACCATGGGGGTTCGTCCGAATTCGCCGCCCCAGATGACGAGGGTCGAATCGAGCAGACCGCGCTGTTTGAGGTCCCGCACGAGCGCGGCCGAGGCTTGGTCGGTGGCGGCGCAATTATTCTTAAGATTGCCGGTGACGTCGGAGTGGGCGTCCCAGCCTTCGTGGTAGATGTTGATGAAGCGGACTCCGCGCTCGACCATGCGGCGCGCGAGGAGGCAGGCGCGGGCGAACGACGCCTTGTCGGGATCGCAGCCGTACAGCTTGAGCGTCTCGGGGGATTCCTTTTTGAGATCCATCAGTTCGGGAGCGGACGTCTGAAGGCGGGACGCCATCTCGTAGCTGCGGATGCGGGTTTCGATTTCCGGGTCGCCGACCCAGTCGAGATGCTGACGGTTCAGGCGTCCGATGAGTCCGAAGGAGTCCCGCTGGAGTTGGCTGTCGACGCCCTTGGGGTTGGAGACATTGAGGATGGGATCCCCGGAATTCCTGAAGCGGACGCCGGAATAGTAGGTGGGAAGGAAGCCGCTGGACCAATTGGCGGCGCCACCGCTGATGCCGGCGCCTGTGGACATGACGACGAACGACGGCAGTTCCTGGGTTTCGCTGCCGAGGCCGTAGGTGACCCAGGATCCGAGGCTGGGCCGGCCGGGTTGGCTGAAACCGGTGTTGAAAAAGATCTGGGCGGGGGCGTGGTTGAACTGGTCCGTCTTGCACGAGCGGATCAGGCAGATGTCGTCGACGACGGACCCGAGGTGGGGAAGGACTTCGGACAACTCGGCGCCGCACTGGCCGTGGCGGGAGAACCGAAAGCGGGGACCGAGAACGGCGGCGTCGGGGCGGATGAAGGCATAGCGCTGGCCCATGATGACGGAGGGAGGCAGGGGCTTTCCTTCAAGCCGTGTGAGTTCGGGTTTGTGGTCGAACAGGTCCAACTGGCTCGGCGCGCCGGCCATGAACAAATGGATGACGGCCTTCGCCTTGCCGGGGAAGTGGGCGGGTCGTGGGGCGAGGGGATTGAGGCTCCGGGCGCCTTGGGCGGTTGCGGCGGGGACGGCCAGGAGGCGGCGGGCGAACGACTCCGTGAGGAGGCCGGCCGCGGCGATCTTTCCGAGGCCGACGCCACAATCGCGGAGAAACCAGCGGCGGGATGCGGGCCGATAGAGACTGGGGAGGGATGTTTTCACGTCGGAGTTCGGCGGGGAGGGTAGGTGACAATCAGGGGGGGGAGGAGCTGGGTGGATGCGCGGCGTTGATTGGTTGGGGGTCGGGTTCAGCCGCGGGTGACGGTCTCGTCGAGGTTGAGGAGCACTCGCGCGAGGGCCGTCCACGCGGCGCGGTCGATGACCGAACTCGAACCGTCCGAGGAATCGACGGATTCCCCGGGACGTTCTGGACCGGCGAGGTCGTCGGGTTTTGCGGCACCCGACGCGAACCGGGCGCGTTGGGAATCGACAAAGGCGAGGAGTTCCTTCAATTCCGAAGGGCGTGGCAGGCGAGTCAGGATGAGTCGGAAGAGGTGGGTGGCGATGGCGCGGTCGTCGCCGTCCATGTGGGCGGCCTGGCGGCCGAGGGCCTGGGCGGCTTCGAGGAAGACTTCATCATTGAGGAGCGTCAGGGACTGGAGCGGTGTGTTGGAGGAGTCCCTTCGAGCGACGCAGGCTTCGCCGCTGGGTGCGTCGAAAGTCTGAAAGGCGGCGTACGGCGCGGTTCGTTTGGCGAATGTGTAGATCCCGCGGCGGAAACGGTCCTCGCCCGTGCTGACCTTCCAATCGAGTGGGCCGTAGGTGCCTTCGCGGGTGATGCTCGCCAATTGCGGTGGAAAAACGCTGGGACCTCCGATCTTACGCGACAGGAGCCCGCTGGCGCTGAGCGCAAGGTCGCGGACGATTTCGCCTTCGACGCGGAGGCGCGGTCCACGGGCGAGGAGGAGGTTCTCGGGATCCCGTTCGATCGCGTCCGCGGGGACATGGGACGACTGGCGGTAGGTGGCGCTGAGGACGATGGTTCGGTGCATCGCCTTCTGGGACCAACCGTTCCGCATGAATTCGACGGCGAGCCAGTCGAGGAGGTCGGGGTGGGTGGGCAGTTCGCCCTGGAATCCGAAGTCCTCGGTTGTGCGGACGAGGCCCCGTCCGAAGAAGGCGGCCCAATGGCGGTTCATGACAACCCGGGCGGTGAGGGGATTGGACGGGGAGACGAGCCAGCGGGCGAACTGAAGGCGGTTGGTGGGTTGGGCTTCGAGTTGCGCGGCCAGGAACGAGGGCAGGCCGGGGGTTACGGCGTCTGTCGGCTGAAGGAATTCGCCCCGGTTCCGCATCCGAGTGACGCGCGGGTTGTCGGGCGGTCGTTCCTGCATGACGAGCGTGGTGGGAAGCGCCGGCATCTCGCGCCGCAGTTTGTCCATGGCGGCCCGTTCCGCGGAAAGTTCGGGCGCTTCCGACACGAAAGCGTCCACGAGGCCCCGCTGATCGTCGGCGTTCCGCTGCTCCGCCGGCGTGCGGAGCGCCAGTTGGAGATCATCCGCCAGCGGAATGGCCTCCGCGCCGCGGGGGTCCGTGGTCACCGAAATGCGAAAGCGGCCGAGGCCGGCGGGATAATACCGCTCGAAGAGCATCGTGAGTTCGAGGTCGGAGGCATCTTCAAGGGGCTTCTCCAGATTGAACACCGCGACGTGACGCCTTCCCTGCCCGCCATCGATGGACCACCCGGACTGCTGGTCTTCGTCGAGAGCCTTCGCCGCCGTGTTGCCACCGTTCGCAGTGGACTGGGAAGGCCGATGGAGTTTCACGGGGTTCCCTCCGGCGCGGAGGCTCAGGGTTGAAAGGAAGAAGTCGCCGATCGGGCCTTCGAAATAGACACGGCCGGGGCCACCGCGCGGCAGTCGTTCGTCGGGAAGCGCTTCCAGCCGGATGGCGGTGATCCCACGCCGTTGGGTCGAGTAGGAAAGAAGGTACGTGTCGCTCTTGGTCTGGTCGCTGCTCACGAACACCGAATCGTCCGACTGAATCGTGAGCACAGGGACCTCGCTGGTCGCGGAACGGGGACGGAGGGGGGTCCATTCGCGGGTGAGTTCCCGGGTGCGTTCCTGCCATTGATCGAAACTTCGGACGAAGGTTTCGCGGCGGAGCTCCTCGACGGGCCGCGGGTCGGGGGATTCCGAGCCGAAACCCAGGCGGAGTCGTCCGATGACGTGCTGGCTTCCGTGCTCCTGGACCAGTCGGACCGTGAACCGCGTCCCTCCGGGGAATCCGACCGGCGTCGCGAGTTGGAAGGTCGCGCGACGGTTGATGTTCCAGGCGCCTTCGCCGGCGATGGCCCAGCCGGTGCTGGTCTTCCCGTCGAAGGCGTGATCCACCGGGAACCCGGATTGCGCGAAATCGGAAGTCGCCGATGCGATCGTCGCGTTCGTGGGAGGGGTGGCGTCGGATGAACCGGCCGGCGCCGCGAGAATCTGGATTTCGCTCAGGACGAAATTCCCGTGCGGCGTGCGGCCCGGTCCGCGGCTCGGAAGGGCGTCATCGGCGAGAACGTCGAGGTTGAGGTGGGTGACGTTGGTCAGGCCGGTCTCGAACTCGAAGGCGTAAGTGTCCTTGTCGGGGACAGGTCCTGAGAACCGGTAGGAACCGTCGGAGAGCAAGGCCGGTGGGGCACTGCCCTTCGCGGTGGTGATCCGCGTGGCGGGCGGGGTGAGGTACGAGACCGCGGAGGGAACCGGAAAGCGATTCGGCAGGTCCGCCTGCCACTCGGCCAGGCGCTGTGCGATCCGCCGGCGGACGGCTGCCTTCTCCGGGTCGGGG
>JBFWOK010000167.1:0-14509 GCA_050250555.1 Limisphaerales bacterium
TCCGCCGCCTCGGCATCCGGGGCGTCTCCCTCCACTCCTACCGCTACGCCTGGGCTGAACGCGCCAAGACGGCGGGGTACCCCGAGTGCTTCGCCCAGGAAGCCCTCGGTCACAACAGCAAAGCCGTTCACCGCGCCTACGCGAGGAACGCCCAGGTCACCCTCCCGTCCCTCGAAGAGTTCGAGGCGCGAGGGGAGGAACGGAAAGTGGTCCCGGTCGGGTTCGGCCAGTCACCCGACGCGGCCCGATCCGATCATCGTGTGGGGGAAGGGAGCTAAGTGAGGCGGCCAAGAGGGCCGCTGTGCGCGACCGCCCAGGGCAAGACTTCCGCCTTCCGCGGTGCGACCGATCGCGAGTACGGACCGAGTCACCGTGAGCGGTGCCGTAGTAGCGCCAGAGCAGTGAACCTAGACACAGGCCTGGGCACATCGGCACGCCATTCATCTCATAACACTGTCCCGCGCAATCGGCTCCATTCGGAGGCGAGGGTCGGAATCGGTCGGTAGCGCACTCAATACCAACGACTTAGATAAGCCGTTTTAGCCACTACGCAAGAACGACTTGCACCCGCCCCGACACTACCCCGCCACCACCGTCCCAGGCACACTTTTAGGCACGGTTTGGGCTCAGTTTTGGGCACAGGATTGGCGAGTGACTTGGTGGTGGGCGCCGATATGCACAAGAAGAACCCCGCCGCCCCGGGACGACCTTCGCCATCTCCGAAAGCGATGGATTCCGCCTTCGATGAAGGCGGGAATTGGATGAAGAGCGACGCCACCCGCAAGGCACTGGGCGTCGGGACCTGCGAGCTGATGCACCTGCGGGTCGCGGGACACTTGCGGTTCAGGAAGCATGGCAATGCCTTCCTGTACTCGTCGGACGATGTCGCGCGCCTGCGCTCCCTGATGTCCTGTTCCCGTTGACCCACCCGCAATGCGAGATGTCGCCCCCCGTGGACGCAATCGAACCCCAACACGGAATCGGCGGCAGCACCAGAGGCAGGTTTGTCATCCAGGAGCACCATGCCCGAACGCACCACTTCGACTACCGACTGGAAAGAGACGGTGTGTTCAAGAGCTGGGCGGTGCCGAAGAACCTGCCAGTGGATCCCGGAGTGCGCCGCCTCGCTGTGGAGGTTGAGGATCATCCGCTTGAGTACGGCGAATTCGAGGGCGAGATTCCGGCAGGCGAATACGGAGCGGGACAAGTGAAGATCTGGGATCGTGGGATGTACGAGGCGTACGAGTGGGGGCCCAACCGGATATCGTTCACGCTCGCGGGTGATCGACTGTCCGGCAGATTCGAACTTGTCCGTTTCGCCAAGCGCGGCGACCGGGCGTGGTTGATCTTCCAACGCTCTACCTGATCGGTCGCGGCGCGGAAGGAGGTCATACGCAGACCGAGGTATCTGCGGCTGAATTGGTCTGGGCCTTTCTGGAGGGCGGAGGGTCGATCGCGAACAGCGATGCGGAACACTGGAGGAGCGGGATGAAGATTTCGGTCAGCCCTGTTGCTGTTCGCGCGTCCTCGGCATCCCATTCCTCGGCTCCATCTCCCCACGATCGGTCAGCGCGTGGCGGAGGAGTTCGTCGGGGACGTGGCCGTTCATCCAGGCGGTGAACACCTCGGTCGCCAATCCGGATTGCTGGTGATCGAGGGTGTGGCGGAGGCGCCACAGGTTGATGAGGTGGTGGCCGTTGAAGAGCGACCAGAGGAAGCGGCGGAGTTCGCGGCTGGGAGCGGCGTCCGGGGCTTCGCGGATGACCTCGACAATCCGGTCGAGGGCGATCTTGGCGGCGTGGGTGCGCGCGAGGCGGTGGTCGATCTCTTGCTGAGAGAGGAATGGCGGTGTTGCCAGGAACCCGTTGAGCAATGCGACGATCGCCTCGGCGGGAACGGCGCCGACTTCGGATCGCCAGTTCCGGGAGCCATCGCCCGGAACTGCGACGAGCCGCGTTCCCTCGAAATCGACGGTAGCGCGACCGTTGGAGAACCGACTCCGCCCGATGGGCTCGAAGCCGTGCGCTTTGAGGCATTCACGAATCAGGGCGTGATCGGCGAGGTTGGGCTGGGAAAGTGCCGGGGTCATTGCCGGCTTCTACCACGATTCGCCGTGCAGCGGGACGCGGTCGAGGGGGTACTCGGGCACCACCGTGGCCCACCCTCCTGCTACTCGATAACCGACAGACCCGCCGATTTCTAGCATCATGGCATGCGTTCCCGGAACGGACACGAGCAGGCCAAGACCAGCATCGCCGCAAACTTCTCAGGCACCAACGGAGACGTCGCTGGCCAGTCGAGGTCGAGTGTTCATTTCTCGTCCAAGACGGACGAGTGGCCGACACCTCAATGGCTGTTTGACGCGTTGGACCGGGAGTTCGGCTTCACCCTGGACCCGTGCTCAACGGATGCGAACGCGAAGTGCCCAAGACACTTCACCCGTGCCGAGGACGGGTTGCGCCAGTCCTGGGCCGGCGAAACGGTCTTCATGAACCCACCGTACGGGGAACAGATTGGCCGCTGGATGGCCAAGGCCCACCATGCCGCGGTGGAGGAGCGAGCGACTGTCGTCTGCCTCGTCCCGGCGCGGACGGATACCAAGTGGTGGCACGCCTTCGCCATGAAGCACGAGATCCGGTTGCTCCGGGGGCGTCTGCGGTTTGGGGAGGCGTCCGCCTCGGCCCCCTTCCCCTCCGCGGTGGTGGTCATGCGGCCCTCCTCGTTCCGATTGCGGGCGTTCGACCCCGAGCAGCGGTGATGCGCGACCTCGGGCAGACGTCCAGCGAAGACCCTATCAGATTCTCGGGTTGTTCGATTTGCCCCGCCACGGACGACCGTCTCGTCGAAGCGTCGGAGGGATCGAGATGAACAACTGGGCGCTTCTGAACCTGCGATGAAAGCGAACAAGCACTTGGAATGGGAAGGTCGGGTGGACGGCACCTGGTTCGGATTGATGGCTGGCTACCTCCGCAGTCCGCGATCGCCGATCGATTACCTCGTTCACGTCGAGGACCGCGAGCGCCTCGCCGAGGTGGCGGACCGCATTGACCGCGACCTCGCCCAGGGTGAGGGCCTGTCGGGACGCCTCACGCCCAGCGTCGAGGCCTTGGTGGATGAAGGGGCGGCCAAGGTGTCCTCGCGCCATCCGGTGGCGAACCTCGCCCCGGATGCCGTCGTCGACCCGGAGCGGATCCGTTCGTCAGCCTCTTGCGACGTCCTGTACCTGCCGCCGTACTACGTCGTCCACACCCCAGGCCTGTTTGAGGGCGAACTGACGATGAAGGAGCGCGAGACGAAGGATCAGTCGTCGGCGCCCTCCGCCCCGTCCAGGGAGCAGACTGCGGGCTTGTCGAAGGACAAGGGTCCTGAGCACGACCATTGACGGAATAATCGTCGTCGCGCAGAGGCTGGGGTCGAGCTTCCTTCAGCAGGGCGGCGGGCAAGTGTGTCAGGGGATCCTCGGGCGTTTGCCGGCGATGTCGCCTGGCGAGTTTGCCGCCTGTCTGCACCGAATCACTGAGGATCGTTTGGTGACCTGAACCGAGGACCCCGCCGTTTCCAAAAGCGGCAACCGATCAGCCCCGCGGTTGATTCCGCTCCTTCCACTCGTCGATCCGGTCGAGCGCCTGAAGCTCGTTGATCGCCCCGGTCTCGACGAGGAAGTTCAGGGCGCCGACGGCGATGGAGCGGGATCGGGTCCGCTCGGCGACCCCGAACAGCGCCCCCACCAGTTCCTCATCAGGAGCCTCGTCGCGGTCCTGGAATTGCTCCAACAGGAACTCGATGGCGCCGTGAAAGTCGTTGCCGTCGCCGGACTGGACGATGGACCGAGCGATCCGAACGGCTTCCGAGACCTCCACGTGCGGGGCTGCCCAGGCAAGGATCTCGAAGGCGATGGACCGGCGGCGGCCCCCGAACGAGTCGCGGCGTCGCCGGAACCCCAGGCATTCCACCGCGTACCCCGCCAGTTCCCGCAGAACCTCCCGTCGCAGTTCCGCGTCGGGCGCAGGACTCCTCTTCGTCAATCCGCCGATACACTCAAAGGCGATCGAGCCGAGCGATTGCATCAGCCGGGTCTCGGCAACGGTGCTGCCGGGTCCCGGCGAATCCCGGACGGCGCGGACAGTGGCGATCAAGGCCCGTGTCCGTTCCGGATCACCGATGATGGACTCGACGAAGCGGTCGACTCCAAATGCGGCCCGGCGCAGAGCATCGGCTCGATCCTCCATCGGCGGGTCGACGAGGCAGCGCCGGATGTTCATCAGCGCGAGTTCGAAACTGCCGCATTGCGGGGTCATGTGGGGCTTCCCTGATGGACCAACCCGGGTGGGTGTGGCGCAACCGTCAACCCGCGCGGTTCGGCGAAGTGCGTCAAGCTGTCGCTGGCAAACGACGCGCGCGGCTTGGCAGGGCTTGGGAACGGGCTTGATTCCGGAAGCGAATCCCATCTGAAGGGCCGACCTGAAGTCGGTTGCGGTTGGAATGCAACTCGGTCGCCGGTTGCCTGGGATGACGTGCCGGGAATGACGTTGTTTGGCGGACCCCGAACCTGCTATGGTTCATTCCGAGAAACGATTTGCGATGAGCGCCACCATCGACATCAAGCCCGAGACTGCCGAGAAACTCCGTTCCATCGCCGAGGGCTTGAACGTCTCCGTGGAAGACCTCTTGCGCACGTACGTCCCGGGCCTTTTTTTCGAGTCCAACGCCGGCAGCAGCGCTGATCGGGTGAAGGACTTCGAGGCCTGGGCCGAGCGGTTCCAATCAGATTCTCCGCCGTTGCCCGATGAGGCCATCAGCCGCAGCTCGATCTACGGCCAGAACTGATGGCGTACCTGCTGGACAGCAATATCCTCGTTCGCCTTGCGCAGCGCCCGCATCCTGCTCGAAGAGAGGCCGCGCAGGCCGTTCGCACCCTTCTCCGGCGCCCGGGGACCCTGCACATCGTGCCGCAGGTCCTTTACGAATTCTGGGTGGTTGCCACCCGTCCGATCGCGGTCAATGGCTTGGGGCTCTCTATCCCGGAGGCCTTTCGGAGGCTAGGTCAGGCGGAGTCCTTTTTCACGCTCACCCTCGACACTCCTGCCATCTATCGAGAGTGGACGCGGTTGGTCGAGGCCTACGCCGTCAGCGGTGTCGCCTCACACGATGCAAGGCTGGTTGCCGCCATGCGAGTTCACGGCATTGACCGTGTGCTCACTTTCAATGTCGCGGACTTTGGACGATTTCATGGTTCCGAGGTCACCGTCGAGTCTCCCGCCGATGTCATCCAGACGACCGGCGGCGGCGGATAACCGGTCCGAAGGAAGCTCGAAAGCGCGTCTGTTCTCCTGAGCTCGCAAGGGCGAACGCACCGCTTGCGAAGCGGTGGGAGGCCCTTCCCTCGGCCTTCGCGCCGTAAACACGGCAAACCACCGTCGGCCAATGAGATGCCGCGTCGAACCGCCCTTTTTGTCCACAAACTGTATACGACGTAAACATCGTGATGCCTGCGGATTAGCTTTGAGATTGCGGGTGAGTGTTTGCACCGAAGGTGCATCCGGTGTGGGGGTATCAGGGGGGACGGTGAAGAGGCTTGGATCGGGGCGGGGAAGGGACGGTGCGGCGCGGTTTGGTTTCGAGGCGGGTGGGTTCTCCCCCGCCCGCCGGGGAACGGGCGTATCACCGCAGGCGGTCGGAATCGGGGGCCGCGGGCGAGGACTCAATTCCGGTCCGGGTGACCTGCCGCGATCGGGATCTTCCCGAGGATGAACTCGGCGGCGCGTTGGGCGTCGGCGAGGACCCGGGCGAGGCGGGGCGGATCGCCTCGCAGGCTCCCCACCCATCCCTGGATGTAGGCGGCCTGCCGGGCTTCGACGGCCGAGTTCCACGTCCGGGTGATGGCGCAGAGGAAGGCCGAACCGAACTCGGCGACGAGTTCCTCGGTGGCGTGACGTCGGACCAGGTAGTGGTTCACGCGGCCGAACCGGTTCAGGCGTTTCGGGTGCCCGGTGGTATGCACCAATTCGTGGAACAAGGTCGCGAAGTAATCCGCCGTCGTTTCGAAATGGGCTCGGGGCGGTATCGAAACGAGGTCCTCGGGGACGTAATAACCCGGGTCCCGGTTCGGGTCGTAGACGATCCAAGGCTTCGAAGGCATCCGGGCAAGCACATGGTCGGCGATGGTGTCGCCGTCGTTCCCCTGACCGAAGCTGTATCCGCCCGACCAAGGGGGCGTCTCGCCTTCCCCGAGATCGAAGCGCACCTCGGCGAACGGGGCCATGGCCTCCGATTCCACCCGGCGCATGCGCTTCCTGAGCCAGGCCAGTTCCTCCGGAGTGCGCCGGGCGCAGATCGGCGTCCCGGTCAGCCAGGCTTTCCGCCAGGGAAAGACCCCGGCATCCAGGTGATCCATCAATCGGGCGGTAACGGATTCGAAAAGTGTCATCGTGATCCTCCTTGGTTGGAGCGCCGCCGGGAGGATTCCCGGCGGCGGTTGGTTTCATGGTTCTAGGCCAGGAGCGGCGCCATCTCCACGGGCGCCGCCTCGGACGGATGGGACTCCGGTTCGGGCCGGTCGAGGATGACCTTCCCGCGGATGTAATCGGTCGCTCGCTGGGCGGCCGAGGCAGCCCGAACGACCAGGCGCTGGTCCTTCCGCAGCGCCGCCGCCCACCCTTGGATGTACGAGGCCTGAAGGGCCTCGGTTCCCGGGCTCTCGATACCCGCGAACGCGCCCAGGAACGCCGCGCCGAATTCGGCGACCAACTCCTCGAAGGAATACCGTTCGAAGCGGTCCCCCTCCACCTGACCGAATCGGTTCAGGCGTTTCTCGGCGCCGGTGGCGTGCACCAGTTCGTGGAACAACGTCGCATAGTACTCCGCCGCGCTCTCGAATTGGCTGAGGTGCGGCAGCGTCACCCGGTCGAACCGGGGGCTATAGGACGGTTCCCGGGTGGCGACATGGACGATCTCGGGTTGGTCCGGCATGACGTCGAGCATCTTGTCCGCGACCTCGAAGCGATCGTTGCTTCGATTCGGAACGTCGTCCTCCGGCCGCGAAACTCCTTCGACCTGGTCGAGATTGAACACCGCCGCCGTGAACGGGATGCATGGGGCGGGGTCTTCCCGGTCCGACTTCTCGCGGAGCCGGGCGAGTTCCTGGGGTGTGCGCCATTTCCAAAAGACGACCGGGGAAGCGCGCTCGCCGCGGCGGACATGTCCCCCGAGGCGCTAGGCCTCCCGATACGTCACCCAGTACCGGGAGGAGAAAGGCGCCGTCCCGAGGATCAAAATGTTGACGCCTCGGTACTCCTTGCCGGTGGTGAGGCTCTTCGGCAGCCCGGTCGTCCAGGTCTTGCGCCATGGGACGACCCCGGCGTCGAGTTGGTTCAGAATGCGGGCGGTAACGGTTTCGTAGATGTTCATGGTCGATTCCTCCTTGGGAATGAAAAGCCGCCGGGGAACTCCCGGCGGCGGGTTGGGCTAATAGTCCTCGGGCAACAACAGCGTGGTAACGCTGCGGTCGGCCTCGGTGATGATGTAAAACCGGGTGGAGTGCCGGTCGGTGTAGGCCGAGAACAGGCGGAAGCCTTCCTTCAGGGAAAGCTCGTTCTCCTGGATGTCCTCCGGCGGCAGCTCGCCCCAGTCCCCGAGCGCGTGCCGTCGTAGGCACGCGCATGCATCGGCAGCGTCGATGCGCTCCAGGGCATTGGGCGTGATGACAATCTGCCCGAGCGGAAAGCGTCGTTGCGGTTGGTTACGGTCGATCATGATGTCCTCCAATGTTTCGCCCACCTCCTTCCCCCAAAAACATTCACCGGCGGAAGGGGGGGTGGGGGGTGTTTTCGCCCTGGGCTTGAAACACCCCCACCCCCCCTTTCGAAGGTGAAGAACAACAAGGCCAGCCCGCAGGGCTGACGATTTGGAAGAGCGGGCGAAGTCAGCGCGGGACGGACGGCGACTCGCAGCACCCTTCGTGACAGCGGAATCGGAAGCGGAGGTCGACGTCCGGACCTCGACATCACCTCGCCCGGGAAACGGTGGGTTTACGGCAAGGAGCTGGCGCGAAGGGCCCTCGACCAAGCCGGCCGCGCCCGCGATGCGGCGCGCGGAAAAACAGCTCGCCCTTCAGGGCGAGACCTTCTTGTGAAACGGGTGAAGTCAGATCGGGCCCAGCCGGCGACTCGCGGCAGCATTCGTGACAACGGAGCCGGCAGCCGCGATGGCCCGACAGACCTCGGCATCACGCGGCCGTGGAAAGCCCCAGGGTCCAGCCAGGAGTTGGCGCGAAGGCTGCCCGACCAAGCCGGCTGGGACCCCTCCATCCGTTAACCGGCGGCCTCGGGTGCTCGCTTGCTTGCGCTCGCGCGGAGCGGCATTTTAAGAAGGCATGAGCACTTTGGTCGAAATCCAAGAGGCGGTCGCGCTCCTTCCCAAGAGCGAGCAGCAAGCCTTGAAGGTGTGGCTCAATTCGCAGGCGGAGCCGGAGATGACCGCCGAGGAGGAAGCACAACTCCTTGGTTCGCTGGACGAAGCGACGCGCAACATTGACACCGGCCGAGGTCTGCCGTTGGAGGAAGTCCGCCAGCGCGTCCGCTCATGGGCTGCAAGATAATCTTCTCGCCGCAGGCCATCACGGATCTGGAATCGGTCGTGCGCTACATCGCCAGGGACGATCCTGAGGCGGCTTTGCGCACGGGTCATGCGCTGATCGCTCGCGTTGCGATCCTGCAGGAGTTCCCCCTCGTCGGCTCGCCGTATGCCAAGCGTCCCGGAGTCCGCAAGCTGATCTCACGCCCCTACGTCATCTACTACCGACCGAGGCTTGGGGAGAATTGCGTGGACATCCTGAGATACTGGCATGGCATGAGACAGGAGCCGGAGTTGTAGTTTCGCCGAGGGCCTCGAAACGTCACCACCGACGCCCGGAGGCCTGAGGGGAACCAGGGATATGGAATCCAGGTCCGGATGACGCTTCGGCATCCCCCTCCGGTCCCCCTCGTCCTCTGTGTCTCGGCGTCTCCGTGGTTCAACCCACCTTTTGGATCACCTCATTGATGGAAGCACCGGTGCCGCATTGCTGCCCCGTTTCGTCTTCGCCAAGCTCCGCCCGTGCTGCGTCAGACTTTTTGCCACGTGCCCCGGATCGGCCTGAAGGCCGAGGAACGCCTCTGGGCCTCGGGAGCGGTGTCCTGGGACGCGGTCGAACCGGCCGCCGCGGCGCTCGGTGCCAGGCGGCGCGAACAGTTGGTCCAACACCTCGCGGAATCGCAGCGGCATCTGGCCGGCAGGAATTCCGCATTCTTTGCGGCAACCATGCCGGCCAGTGAGCATTGGCGGTTGTACCCTGAGTTCCGAGACTCGGTGGCGTACGTGGACATCGAAACCACCGGCCTGGGCGGTCCCGGCGATCACATCACGACCATCGCCCTCTACGATGGACGGTCCATCCGTCACTACGTCCACGGGCAGAACCTCGCCGAGTTCGCTCAGGACATCCGGGAGTACCGGCTGCTGGTGACGTACAACGGGAAGTGTTTCGACCTGCCAATTCTCCGCGCGTCGTTCGGCCTCGCGCTCGACCAGGCGCACGTCGATCTCCGCTATGTGCTGGCGAGCCTGGGGTACAAGGGCGGGCTCAAGGGGTGCGAGCGCCGTTTGGGGTTGGACCGTGGCGACCTGGCGAACGTGGACGGCTACTTCGCCGTGCTCCTGTGGCGCGAGTACCGGATGCGCGGCGACGCCCAGGCGCTCGAAACCCTCCTGGCGTACAACATCCGCGACGTCGTCAACCTCGAAGCCCTGCTCGTGAAGGCGTACAACCTGAAGGCTGCCCAGACGCCCTTCGGTCCGTCGGTCGCCGTGCCCCTTCCGCCGCCGCCTCCGGAACCCTTCCGTGCGCACGCGCCGACGATCCAAAGACTGATGCGACAGTACGGGGCGTTCGGATTCTGAAGCACCACTGGGTCGGCCATGCCGTTTGGCGTGTGTCGTACCGACTTCGTCTCCCCCGAGTGGCCGATGCTCGAATCGGCGGGTGTCAGTTCGTCGCCGCGACGGGCAGTTCCCCGCACAAATCAAACGCCTTCAACGCCTGCGCTGTGGCGATGTAGGTGATGTAATGGTAGTTCCCACGGTAGAGCGAATGCATCCACCAGCGCCCGCTTTCACGCTGCTCGCGTCTCAGCCACGCGAGGCCGCGCTGAACGCGGCTGTCGGAGACCGGTACGTCGCTCTGACGCAACAGCACGATGGCGAACGCCGTCATGTAAGCGTCGCTCTCCGGCCTGGCGGCATCGGGCAGATTCCTGATGAGGTTCAGAACCGTCGCGCTCATCTCAAAGTGCCAGTCGTCGATCGGCGACATGTCGCGCGTGGACCAACCACCGTCGGAATGCTGCTTCGAGGTGAGCAACGCCATCGCCGCATCCCGCTCGGGTTGAGGAACGAGCTCAGGCAGGTAGTGCGCGAGTTGGAGTTTCAGGATGCGGTCGAAGTCGTTCTTCGGAGCAGTGCCTCGAAGCCACTCCTTCATCTTCGCCACGCGGGCCAGGAGAGCGTCGTCCTTGAGGCCAGCCAACCAGCCTGGCGCGGCACAAATCGCACGGGCGGCCTGGAGGGTGAGCTCGAAGTCGGTGGTGATGTGAGGAATCTCCACCTCACCGTGGCTGACAAAGGCGCCGTTCGCCGACTGCCGCTCAAACATGTCGCGCAGCGACCGGTCCGTGGGCTCCGAGGTTTGGCCATTCATGTGACGGTCCCATTCGGCCAGGCCGAGGCTGCGCCACACGCTGTAGAAGGTGCCGGGATAGTGCTTGTGGCCGTTCGCCTCCGTCTCCTTCACCGCCGTGACCTCCTTCGGGACGGAATCGACAAAATCGGCGAGGACCTCGGCGCTTGGCTTGCCGAACGGCTTCGTCCACGCCGTGCGCTCAGCGAGGTAGGGACCGGTCGTGTGGCAGTTCACGCAGGACTTTTCGCGCACCCAACTGACCGCGCCATCCTCCAGGTACAGTGCCGCGAGCCTGAGTGATTCGGGCCCGAACAGCTTCACGCGCGGCTCGTCCGCGGTGGGCACGCTCACACGGATGTCTCCCGACTCATACTGAAAGGCCGGCTTCGCCTGGCCCTGCCCGCGAGCCGTTAACCCCAACGGGCAGGCGGCCAACGTTGCGACTGCCGTCACGACTACGGGCCGAAGGCCGGTGCGTCGGTTGGTGGCGCGCCAGGCGTGGGGATTTGGTGGAGTGCGTGCGCTCATGCTTCCGGATGGACGGTTGACTTCGGATCCGTCGGGAGCTTGGGCGATTGGAAGGGGCATTCAAGCCGTACCAATGCAGGGTCAAATGGACCTGAACCTGGCCTTGGGACTCCGACAGTCGACAACTCGCGGATCACCGGGGAATTGCCTGAGATTGCGCCTCTTTCGTGATGGGACACGAGGTGCTGCGCTATCGCTTCGCCTCGTAGGCAATGCGACCGTCCACCACGGTCAGGGTTACGTCGACCTGATCCAATTCGGCGGGGTTCAGGGCGAAGATGTCCCGGTCGAGCACGACCAAATCCGCGAGCTTCCCGGCTGTAATCGAACCCTTCACGTTCTCCTGAAACTCGGCGTAAGCCGACCCCACGGTGTACGCGCGAATGGCCTCCTCCAGCGTGATCTTCTGTTCCGGGACCCAGCCGCCGGGATGTTTGCCGTCCAATGTCTGGCGAGTCACCGCGGCCTTGAGGGATTGCATGGGGTTTAGCGGCGAGACAGTCCAATCCGTGCCGAACGCCAGCACAGCGCCCGCATCGAGCAAGGAACGGAATGCATAGGTGCCCTTGGCGCGTTCCGGGCCGATGCGCTTCTCGCACCACCGGCCGTCATCGGCACAGTGATAGGGTTGCATCGAAGCGATCACCTTCTGCGCGGCGAACCGTCGGATTTCGTCCGGGCGCAGATGCTGCGCGTGCTCGATGCGGAAACGCCGGTCCCGGGGGCCGTTGTCCCGGGCAACCTCCTGGTAGATGTCGAGAATCCGCTGGTTCGCCGCGTCACCAATGGCGTGGATCATGATGTGCAGGCCGAGTCGGTCCGCCTCGGCGACGCGCCGGAGCATGATGCCTTCCGGGAACATCTGACCGAAGAGCAGGCCGCGCGTGCCCGGCGCGTCGAGGTACGGGGCGAAGAAGTACGCGGTGGTCGAGCCCAGGCTGCCGTCAGCGAAGCCCTTGAGGCCGCCGATCCGCAACCAGTCGCTGCCAAACGGCGCGCGGACACCGATCTTGCCGAGGACATCCCAGGAGACAATCGAGCGAGAGCAGTAGATGCGGGTCTTCAATTCGCCGCGCGCCAGTTGATACTGGTAAACGCCAACGTCGTCGTCGGCAGACATGTCCTGGACGCTGGTCACGCCGAGTCGGGCGGCGTGTTCGGTGGCAGCACGCGCGGCCGCGAGTTTCTCATCCCACGATCGCGGTGGAATGACTTTCTCCACGTACGCCATCGCCGCGTCCTTCAACACGCCCGTCGGTTCGCCTTGGGCATTGCGGACGATCAACCCACCGTCCACGTCCTTGGTGTCCTTCGTGACGCGGGCGAGTCCGAGCGCCAAGCTGTTCGCGAGCGCCATGTGGCCGTCGAGCCGGTTGACGAAGACCGGGTGATCCGGCGTCGCGGCATCGATCATTTCCCTCGTGGGCAACGGAGTGCCGGGCCAATTCTCATGGTCCCAATCGCCACCCAGAATCCAGGTTCCCTTAGGCAGCGTCTTAGCGTGCTCGTCCAGCCGCCGGGCCAACTCAGCGGGCGACGAGGCGTCCCGCAAATCCATGCTCGTGATCGAGAACCCGCCGCTAAGCCAGTGAACATGCGCGTCGTTGAATCCGGGAACGACCGTGTGACCGGCCGCGTCAATCACCCGGGTTCGCGGTCCGGCCAGCGGGCGCAGGTCTGCCGTGGAACCGACCGCTGCGATCCGGTTGCCGGCGACGGCGACCGCATCCGCCTTCGGTTGCGCTTGGTCCATGGTGCGGACCGAAGCGTTGAGGATGAGCAGGTCGGCAACGAGCGAAGCCCCGCGCCCCACGGTTGAGGTGAGCATGGCAAACGTCGATATCGCGACCAGGATCGCTAGTCTCATGAGAGTACCCCTGAGATGAGGTTGGGAATGATGCCCGCTCTCGTCAGAGATTCGGCGATTCACGGCTCCAGCATCTTCATCTCGACGAGGGTGGGGCCGAGTTCGTTCAACAGCACCTGGGCCTCTTTGATCTGCTCGATCTGCTCCGGCTGGTTCAGGAAATTGAACGCCTGAATCTTCCACCGGGGCCGGACCTTGTCGTCCTTGTCGGTCACGACCCTGACCAACTCCCTGGCTCCCTTGATGGTCGGCTCCAAGGCGCCGCGGCTTCTGAGTTTCGTGAAGGAATGGGGCTTCAGGTCCAACGTCATCTTGTCGACCTGCCAGTACCCGGGCGTGGTGAACACCTTCAGCTTCCCCTGAATGGCGGGGTCTTCCGCCTTCTTCCGGAGTTCAAGCTTCCGCGCTTCATCCATGATGGTCTCGGTGGCCACCTTGGTTTCCGTGTCGGCCTTCACCTGCTCGGCCTTCTTCATCGCCAATTCCCGGTCGACCGCAGCCAGTTTCGCTTCCGCTTCCGCTTTGGCGCTGGCCACGATGCGCGCGGCTTCGGCCTCGGCGGTCTCGCGAATCTTGACGATCTCGGCATTGGCGACGGTCTCTGTCGCCGTCCTGCGAGCCTCATCCGTCTTGGCGGCGGCGACCTGCTGTTGCGCCGAGAGTTCGGCCGCAGTCGGGCGCTGGATGGCGGCGTCCAGCGTCGGCGAATCCGCCACCAGCGTGGCCGTGGTGACCCGCACCTTCGATTCCTGGGAAAGCGTCCGCAGAAGAGTCCGGATCTCGTCGGCCTTGCGGGTTTGATCGCCCGCCCAGGCAGCGGCCTGCTGGACTTCGCTCGTCAACTTGTGGGCCACCGTTCCCAGCAGGAGAAGCACGCTGAGGAAAAGGTAGATCCACTGAATGAGGCGCTTCTGGCCGCGGGTCGCCCCCCGGAGAAAGCGATGCCACCACTTCTTCGGCGGGTCGGCGGCGTATTGGATGGCCGCCCCGAGGGTCATCGCCTTACCACAAGTTCCGCAGGCCGGTTGACCGACGGGCACCGCGTTCTGGCATTGCGGGCACCGCAACGCGGCGAGCGACTTGAGCCGGTCCCAGTAATGGCCGACAACGGACCCGATGGTGAGGGAAAAGCCGCAATTCCGGCAGGCGCTCCGCATCAGGCCGGTGGGGCGCTCGCACTTGGGGCACAGAAATTCCATGCGCGCGGGTCAGTGCGAGTTCGTATGCGATTGGCGGTCGGATTTCGAGGAGTTTTGCTGTCGCGAATCGGGGCTGGGCGCACGACGGGATTCTTCATCAGGCCGCCAAGACAAGGGAGTCGTTGCGAGCAGCATGTGCAGCGAGGCGGTCTTTCCAGAAGAGGTCGAGGCGCCGGCTGTGATGAATACACCGTAAGGCCA
>JBFWOK010000168.1:0-14416 GCA_050250555.1 Limisphaerales bacterium
CCGGTGCTTCGCGGCAAATGGATCCTGGACAACCTCCTGGGCACGCCACCCCCACCGCCGCCAGCCACGGTTCCGGCGCTTCGGGAGCGCACGGAATCCGAATCCTCGACGGTGCGCGAACGACTCGCCGCGCATCGGGCGGACGCCGCGTGCGCGGGATGCCACGCCCTGATCGACCCTCCCGGTTTCGCCTTGGAAAACTACGATGCGATCGGTCGCTGGCGCACGTTGGAGGATGGCCTTCCGGTGGACGCTCGGGGCGGTCTTCCGGAGGGAAGCTCGTTCGATGGCGTCGGGGGCCTGGAGGAACGCCTGGTGGGGCGTCCCGAACTGTTCGTCGGAGCGTTCACCGAGAAGCTTCTCACGTTCGCGCTCGGTCGGGGTCTCGAACCGACGGACGCGCCGGCCGTGCGAAAGATCGTCCGCGAGGCGGAGGCTGAAGGCTACCGGATATCGGCTATCGTCACGGGCATCGTCCGAAGCACACCGTTCACCCAAAGAAAGGTCCCATGATCATCACCAAGAAATCCATGCCACGCCGCACGTTCCTGCGCGGCGTGGGGACCACGCTGGCGCTGCCGCTGCTGGATGCGATGGTGCCCGCGGCCACGCCGCTCGCGCGAAGCGCCGCGGAACCCGTCCGTCGGATCGGGTACGTCTTCATGCCGATGGGCTGCGATCAGAGCCGGTGGACTCCGCCGGGCGAGGGGCGATTGGGCGAACTGTCGCCGATCCTGTCCTCGATCGAGCCGGTCAAGGAACACATCACGGTCGTGACCGACCTCGAGCTGCGCTGCGCCTATCCGGGCGGGCACGCGACCTCGAATGCCTCCTTTCTCAGCTGCGCCAAGGCGAAGATGACGGAGAGCAACGATTACTATCTCGGAACGACCGTCGATCAGGTGGCCGCGCGGGAGATTGGCCGCGAGACGCAATTGCCTTCCCTCGAGCTCGCCATGGACCTGCTCGAGGTGGTGGGTCAGTGCGACAACGGCTACGCGTGCGCCTACCAGAACAACCTTTCCTGGTCCTCCCCCACGACCCCGCTGCCGGCGGAGGCGCACCCACGGATCGTGTTCGAAACGCTGTTCGGCGACGGCGGCAGCCCGAGCGACCGGCGGGCCGCGCTGCGCACGCGCGCGAGTCTCCTCGACTGGTTCAGCGAGGACATCGCACGGCTGAGCCGCGATCTCGGCCCCGGCGATCGCGCGCGGATGAGCGAGTATCTCGACACCGTGCGTGAAGTCGAACGGCGCATTCAGAAAGCGGAAACCGACGCAAAGGACCATCCGCTGCCGGACCTCGACCGACCGATGGGCGTGCCGGCCGCGTATGCCGACCACGCGCGCCTCATGTTCGATCTCCAGAGGCTCGCCATGCAGGCCGACGTGACGCGGGTCATCACCTTTCAGTTGGCGCGCGAGACCAGCAACCGGACCTATCCGGAGATTGGTGTGTCCGACCCTCATCACCCACTCTCCCACCACGGGAATGACCCGGAGAAGATCGCGCGCATGGCGAAGATCAATCAGTTCCACGTCTCGCTCTTCGCCGAGTTTGTCGGGCGTCTCAAGGAGACCAAAGAAGGCAACGGGACCTTGCTCGACCATTCGCTCCTTCTCTTCGGCAGCGGTATCGGCAATCCCAACGTCCATGACCACACCAACCTTCCCATCCTGGTGGCGGGGGGAGCCGCGGGCGGCGTGAAGGGCGGGCGTCATCTCAGGTTGGGCAAGCCCACGCCCCTGGCGAATCTCCACCTGGCGCTCCTCGACAAGGTCGGCGTGAGACTCGACCGGTTCGGCGACAGCAATGGCCGGCTGGACGCCTTGTTCGAACCGCTTGCCCTGTGACGCCATGTTGCGGACCTGGTTCATGAGGACGGCGCAGGCTCTCGCCTTTCTGCCTCTGTTGACGGCCCCGGGCGTTGCGGGTCCTTCGGCGTCGGCCGTCGCCAACGCGGCTGAAAACGGCGAGTTCGAAACGCTCGAGCGGCTGATCGCCGACGGCGCCGACGTCAACGCCACCCAGGCGGACGGCATGACGGCCCTGCATTGGGCCGCGTACCGTGGCGACCTGAGATCAGCCCGCGCGCTGCTCGCGGCCGGATCCGACGTCGCGGCGACCAATCGGTACGGGGTCGCGCCTCTGTCGCTCGCATGCCAGCGCGCCGACGGCGAGATCGTGGAACGACTGTTGGAACGGGGTGCGAATCCCGACACCACCCTGCGCGGCGGTGAAACCGCCCTCATGACCGCCGCCCGCACGGGGCGACCCGGACCGGTCGAGGCGCTGCTCCGACGCGGTGCCCAGGTCGATTCGCGGGAGCGGCGTGGCCAGACCGCCCTCATGTGGGCGGCGGCGGAAGGCCACGCCGACGTCGTGGAACTGCTGATCCGGGCGGGGGCCGACGTGAACGCGACCCTGCCGGGTTCGGGATTCACGCCCATGCTCTTCGCCGCCCGGGAAGGTCGGACGGCCGTCGTGCGCGCCTTGCTGAAGGCGGGCGTGGACGTGAACGCGGTGACGGATCCGTCCAAGCCCGGAGGGAAAGCGCCTGCCAAAGGGTCCAGCGCGCTGATTCTCGCGGTCGAGAATGGCCACTATGCGCTGGCGCTGAGCCTCGTCGAGGCGGGTGCCGATCCCAATGACCAACGCTCGGGTTTCTCTCCCCTTCACATCATGACATGGGTGCGCAAACCGCCTCGCGGCGAGGATTTCGGCGCCCCGCCGCCGCCCGAACTGACCGGCCTCAGCAGCGTGGAATTCATCAGGGAACTGGTACGGCGCGGAGCGGACGTGAACGCGCGGTTGGAGAGGGGTCGGGGGGGGCTTGGCAAGTACCACACCCAGGGTGCCACAGCGTTCCTGATGGCCTCGGCAACCGCCGACGTTCCCTACATGAAGCTGCTGATCGAACTGGGCGCCGACCCGACCATTCCCAACAAGGATGGTTGCACGCCGCTGATCGCCGCCTGCGGGATCCATGTCGGCTCCGATCAGGCCACGGAAGTCGCGGGTGAGGAACCCGAGGTGCTCGAAGCGGTGGCGCTGCTCCTCCAATTGGGCGCCGACGTCAACGCGGTGGATGACAACGGCGAGACCGCCATGCACGGTGCCGCTCTGAAGAATCTGCCCAAGGTGGTCCAATACCTCGCCGACCACGGAGCCGAGCCCGGAGTCTGGAACCGGAAGAATCGGTTTGGTTCCACGCCCCTGATGCTCGCGCAGGGATATCGGCCGGGGAATTTCAAGCCCTCCGAGGATACCGTCGTGGCCATCCAGCGGGTGATGACGGCGGCTGGAGTGCCGGTGCCCACGGACAACGGCCCGATCGTGCTCCGGAATTCTGATTGGGAACCCCTGGCGGTTCCCAAATCCAAGAGCCAGTGAACTCCCAAGGAATGGCAAGCCAGAGGGATATGGGTTTCATTCCGGCGCTCCCAGGCGCGTCAAGGCGGGGGGAAGATAGCGACGCGATCCGCGGGCGCGGCGACCGGCCCGCACGCCAGGACGGTGCGAATGCGACTGAAACAGCGTGCTTGGTGGCGTTCGGCAGTTCAACGGGGCCTCGCAGTTCCTCCATGATCTGTGGTCCATCCATGGCCTTCCACGGGTCGGTGGTTTCGCGTCCAAACTCCGTCCATGCTTCCGGGGCGATGGGCTTGTTGGCTTTCAGAAACGGGGTGGTCTCGTCGAATTCGAGGATGTCGCCAGGCTTCAGTCGAAGGCGGTTGCGGATGCCAACCGGGATGGTGATCTGACCCTTGCTTGTCAGGGTTGCCTTCATCTCGGACGAAAGTAAGCCGCGTGAGTTGGGGGAACCAAGAAAGGAATCCGTTTCGAGTTTTTCGTCTGGCGGCGGCTTCGGCGCGTTGCTCAGCTTTGCGACAGGAACCGGTGACTTGGTAGCCTTGTGACGAGGGTGTTCCTCGGGTCCCGCGGGTTCGTTCGGACACAACAATGAAACCGAAACAAAGTCGCCCAGGAAGGGCGGGGTGGGTCCTGGGTGCGGGCGCCTTGGTGCTGAGCGGCATTCCCGGGGCGCCGTTCGCCGGTTTTGGGGTGTTGCTCGCGGTGGCGGCCCTGGTGTTCGGCCTGATCTCCCTGCTTTTGGTACTGGTTCGGGACCGGTCTCCGCGGGGTATTGGCGCGCCGCTGGCGGCGATGGCTCTGGGTGTTGTTGCGCTCACCGTCGCCGCGGTGCAGCAGATCAACGTGGCCAAGGGCCATCGGCGCTCGTTCGGAAGGTCACCGGGATTGGGAGTGCCGGAACTGAGGCAAATGGCGCGGCTGGATCTTCAGGAAGGGCGCGATCCGGAACGCCGTCCGTCGATGGCTGGGTTCTCATCGAGTCTTCCGGTGGTCATCCTTTCGACGGAGGGACGCCGCGTGGAGCGGGATGCGTCGACCTTTGTCCGACTCGAGATTCATGATCCCGGCTGGAAGCCCGAAGCCGGACCGGTCGCGCCTGCTTTCAATGGGCACTCATTGATTCACTACCGCGGCTACTCGTCGCTCCGCCTTCCGAAGCTTTCGTACACCGTTCATCTCGTGGACGCGGCGACGAACCAGGTGAAGGCGTCGTTGCTGGGCCTTCCGAAGGACGACGACTGGGTCCTTTATGCTCCCTTCGAGGACAAGACGATGCTGCGGGATGTGCTCGCGTTTGAGATGACCCGCGCGATGGGGCGGTACGCGCCGCGGACGCGGTTCGTCGAGCTGTTTGTGAACCGAACAACCGGGCCGGTTTCGATGAACGACTACGAGGGCGTCTACATCCTCATCGAGAAAATCAAACGCGGTGCCGAGCGGGTGAACATCAAGAAACTGGAACCGGACGACCAGGCGGAACCCGCGATCACCGGTGGGTACATCGTCAAGAGGGACCATCAGGATCGGGATGGCGCGCGGTTTCGAACGAGGCAGGGCGGCCCGTATTTCTTTGTTTCGCCGAAGGATCGATTGATCACGCGGGAGCAGCGGAGCTGGATCGCGGGCTACTTCCAGGCGTTCGAGAACGCGCTGCATGGTCCCGAATTCGCCGATCCTCGAACGGGCTACGCCGCCTATCTCGACGTTGACTCGATGATCGACATGCACTGGCTGGTCGAGGGGACGAAGAACGTGGATGGATTCCGGTACAGCGCGTTTCTCACCAAGGATCGCGAGGGAAAGCTGCAACTGGGTCCGCCCTGGGACTGGAACCGGTCGTTCGGGAACGCAGACTACTACGAGGGTTGGGAAACGGACGGCTGGTATGGCGAGAACCTTCGGTCCACGGAGATCTCGTGGCACGAACGGCTGATGCAGGATCCCAAGTATGCGGCCCGAGTCTCCGAACGGTGGCGTGAGTTGAGAAAGGCCGTTTTCGATCCGCCCACGCTGCGGAATCGGATCCGCCAGCTTGCCGGCGAACTTGATGGCGCGAGGCAGAGGAATTTCAAACGCTGGCCGATTCTCGGTCGCAAGGTCACCTGCAACTACTTCGTGGGGAGGACCTACGAAGACGAGATCGAATGGCTTTCCCGTTGGATCGAGAAGCGTGTCGCGTGGATCGACCACGAGATCGGACCGGGTGATCCGCCTGCCGGGGTGCCTGAATGATCGGCCCATCCGTTCCTGTGTTATCCGTTCGAACGCAGGTCCATGGCGGGCTTGACCCGGGCGGGGTTTCCCCGTAGCGAAAGCGGCTGAAAACCGAATGATTGGTGGCCGATTCAACCTGCTGCTGGCGTGCGCCTTGCTTTTGGGCGGTGCGGGAACGGCATGGGCGGCGACGGCGCCCGGCGCGGGCGGACCGGACGCGGGTGAGTTGCGTCGGCAGGCGGATCGCTGTCGGAACCTGTTGCGCCGGACAGTGTTCGACTTCTACATGCCGGGATGTCTGGACCGGATCCATGGCGGATACCTGGAGGACTGGCGCGACGGGAAGTTTGTTTTTCGGGGCGAGAAGTTCCTGACACTGCAGGCCCGGCAGCTGTGGTTCTTCTCGACGATGGCGTCGGAGAACATCGAGCGAGCGGAGTGCCTGAACGCCGCGTGGCTCGGGTACGAGTTCCTGCAGCGCGCCTTCCGTGACGCGCGGAACGGCGGGTACTTCTCGAAGGCGACGGATGCCGGGGAACCGGTGGATCGCAGGAAGCACGCCTACCACAACTCCTTCATGATTTACGCCCTGGTGGCCTACCACCAGGCGACGCGGGACGGTTCGGCGTTGAAGCAGGCGCGCGAGCTTTTCCAGGTCTGGGACCGTCGGGCGCATGACGCGCGGAATGGGGGGTACGCCGAGTTCTTTTACGGTGACTGGCGACCGGTGACCGATCCGGCCGAATCGCGGTACGTGGGGGCGATCGGGACGAAGACCTACAACACCCACCTGCACCTGCTGGAATCCTTCACCGCCCTCGGGAAGGTCTGGCCGGATGCGACCCTTCGGAACCGGGTCGAGGAACTGGTCCGGATCAATGCGGGGACCGTTCAGCATCCGGGACACCGCTTCAATCTGGACGGCTGGCTTCCGAACTGGACCGTGGCCGAAGTTCCCGGAAACCAGAGGGCTAGCTACGGCCACGACGTGGAGTGCATCTGGCTGACCTTGGACGCGGTGCGAACCCTTGGGAGGTCGGAGCATCTCTACCGCGGCTGGGCTGAATCGTTGGCGGACTACTCCCTGACGAACGGCTATGATGCGGTCCACGGGGGATTTTTCTACACGGGCGCTCCCGGAGAGTCGGCCGACGAGACCAAAAAGGAATGGTGGGTTCAGTCGGAGGCGCTGGTCGGGATGCTGGACCTGTACCGGTTGACGGGGAACGTCCGGTATTACAGGGCCTTCGCGGAGACGCTGGACTTTATCGAACGCCACCAGGTGGCGCCGGACGGGGGATGGTGGGCCACCCGCGCCGCCGACGGATCGGCTCACCCGAACCGCTCCCGGAGTTCGATGTGGCAGGGCGCCTACCACAACGGCCGCGCTTTGCTGCTCTCGGCCAAAATGCTTTCGAATCTGAAACCAACAACCCATTGACATGCCAAAAGCCATCACTTCTCTCCGTGCGGGGATCATCGGCACCGGATTCATCGGACCAGCCCACATCGAGGCCCTGAAACGGATCGGCGTCCAGGTGAGCGCCATCGTGGACAACGACCGGGCGAAGGTCGTCGCCGACAAGTGGGGTGTGCCGAACGCGATCACGGATCTCGACCACAAAAAGCTCGTGACGCACCCCGAGGTGGACGTGGTCCATATCGCGTCGCCGAACAAGCTCCATGCGGGACACGCCTCGGATGCGCTCAAGGCGGGCAAGCACGTGATCTGCGAGAAACCGCTCGCGATGACTTCGAAGGAGACGGCGCAGCTGGTGGCGCTCGCGAAGTCGCGACCCGGGCAGGTGTTCGCGGTGAACTACAACCTGCGGTTTTACCCGGCCGTCGTGCAGTTGCGGGCCGCGGTTCAGCGCGGCGATTTCGGCCGCATTTTCCACGTGAACGGGAGTTACATGCAGGACTGGCTCCTCAAGGACACCGATTACAACTGGCGGCTTTTGCCGAACGAGGGTGGCGCGTTGCGCGCGGTGTCCGACATCGGCACCCACTGGATGGATGCGGCTTCGTTCATCCTGGGGGACAAAATCTCGGAGGTGTACGCCCAGCTCGAAACCCTTCACAAGACCCGCAAGCGTCCCCTGGGCGAGGTTCAGACCTACTCGAAGGCGGGCGCCGCGATGAAGTACGCCACGTATCCGGTCGAGACCGAGGATTACGCGGCGGTCCTGCTGCGCTGGGGCGGCGGGGTGTTCGGGAGCGTCAACGTGTCCCAGGTCGCGGCCGGCCGGAAGAATTGCCTTCGACTCGAGATCTACGGATCCGAGAAGTCGGCGTGCTGGAACTCCGAGGAACCCAACACGATCCAGTACGGAAGCCGGGATGGGGCCAACGAAACTTCGTTGCGCGGTTCGCCCGGGTTCATGGAGGACATCGCGGGGTTCTCCGACTACCCCGGCGGGCACGCCGAGGGATTTCCGGACACGTTCAAGATGAACATGCGCGCGATCTACACGGCGATCGCGACCGGGAAGAAGGGAGCGATTCCCTTCGCTTCGGTCGAGGACGGACACCACGAGGTCAAGGTCTGCGACGCCATTCTCAAGAGCAGCAAGACCCGGAAGTGGGTGAAGGTTTGATGGATGGGTCTACGACCGTGAAAATCTCCTCCGCATTCTTCGCGGTCGTCGCGCTCTCCAGTTCGCTGCTTTTCGCCGCTGAGCGAAAGACGGTAGTCTCCATCGAAGGGGACTCGTTTCACATCAACGGACAGCCCACCTATGCGGGGCGCGAGTGGCGTGGACATCGCATCGAGGGGCTGCTCATGAATTCACGCATGGTGCAGGGCGTGTTCGACGATTTGAACTCGGACACCGCGCCGCGCTGGGCGTACGTCGACACCGGCGAATGGGACGCCGAACGCAACAACCGCGAGTTCGTCGAGGCGATGCCGGTGTGGAGGCGGCACGGGCTGCTCGCGGTCACGGTGAACTTCCAAGGCGGCTCGCCGGAAGGCTACTCGAAGACGCAGCCGTGGGAGACCGGCGCGTTCGAGGGGGACGGCTCGCTGCGCCCGGCGTTCGCGGCGCGGATGGCACGGATCCTCGATGCGGCGGATGAGCACGGGATGGTCGTCATCCTCGGTTACTTTTACTTCGGGCAGGACCAGCGGCTGCGCGACGAGGCGGCGGTGGTGAAAGCGACGGACGAAGCGACTCGGTGGGTGCTCGATGGCGGCTGGCGGAACGTCATCATCGAAGTGAACAACGAGACGAACGTGAAGGCCTACGACCACGCCATCCTGGGGCCGGAACGCGTTCACGAACTCATCGAGCGCGTGCGGACGACCACCCGCGACGGGCGGCGACTGCTCGCGGGCACGAGTTACGGCGGCGGCGCCATTCCGCGGGAGAATGTCGTGCGCGCATCGGACTTCCTTTTGCTGCACGGCAACGGCGTGAAAGACCCGGCGCGCATCACGGCAATGCTGCGCGAGACGCGCTCGGTGCCGGGCTACCGGGTGATGCCGGTGCTCTTCAACGAAGACGATCACGAGAACTTCGAGCAGCCCGAGAACAACTTCGTCGCCGCGGTCGCCGGGCGCGCCTCGTGGGGATGGTTCGACTACCGGCGCCAAGGCGAATCCCCCGGCGACGGCTACCAGTCTCCGCCGGTGAACTGGGGCATCAGCAGCGAACGCAAACGCGGCTTTTTCAAACTGCTCGCGGACATCACGGGAGCCGCGCCCGATCAATCATCCGCCAAATGAAATGTGAAATCACTCGGCGCCGTTGCGCGGTGACGTTGTTCGTCACCAGGTGACGAATGACCGTCAGGGGCCATCCCGGGGTGGAGCGGGCGGGTTGGGCGTGGGAGCCGGGGTTCGCAGTTCCCTGGAAAGGGCCGACGTGATCTCGCGAACGAGAATCCGGACGAGAAGGGGATGGAAATCGTCCGTGGATCGGACGTGGTGCAGGACCTCGTTGGTGACTCCCAGGGCGATCGGCCTGTGAAATGCGGGAGGGGCGAGGCTCACCAGATGAAGGGTGCCGAGGGTGAGTTCGAGTCGGTCGATACCCTCGAAGGAAAAGCCGGGCGGCGCGGCCCACAACACGTCCATCCATGACGCGTTGCGGGTGATGGCATCGCGCAGCGCGAAGACGTTGGTGCGGCCATCGACGCTTCGCACGGCGGCGGCGCTGGCCACGTCGAGATTCGCGCGGAGGACGCGGATTTCCCGACGGGAAAGCGCTTTCCGATCGAGTTCGACGCGCATTCTCGGCGCGTGGATCAGGAGCGAGCCCCCGAAGTCCGGGCTGTTGCGGATTTGGAGGTTTTCGAACGCGAAGTCGACGCGATTGGACTGAACGTTCAGGGAAGCCCGGTCGAGCCGGGTTTCCAGGCCGGTGACGGTTCGGAGCCGGAAGACGAGCCACTCGCGGAGGATGGCATCCCGAAAGACAACAACGGCCGCCGTCAGCACGAGGGCGAGCGCGAGGAACCTGAGGGACCAGCGAAAGAGGAATCGAACCAGCGACGCCACCGCGTTCAATCCTGGACGATGTCCTCGGGTCGGACATCGAGGCATTCGTCCTGATCCTCCCAAACGAGGGCGGGGAATTGCTCCAGGAGGTTGGGAAGATGGACTTTGGCGACGCGGGCGAGGAGTTTTTCGGCCCGGCGCGCGGCGTCATCCAGGGCGCGCTCGAAGTTGCCGGCCTGCTTCCGCTGGCGATCATCCCAATGGGCGACGTCGTGGATCTTGGCATAGTCCTCGGCCCATTTCCGCAGCGGCGCCTGGAGTTCCTTGGGAAGGCTGGAGAACGCGACCGCGGTCGAACCGCAGTGCTGGCAAAGAAGTCCGGACTCGATGATGTCGCGGGTAAAAAGGGGCAGGAGCGGGGCGCGGCAGCAGGCCGCCTCCCGATATCCGGCGGGCGGGAAGGCGAGCCGCTTCAGCCAGACTTGCTTGTCGTGACCGGCCTGGGCGGCGAGGCGGTAGGCGCCGACGAGGGGATGGGACATCCGCCAGAGCCGGCCTTCCAGCTGGCCGAGCGTCTGGGACATCCAGCGAGCCAGGGTGGTATCGTCGAAACCGCGAAAAACTTCGCCGTATTCATCCCAAAGCCGTTCCACAGGTGCATCCGCGCCGTCAGACATGGGCGCGAGACTGGGTATGCGAAGGGGATTTGTCCAACCCAAGCCTAGGGTGTCCGGAAGACGAGCGCGCCGGTGCTTCCCCAGAAACCCAACGACGTGGAAACCGCAACCCGGGTCGCGATGTCCCTGGGCTGTCCGAGGATGAGGTTCAGGTCGAGATCCGGATCCGGATCCCGGCAGCTCCAGGTCGGGGGAGCCTTTCCCGCCTTCAAGGCTTCGATCGTGATCACCGCTTCCAGGGCCGGCGCCGCGCCGAAGACATGTCCCGTGACGGGCTTCGTCGAACTCACGAGCGGACGGGTTCCGACCGAACCGAACACGTTCCCGATGGCGGCGGCTTCCGAGGCGTCGCTGAGGCGCGTGCCCGTTCCGTGGGCGTTGATGTAGCCGACGTCTCGAGGTCGAACGTCCGCGCGATCCAGGGCCAACCGAAGCGCGGAGGCGAGACCGGCGCCATCGGCGCGGCTGGCGACGCGGTTGTGCGCCTCCGATCCCGCGGCCCAGCCCGCCAGCACCGCGTGGGGAGGCCGTCGCCTGGCCCGGGCGTGCCGGGTCGTCTCGAGAACGAGAAAAGCCGCGCCCTCGCCTGGAATGATGCCGTTCCGGCTGCGGTCGAAGGGCCGGCAGGCCAGGGTCGGATCCTCGTGGGATCCAAGGAGGCGGGCGGCACGGAACTGCTCCAGCACCGGCTCGACCAGGGGGGCTTCGGCTCCTCCCGCGAGGACCGCGTCGGCTTCGCCAGCCCGCAGGAGAGTTGCGCCGAGCGCGATCGCGTGCGCCGCGGAGGCGCAGGTCGCGGAAACGGTGAGGCAGGGCCCGCGAATTCCGAACGCGAGCGAGACGGCTCCACTCAGGGAAGCCACGGCCGTGTTGGCCGCCTGGGTGGGACGGAGCCGCTGGGAGCGCGGTTCGCTCCATTTTCCGGCCGGACCTCGGGAATTACCGATCAGCACGGCAATCCGGTCGGGGTCCAGGTCTTCGAGGCCGGCCGCGGCGTACGCCTGGGATGCGGCCGCGAGCGCGAGGTGGACGCTCCGGTCCATTCGCAGGGCCTGGGGGAATCCGGACGGCGGATTGGGTTCGGGCGCCTCGATCGCAAGGATCCCGGTCGCCAAGTCCTTCGACACCCCGCGCGGGCCATTTCCTGAAAGGACGTGACCGGAAAAGTCGTCGAGCGAGGTGCCTGACGCCGACCAGACTCCCATCGCGGTGACCACGATCTCCGCGGCATCGGTCGAACCTGACGGTCCGGCCGGTCCCGGTTCCGGACGTCGCGGATGGATTCCCGTATCACTCACGGTCGAACGCCGATCGGAAAGCGAGCGGCCCGCGCTTGGGCATTCGGGAGCCCGGATGAGTCGAGTTCGAATCGGGGCATGGATCCGGAATCGAGGGAGGCGCCGATCCCGGGCCTTTTCTGTCTCCGCGACATCGTGCGCTGCATGGTCGGTCGGCGCCCCAAGAGGGGCATGGCGGCGGGGGCGGCGGGGGCGGCGGCCCGACTAAGCGGCTCGCGTGGCGCGTCGATCGCGCAGGTAGGCGATGATCCCGTCGAAGACGAACCGCCCGTCATCGCCGCCGAGGATCGTTTCGCAGGCCCTTTCGGGGTGGGGCATCAGGCCGGCCACGTTCCGGCGCGCGTTGCAGATTCCGGCGATGTTCCCGACGGACCCGTTGGGATTGGCATCGTCGACTGGATTGCCGGCACTGTTGGCGTATTCCCAGAGCACCTGGTCATTCGCCCGGAGCGCGGCCAGGGTCTCGGGGTCCGCGAAATAGCAGCCGTCGCCGTGGGCGATCGGGATTCTGAGGACCCGACCCGCGGGAATGGCGCGGGTGAATGGGGATCGACGGGTGGCGGTGCGAAGAAAAACCTGCTCGCAGCGGAACTGCAGCGAGCGGTTTCGGATCAGCGCGCCGGGCAGGAGTCCCGCTTCGCAGAGCACCTGGAAGCCGTTGCAGATGCCGAGGACGATTCCGCCGTCCTCGGCGAATTGCTGAACCGCCTGCATGACGGGGCTGAACCGCGCGATGGCGCCGCAGCGGAGGTAGTCGCCGTAGCTGAATCCGCCGGGGACGATGACGGCATCGGCGCCCCCGATCGTGGTCTCCTTGTGCCAGACGAGGTCGGCTTCCTGACCGAGGACATTGCGAAGCGCGTGGACGGCGTCCTGATCGCAATTGGATGCCGGGAATTGGATGACGGCGAAGCGCATGGGAACGATCCTTCAGCCGGCGATTTCGAGCTGAAAATCCTCGATGATGGGATTGCTGAGGAATCGGTGGCTGGCGTCCTGGATCGCCTGGCGGGCGGCGTCGGGATCGATTCCGTCGGCCAGTTCGATCTCGATGTATTTCCCGACGTGCACGGCCTGGATGCCGCTGTAACCCATGTGCTCGAGGGCGGTTTGCACGGTCTTTCCCTGGGGATCGAGGACGGCCTTTTTGGGGGTGATGATGATCTTGGCTTTCACGGGGAACGGGACGCCGGACGCGCCGGACGCGGCAAGAGTGGCGGCGCGTCCCGGGCAGGGCGAGTCGATTCTCGAAAGGCCCGAGTCCGGACCGGCTGGGGGCTCAGGCGAAAAGCGATGCTGGATTCTCGGTGGCGGGAAGGAGGCGGCCTCCGGAATAGAACGGAGTCAGGGCACCGTCCTGCCATCGGCGAAGGCGGTACAGCGTGGCGAACGGGTAGTCGGGCGCGGCGCCGCCCTGGCCTCCGACGAGTTCGCCCCCGCGCCGGACGTTGTCCTGCATCCAGGCGGTCTGGGAGAGGTGATAGGGATTGCGTTGGACCTCGCCGACATGGAACGAGCACGCGGCCATGAGATCGGCGACGTCCTCGGCGGGACTTTCGACCATCAGATTAGGGGTCGGCATCTGACCCCAGAATTCCGTTTCCACGACGAAGATGGGCGGCCCGCCGGCGGGAAGGGTTCCGAGGGCGTCGACGACCAGGTGATGGGTTCCGATGTGGGTGCTGTTCCAGTCGAGTTCGTGGGGAAAGAAGACCACCCGCGGCCGGTGTTCCGACAGGATCCGGGACACGATTCCCACCGACGCGCGCCACGAGTCGGGATCGGAGGCCCGGGACTTCGGATTCACCTTTTCGAGCCCTCCGGGCGCGGTGGGGACGAGATCGAATTGAAGGAATCGGCAGGCCGCGTCGAGTTCGGCGTAGCGTCCGGCCTGGCGATCTTTCCGGCTGCCCTGGGTGACCGCGACATTGATGACCCGCCATTGGGATTCGCGAAGCAGTCGAAGGGCGAGGCCGCCGACGATGCATTCGTCGTCGGGATGGGGTGAAAACAGAAGGACGGTGGGAGCGTTGGGTGGAATCTGGACTCGCGGCGCGGGTGGGAAGCCCCCGAGGGGCAGTTCGCGTCCCGCCTGGCGAAGAGCCAGCGTTTTTTGGACCAGATCGAGGTAGGGCGTCATGGGTAATATCAACGAGTTGCGGCTCGCGCGTTGGATCCAGGGACGGCGGAGGATTCCACCACGAAGACACGAAGATCACGAAGAAGACCGATGGATGGAATTCCCTCCCTTCGCTCGAGTTTCGTGTCCTTCGAGCTCTTCGTGGTGAGATGCCGGTTCATGGAGCGTGGATACGATTTGCGCGGACTTCCAACGTACGCGCGGACCTAGGCTCGGGCCGCCCGGGACAACGCGTCAAGCTGCGCGGGACCAACACGCCGCGTCATCGTTC
>JBFWOK010000169.1:0-14344 GCA_050250555.1 Limisphaerales bacterium
CTCGCGAGCCCGTCCCCGACGAGACCGTGAAGGAGGCGCTCCCGGAGTATCTCACCCAGCAGCGGTTGTACGGGCGGTACGCGGCCTTCTCGGATTGGGAGCGCAAGCGCCTGGCCGTGGCGGATGTGAACCTGCCCGGTATTGGTGGGACCAACGCGCCCGCCTCGAACTAGCCTCGTTTCATGGCCGGCACCCAACCGTCGGCGCCCGCGGTCCTGAAGTTGTCGTCGCCGGCGACCGGGGAGTACTGGGAAGTCCCCGTCCTTTTCGAGGACGAGCACCTGTTGGCGATCGAGAAACCCTCGGGTCTCCTGACGTCGCCCGATCGCTACGATCCGGAGCGTCCGAACCTGATGCGGTTGCTCCATGGGCACATCGCGCGGGGGGTTCCCTGGGCGAAGGAACGCGGGTTGACCTATCTCGCCAACGCTCACCGTCTCGATTTCGAAACGTCCGGAGTGCTGTTGTTGTGCCGGACGAAACCCGTCCTGACCGCCGTCGCGAACCTTTTTGGAAACGAGAAGCCCGAGAAGGTTTACTTCGCTCTCGCCCAGGGTTCGCCGGTCGAGGATTCCTTCGAGGTCGACGCCAAACTGGCGCCGCACCCGACGCGTCCGGGGGTGATGCGGGTGGATCCCAAGTCCGGCAAGAAGAGTCTCACCGCGTTCAAGGTGCTGACCCGCTACCGCGGGTACACGGCGCTCGAATGCCGGCCACGGACCGGGCGAACCCACCAGATTCGGATTCACCTTCGCTGGATCCAGATGCCGTTGGTCGCGGACCGGGTCTACGGGGGAGCGCCGCTCTGGCTTTCGGAGATCAAGCGCGACTACCGGCCGCGCCGCAACAAGGAGGAGAAACCCCTGATGGGACGCGTCGCGCTCCACGCGATGTCCCTCGCGCTGGATCATCCCGTGACGGGAAAACGCCTGGTGATCGAAAGCCCCATTCCGAAGGATCTTCGGGTGGCGATGAAGTACCTCGAACGCTACGTCGCTCCGGTTGAGCGCGGAGGGCCTGCTCCCGAGGACGATTGGGGGCCGCTCGAATCCGGTCCCTCCTTGGGTCTCCGGCTCAGCGACCTGGGTGAATCCACGGATTCCTCCGCGGACCCGTGGAAACCATAGCGGTTACCCAGGGGTTGCCGCTCCGGCTTTCAGCCGGCAGGGCGGCGCGGAGAATCGAGGGCCGCATTCCAAGCCGAGTGGGCGCGGCGACTTTCCGCCAATCCACCCCACCCCAAATCGGTTGCCGTCCCCGTTTCAGAGGCGCATAAAACCGACGGCGGCCGGAACCTCCGGCGCTTGGGAGACTGCGGGGAAGCTTCCGGATTCCGCCAGGAAGGAGCACACGATGAGCAGCAAGGCCTCCCGACTCAAGAAACAGGAATTCCGATTCACGGCGCCCACCGCCATCACCGTTCAGTTGGTGGGCGACTTCACCGGCTGGGGACAGTCGCCCCTCGGGCTGACCAAGGGCGCCGATGGCGTCTGGCGGATCTCGGTCGATCTCGAGCCGGGCTCCCATCGCTACCGATTCCTGGTCGATGGCGAGTGGCGCGACGACGCCGAATGCGCGGTCCGGGTTCCCAATCCGTACGGCTCGGAGAACTCGGTCCGGGAAGTGCGGTGAGTGTCAGTGCCGGAAATGGCGGGTCCCGGTGAACGCCATCGCGACGCCGCGATCGTTGGCGGCCTGAATCACTTCGGGATCGCGAACGGATCCACCGGGTTGAATGGCCGCGGTCGCGCCCGCCGAAGCGGCGGCGATCAAGCCGTCGGCGAATGGGAAAAACGCGTCGCTGCACACCACGCTGCCGGCGAGCGACAGCCCGGCCTCTCCCGCCTTCCAGACGGCGATTCGGCTGGAATCGACGCGGCTCATCTGGCCCGCGCCGATTCCCAGCGTGCGACCGTGTCCCGCGGCGTCGGCGGACACGTAGACGATCGCGTTCGATTTGACGTGTTTGACGATTTTCCAACCGAAGAGCATCGCGTGCTGTTCCGCCTCGGAAGGCGGTCTTTGGGAAACCGTCCGTAGGTCCGCCGCGGTGGTGGCGCGAAGGTCCCTTTCCTGGAGAAGGTAGGAGCCGGCTCCCACGCCGCGGAGGTCCCAACCGCCGGCGGCGGTGGGGTCGTTGCGGAGGCGGATGAGGCGCAGATTCTTCTTCTTGGTGAGGAGGGAGAGCGCGTCCGCGGTGAAATCCGGCGCGACGATGACTTCGCTGAAAATCTCATTGATGGATTGGGCGCAGGGAAGGTCGAGCGGCCGATTCATGGCGATGATCCCGCCGAACGGGGCCTGACGGTCGGTGGCGAATGCGCGTTCCCAGGCTTCGGCGAGCGTGGTTCCCTGTCCGACGCCGCAGGGGTTGGTGTGTTTCAGGATGGCGAGGGTCGGGGAGTCGGAAACGAACTCGGCGATGAGCGCGGCGGCGGCGGTGAGATCGAGGATGTTGTTGAAGGAAAGCTCCTTGCCGTGGAGTTGTTCGAAATGGTCCCGAAAGGGGCCGTAGAGCGCGGCGCGTTGATGGGGGTTCTCGCCGTAGCGGAGCGTCTGGGCGAGTGGCGCAGCGAGGGTCAGGGTGGCGGGCCACTCGGTGGGGCCGTTGAACTCGCGCTGGAGGTGGGCGGCGATGGCGGCGTCGTAGGCGGCGGTCCGTGCATAGACCTTGGCGGCGAGCCGACGGCGAAGTTCCAGCGTGGTTTCTCCCTGGGTCGCGACTTGGCGGGCGACCTCGTCGTAGTCCCCGGGGTCGGTCACCACGGTCACGCTGTCGTGGTTCTTGGCGGCGCTGCGAAGCATGGAGGGGCCGCCGATGTCGATGTTTTCGATCGCGTCGTGGAGGGTCGCGCCGGGTCGGGCGACGGTCGCTTCGAACGGGTAGAGGTTGACGACCACGAGATCGATCGGCGGGATCCCGTGCTCCGCGACGGCCCGTTCGTGCTCAGGGTTCCCCCGGATATGGAGAAGCCCGCCGTGGATCTTCGGGTGGAGCGTCTTGACCCGTCCATCGAGCATTTCCGGGAAGCCGGTGTACGTCCCGAGGTCGATGACGGTCAGGCCGGCGTCACGAAGAGCCTTCGCGGTCCCACCGGTTGAGATGAGTTCGACGCCCGCGTCGGCGAGGGTCCGGGCGAGCGAGGCGAGGCCCGTCTTGTCGGAAACCGAGAGCAACGCGCGCTGTATTTTCGGCATGGGCCGGGCAGGTTCCCGAGGCGGCCGGAATGCGTCAATCGGCAAGTCCCCCGACCGAAGGAAGGGTCGTGGATTGGCGAAGCGCGTGGGATCGGCTACGGTTCGCCGGACATCGGGGCATGGAATGAGGATCGTTCAACTAACTCCCGGGGCCGGAGGCATGTATTGCGGCAATTGCCTTCGGGACAACGCGCTGGTGGGCGCCCTTCGGCGTCGTGGGCACTCGGTGACCATGCTGCCCCTGTACCTGCCCCTGAAGACGGACGAACCGGAGGAGACGCAAGGGACGCCGGTGTTCTTCGGGGGATTGACGGTCTATCTCGAACAGAAATCGGTTTGGTTCCGGAGGATTCCGAAGTGGCTCCACGATTGGCTGAGTTCGCCAGCGCTCCTGCGCTGGATCGGGACGGCCGCGGCGAAGACCCGGCCGGAACAGGTGGGGGACCTGACGCTGTCCATGCTTCGCGGGGAATCCGGGAACCAGGCCCGGGAAGTCGAGGAACTGATCGCGTGGCTCAGGGATCATGAGCGCCCGGACGTGGTGAGTCTTTCGAACGCGCTGCTGATCGGTGTTGCCCGGCGCTTGAAATCGGATCTGGGATCACGGGTCGTTGTCACGCTCCAGGGCGAGGACACCTTCGTCGATGCGCTTCCCGAGCGGTGCCGGGCCGAGGCGTGGCGGGTTCTCGCGGAGCGGCTTGCGGAGGTCGATCTCCTGGTGGCGCCCAGCCGATACTATGCGGATCGGATGGCGGGGCGACTGGGATTGTCCGGCGACCGGATCCAGGTCGTCCCGAACGGCATTCATCTGGCGGGTTGGACTCCGGCCGAATCGGCGCCGATTCCCCCGGTGCTCGGCTACCTCGCGCGCATGTGCCCGGAAAAGGGCTTGGACCGCCTGGTGGACGCGTTCCTGATTCTCAAACAGCGGGACAAGATTCCGGGTCTGCGGTTGAGCGTGGCGGGGGGAATGGGCCCCACCGACCGTGTGTTCGTGGACGATCTGAAGGCGAAGCTGCGGGCCGCGGGTCGGGAAGCCGACGTGGAGTTCCGACCCAACGTCGAGCACGCCGAGAAGCAGGCGTTTTTCCGGGGATTGAGCGTGTTCTCCGTCCCGGCCCACTACGGCGAGGCTTTCGGGCTGTACCTGGTGGAGGCGATGGCGGCCGGGGTTCCCCTGGTCCAGCCCCGAACCGGGGCATTCGCGGAAATCCTCGAGGAGAGCGGTGCCGGAATCCTGTGCGCCGCGGAGGACGTCGGGGATCTGGCCCTGAGGATCGAAGAGGTTCTCTTGTCCCCGGAATTGGCGGCTCGGCTGGGGCGTTCGGGACGGGAAGCCGCGGAGAAGACCTACAACAGCGATGCGGCGGCGGCGCGCCTGGCGGAATTGTTCGAGCGGGGGCGCGAGTCCGCGCCGACATCCCCGAGTTCCGTTCCCGCCTGATCCGTCCTTTTCATTCCGATACGTCACGTCATGCCGAGCAGCTTCTCCGTCATCCGGTCGGTCGAGTTTTCGGAAACCGACATGGCCGGCATCATGCACTACTCGAATTTCTTCCGGTTCATGGAGGCCGCCGAGCACGCGTTCTTCCGGTCGATCGGCTTTTCCGTGGCCGCTCGTCCCGGAGCGCCCAAGGTGGGCTGGCCGCGGGTTCACGCGTCCTGCGACTATTTCCGGCCGCTGCGTTTCGAGGACCGGGTCGAGATCCGGATGGACATCGTGGAGAAGAGGTCGAAGTCGTTGGCGTACGAGTTTCGGTTCTTCCGGATCGTGGAATCGGAGGGATCATCCGCGGCCGGCCGGGAAGAGGTGGCCAAAGGAAGGCTCACGGTGGTCTGCGTGGCTCATCAGCCCGATGGCACGATGAAGGCGGCGGCGATTCCGTCGGAGATCGCCGATCACATCGAAGTGTCGGCCGAGGCCGCGACCGCCATCGCGTCGAAGGCGTCGCCGACGGCGGCCGGAAGCTGATCGGTCCCGTTCCCCGACGTTTTCGGTGTGGCATCCGCCAAACCGAATCACGTCCGGGGGAGGGTTGACTGGCTCAAGCGCGTTCCTCGAGGAGATCGCGGCGACCTCCCGTGAGCAGCTGTTCGATGAAGGCGGTGGAGTAGACGCCGCGGCGGAAATTCGGATCCTGAAGGATCGCCTGCTCGAACGGAATCGTCGTCTTGATCCCGGTGATCATGTATTCGGCGAGCGCGCGGCTCATGCGGTCCATGGCCTCGCGGCGGTCCTTTCCGAACGTGATCAGCTTTCCGATCATGGAGTCGTAGTAGGGCGGGATCACGTAGCCGGCGTAGGCATGGGAATCCAGGCGGACGCCACGGCCTCCGGGCGGGTAGTACATCTCGATGCGGCCCGGGGAGGGGCGGAAGTCGTCGAAGGGATCCTCGGCGTTGATTCGGCACTCGATGGCGTGGCCCTTGAACGCGATGTCGGAGTCGCGCAATCGAAGGGGTTCCCCCATGGCGATCAGGATCTGCTGTTTGACGAGGTCGACGCCGGTCACTTCCTCGGTGATGGGGTGTTCGACCTGGATCCGTTTGTTGACCTCGAGAAAAAAGAACTGGCCCTGGCCGTCGACAATGAACTCGACGGTGCCGGCGTTCGAGTACCCGGCTTCCTCGGCGATCCGGACGGCGGCTTTGCCCATCTTCTTCCGGAGATCGCGATGTTTGTTCTCGATGAGGGGCGAGGGGGTTTCCTCAACGAGTTTCTGGTTCCGCCGCTGGATCGAGCAATCGCGTTCACCCAGATGGATGATGTTCCCGCGGGTGTCGGCCAGGATCTGGAATTCGATGTGATGGGGGTTTTCGATGAATTTCTCGATGTAGACCCCGGAGTTTCCAAACGCCTTTTCAGCCTCGGCGCGGGCCGTGTGGTAGCCGGTGACGAGGGAGATGTCGTTGTGGGCGATCCGCATGCCGCGACCGCCGCCACCGGCGATCGCTTTGATGAGGACCGGGTAACCGATCTTCGCGGCGATGGCCTTCGCGTCCTGCTCGTTCTCGACCACGCCGTCGGAGCCAGGGGGAACCTGGACGCCCGCCTTTCGCGCGAGCGCGCGGCTGACGTTCTTGTCCTCGAGCGCGTTCATCGCCCGGGCGCTGGGACCGATGAAGCGGATGTTGCAGCTCGTGCAGATCTCCTCGAAGTGGGCGTTCTCCGAGAGGAAACCATACCCGGGATGGATTGCGTCCACGTCGGCGATTTCGGCGGCGCTGATGATGCGATCGATGCGCAGGTAGCTTTCCGAGGACGGGCTTTTGCCGATGCAGATGGCTTCGTCCGCCATATGGACGTGCATCGAATTGGCGTCGGCTTCGGAGTAGACGGCAACCGTTCGGATGTTCAGTTCCTTGCACGCGCGGATGACGCGCACGGCGATTTCACCGCGATTGGCGATGAGGACCTTCTCGAACATGAATGAAGCAGGTATCCCCCGGGGGACTGGATGGAAGGTGGTTGGCGGCGAGGGGACCGAGGGAGAGCCTGGCAAACAAGACTGCCGCTCGGATTCGGATGGGACGGGATGGGATGAGGCGGTGGCTGGGCTTGGAAGTGGAAGGGCTGGATCCGGATTGGATCAAATTGGGCGTACTTTGAAGAGGGGTTGACCGAATTCGACCGGTTTGGCGTTGTCGGCGAGGGCTTGGGTGATGACTCCGCGGACCTCGGCCTTGATCTCGTTCATCACCTTCATGGCTTCGATGATGCAGACGACGGTGTCGGGGCCCACCTCCGATCCGACGTCCACGTAGGGGCTCGCTTCGGGTGAAGGTGATCGATACAGGGTTCCAATCATCGGCGATTTTATCTCCGTGGTGCCCATCGCGGACTCGGCTGGGCGGGATGTCGCGGATGCCATCGGAGCCGCGAGCTGGGGAAGATTCGGTCCTGCTGTATCGTCAAAGGTGACGGTAGGGCTGCCATTTGTGGCGCGTTTGAGTCGAATTTTGAATTCCTGACGCTCCAGCTCAAACTCCGAGATGGCGTTCTTTCGCATCAGGTCGATGATGGCCTTGATGTCTTTCAGGTCCACAAGTTGTCTCCCGTCGTTCTCGTCCAAGCCTCCGATGTGGGTAAGCGAAGCGATTCGGAGCTCGTCCGTCCTCTGAAAAAAAGAGCAGCAGTCGCAAACTCGACTCCTGCTCTTTCGTTCCTAGGTGGGTGGGACGCTATCGGGGTCGTATCCCCGGGTCAAGTGGTCTTTCCGGATGGAGGATCCCCGCCCGGGAGCGTGCCAGTGCCGAAAAACCTGGTGGTTCAGCCCACTATTTTGGGTTCGATAATGATATAGCCGCGTGAAGGGCGAGCAGATACGACTGCGCGCCGAAGCCCGCGATGACCCCGCGGCAGACGGGTGCGATAAGGGAAACGTGCCGGAATTCCTCCCGGGCGTGGATGTTGGAGAGGTGAATTTCGAGGGTTGGCTGACCGGTGGCCGCGATCGCGTCGCGGATCGCGATGCTGGTGTGGGTGTAAGCGGCGGCGTTCAGCACGATCACATCCTGGTTGTTCACGCTCTCCTGGATCCAGGTCACCAGGTCGCCTTCCCGGTTCGACTGGCGGAACTCGATCTGAAGAACGCCAAGCGTACGGGCCAGCTCGCGGACCTTGCCTTCGATCTCCGCCAGGGTGAGCCGTCCGTAGACGCCGGGTTCGCGAGTCCCGAGGAGATTCAGATTAGGACCGTTGAGATACAGGACTCGCATGATGTCGGGGACATTAGGGGTTAACGCGGAGCGTCGGAAGGCTTTTGAGCCAGCAGCCAGCCGAGGAGTCCGAAGGCGCACCACGCCGCCGCTGGAATGTAGAGTCCGAACTCGACGACCCCTTGAAGGAACCAGCCCAGGAGTCCGAGGCCGACGCCGAACGTGAGGGGCGAGTTTCGGTGGATCCGTTGTCGGTAAAGGTGGGCCAGCGAGCCGCCAACGAACCCCAAATACCCGAGGAATCCGGGAAAACCCGAATCGGTCGCCTGCTGGAGATAGTCGTTGTGGGTCAGTTGGGCCATTTCGGAGTCCGGCCGTTTTCGCGCGGCGTACACGCGTTTGAACAGGCCCGGACCGTGGCCGAGGACGGGCCGGTCCAGGAAGCCATCCACCGCGGCGGTCCAATAGTCGAACCGGGCCGAGACGCTGGTGGGTCCGCGGCTGAGCTTCTCGCGGAAGACCCAGCCGAATCCCGCGAGTCCGCTCAGCACGAACAGCAAGGTCACGACGATCTTCGCGCGGGTTTTCCAAGGACCGAGAAACAGCACGAGAACGGCGAGGCCCATGGCGATGAGCCAGCCGGCCTTGGATCCCGACCAAACCAGGACGGCGAGGCCGGCGGCGAAGAGGGATCCGGCGAGGCATTGCGAACCCCGCACGCCCCAGCGGGAACCGGCATTCCACGCGAGAACGGACGCCGCCGGAAGGAGGAGCAGGAGCACTCCGGCGAGCGCGTTCGGGTAGACCAGGGTGCTGAAGATCCGGTTGCTGTGAATACGGGCGAGATACTCGGGCGAGAGCGAGGCGGCCTGGCTGCCTTGGAGGATCATGCGACGCGTCGCTTCGAGCCCGCCGAAATGCTGTTCCATACCCATTCCGATCACGCCGACGAGTCCGGCGGCCAGGCAAAGCCAGAACGTGCGCGGCTGCGCGACGCGGCTCAGGGCGAGGTGTCCGAGGGCGAAACAGAGCCCGCAGGCCAGGAAATGGGTCAGAACGAGCCCGCTGAGTTGGCGATCCTCCGACGCGATCGTTGCGACGACCTGCCAGAGGATCCAGCCGCCTAGGAGGGCGAGAATCCACCGGGGGGCGGTGGGCCGCCACGGGAAGCCGATCTGCCATGCGCCGACGGCGGCGACGGCTCCCAGGCCGAGATAGCCGAACCGTATCGGCCAGGCGAAGGCGCGCCATTCGTCGAGCGACGCGGGGGTCGTCACGAGAGGGTCGAGGATGACCGGGTTTCCGAACTTCAGCAGACCGACGCCCAGCAAAAGGCCGAAGAGGCCGGCGAACAGGGGGCCGCGATCGTTCGGAGGCGCCACGGTTCTGGGACCGGCGGATTCCGGGACACGCGGCTTCGAGGGGGAAACGCGCATCAGAGGTCGAGTCGGAGCATGGCGACTTCGAGGGCGAGCGCTTCCTGGACGTTGGTGTGGAGGAGCGCCTGGGTCCTTTCGAGGAGATCGAGATTCGTGAGCGCCTGCGCGGGCGAGAGGCGGGTGGCGGCGTGGCGAGTTTCGCCGGCGAGTTCGGGGATCATCAGGAGTTCCGGCGGGTGCGCCTGGGTGGTGATCCAGACGTCGCGCAGCCAGGCCTGGAGGGCCTGGAGGGTTTGGCGTCGGCGTCGGCGATACTCAGCCTCAACGGCCGCCTTGGCTTCCTCCTCCCATTGTTCCTGAAGGCTGGCGTCGGCGTCCCGATGGTGTTGCGCCGGGGAACGGGCTTTGACGTTGGTTTCGGCGGCCTGCCTGAGGCTCGCGAGCTGTTGGAGCAGGCCGTCGAGGAGTTGGTACCTGTTGAGGACGCTCGTGGCGGCGTTGCGGAACCTGGGGACAAAGGAGCGCAACCAATCGAGGTGCACCGGAGCCAACTCGCGGCTCGCGGGGAAGGCGAGGCGGAGGCAGCGGGAAAGAATCGTCTCGAGCAGCCGGCCGGGTTCCGTGGTGAGGAGAATGAGCAGCGAACGCGGGGGCGGTTCCTCCAGCGTCTTGAGGAACGCGTTAGCGGCATTCGCATTGAGCCGGTCGGCCCCCACCAGGATTCCGACTTTGAACCGGGCCTCCGACGGCTTGAGTTGGACGGCCTGGATGAGGTCGCGGACCTGTTCGACCCGCATGATCTGCATTTTGGACTCGGCCCGGAGCCAGTGGACGTCCGGATGGATTCCTTCGCGGATTCGCCGGCAGCTCGAGCAGGCGCCGCAGGCGGCGATCGGTGAGCCGGCCGGCGAGGTTTCCCTCGGGGAAAGGCAGTTCACCGTGAGCGCGAGTTCCATGGCGGCCGCTTCCAGCGCCTCCGACGCCTCGCCGGAAAAGAGGTAGGAATGTCCCAGGCGGTCCCGCTGAAGACTGCGCCGCAGCAAGGCCACGGGGGGGCCGGCGGATTCAAGATCGTCCCAAGGCACGCCGGGGTTGTACCAGCCGTGCGACCGGCGACAATCGAATCCTCGGCTGAAATCCGGATCAGGCGTGGAACGAACCCGAGCACCATTCGCGTCGGCGCTCGTGGCGGACAAGGACCCAGCCCCGTTTGGCGTAGTGGGTTCGGACCGTGTCGAACTCTTCGGCGAGAATTCCGGCAAGGATCAGGACCCCACCCGGGACCGCCTGCGCCGCGAGGGCGTCCGCATGCCGGATCAGCAGGTCGGACGTCAGGTTGGCGCACACCACGTTGAACCGTCGTCGTGGATTTTTGGAGAACCGGGCGACGTCGCCACGGGCCAGGGAGACCGACTCAGCCAGTCCGGTGTCGATGGCGTTCTGGCGGGCCACGGCGACGGCCTCCGGATCGAAATCCACCCCACGCACGGGCGAGTAACCCAGGCGCGCCGCGGCGAGGGCGAGGATTCCCGAACCCGTTCCGACATCGAGAAGACTCGACGGGCCGGACCTCGGCCGATGCCGCGTGAGCTCGGCGAGGCAGAAACGGGTGGTCGGGTGCTGCCCGGTTCCGAAGCTGAGACCGGGATCGAGGACGATTTCCGCCTGGCCCTTGGACGGACGCTTCCGGCTCCAACTGGGCCGGACGAGGAGGGCGCGCCCGATGGCGATCGGCTTGAAGTGGCGCTTCCAGGATTCCTTCCAATCGATGGCCCGCACCCGGGACCACCCGACGCGGGCAACCCCCGTGTCGAGCCCGCAGTCCCGGATCGCTTCGAGGCCCTTTCGAAGGATTCGCCGACGAGGCGCGTCGAGGTACTTGGGGGCGGCGAGGTAGACGACCACGCGGCTGATTCCGCGGATTCGATCGAACGTGGTGATCGGCGCTTCGCCGGTGGTGCGAAGGAGGAGTTCGGCGACGGCTTCCTCGGCTTCGGGTGCCGTGGTGACGGTCAGCGCGAACAAGGGTGGGGAATGCTTGGGCTTGGGGGGCGGCGGCATGATGGATGGGTCGGGGGTCTCAAGGGGGCGGCTCTTGGACCGCGCCCGAGCCGGGGAGGCCTGGCCGGTGATCCGGCCCGCCTTGGTGTGGGGTCGGGGCGGTTGCCTGACCGGGACCCACGGGACCGCCGACGACCAGTTCCACTGTCGCCGACGTTCCAAGCCGCGGCAGTCGACCGGGGGCGGGGACATGGATTTCGTCGTCGTCGCGATCAGGTCCGGGATTGTTGAGGATCGCGATGGGATCGTGGATGAGAGCGACGATGGATCCGTCGAAGTGGGCGCCGAAACCTTCCGGGGTGAACATCGAGCCGTTGAAGATCCACGGACCGGCGCGGAGCGATCCGGTGATGGCCCCTTGCGGGCCGCCGGTCGTGAGGGCGACGAGTTGGTTGAGCGGAACCCGGAATGGGGTTTCCGCGTTGGTCCAGGCGACGGTCACGCCGATGGCGGATCGGGGTGGAACTTCGCGGATGGGGGAGCGCAGGCCGTTGGTGCCGGTGGGTTGCGCCCGCAGCAGAACGAGAGCCGCTTGGATATCGATGGGAAGGGCCGTCGTCATGAGGAGGCTCTCGTGGGTCTTGCCGTATTCGGTGACGACGGCGTATTCGAGAAGGCCGTTCGTCATTTGAACGGAAGCCGGAAACGAAACGGTTCGCGTTGGGGGATGGACCGACACTTCGCCGAATCGGATACGGTCCCCGTCTCGGACGGGAGGCGACGTCCTCGGGGGCGGGTCCGCGGCGAGTGCCGGGCTGTTGAGCGCGTGGGGAAGGACGACGGCCGCGACGGATCCGGCCGCGCGAACGACGAGGCCTCGGAAGGAGGGCCGCCGGGAGGTTTTCATCGGCCGGGCGCGGGAGGGGTTCGCCGGGCGACGACGAACGCGTTGAACATCATCCAGCGGAGCGGCGTGGCATTGAGCATCCAGTCGAGGGGGGCGGGGACGTAGCGGTCGGTGCACTCGACGCGTTGGATCTGGCATCCCAGCCGTTCGAGGAAGAACGCGATTTCCAGGGGGTTGGTGGCCACGATGGCGTCGTCATCCGGTTGGAAGGGTTCGCGGACGATGGGCGGCATGCGCTCGAATCGGACGGTTTCCGGCGACGACCGGATCGCTTGGCGCTTTCGTCGGAGGGCTTGGAAGTTGCGCCATTTCTGAACGATTCCCCTCATTCGGGGGTGGTAGCCGGGGCCGAACGCGCGAAGGAAGTTGGGACTGCTGACCACGACGGTTCCGCCGATTTCGGCGACGCGCACCATCTCGGCGAGGAACGCCTCGGGTTCGTCCACGTGCTCGAGAACGTTGAGGGTGCCGACCGCGGCGAAGTGGGAGTCGGGGTAGGGAAGGGACCGTCCGTCGTAGAGCCGCGCGTGGGGAGCGACCTGCAGGGCGCGGGCGAGGTTGGGTTCGGAGATCTCGACGCCATGGGCCTCGATGCCGTCGGCGGAGAGGCGCCCGATCACCTGGCCGACGCCGCATCCGATGTCGAGGCACCGTCCACCCGCACTCCGGGGGCGGAGCGCGTCGGTGTACTTCGCGTAAAAGGCGGCGTCCCAATTCGCGAGGAACTCGGCGTAGGCCTCGTTCTGGCGGTAGTAGGATTCCTGGTGACTCACCGGAGCGGACGGGTTTCCCGCGAAACGGGATGGGGATTCACTTCGATAGGGGACGCGTGGATCCGGACCATCGGGTGTATCCGAGGAGGAGAAGCGAGGCGCCGATCGCCGACGCGGAGAACCAGAGCGTGCCCTGGCTGGGCTCGAAGCGGAATTCGACCTGGTGCTTCCCCGGCGGGAGATAGACGGCGCGCATGATGAAATTGGCGCGCAGGAGCGGTTCCGGTTTTCCGTCGACGAACACGTTCCAGTCCGGGTCGTGCTTGTCGTTGACGAGGAGGATGCAGGGCGTGCGCGCGTCCGTGGCGATGACGAAGCGTCGGGACGTGTAGGATTCGTAGACGGCGGTGCCGGCGGGCTGGGAGGACGTGGTCACGGAGGGGGCGGGGACGGAGCCGGCGACGAGGACTTCGGCATGGGGCGAGAAGTTGGTGCCGCCGAGGAGGGCCAGCGCCTCGTCGTCATCGACGTTTCCCCGCCAACGATCGAAGAGCATCGCGCGGGGCAGGGCGCCGGTGAACTCCACGAGGCCAAAGGGACCTTCGGAGTTGGTGCTGACCTGGATGACGCCGTCCGGGGTTTGGGAAAGGTTGAAGGCGGTATGAAGACGGAAGCGTTTCTGAACCGGATCGAGCTGCTGGTTCATGGGATCGACCAGGGGCGCGAGCGTCAGCAGGTACCGGGTGTTGGTCAGTTCCCATTCGCGGAGCGGATTGGGTTTGACCGCCATCTCGTAGGCGTCGAGGTCGGCGGGCTTCCGCGGCATCTGAACGAGATCCAGGGACTGGATATCGAAACGGCGGAACTGATGCTGAAGCCACTCGACTCCGTAGACGGACATGAGGGACTGCTGAAGTTGCCCGGCGCGCCCGGGGATTGAGAATGGAAGGTGTCCGGTGACCCGGGCGGTTTGCGGTGAGGCGCGGAGGATGTCGAACAGCGCGTTGGTGGCGAGGCGCTCCTTCCACTGATAGTGGATGATCCACGGGGCGTTGGCGCGGGCGAGGTCGAGCGTCAGAAGGGTTCCGAGCGAGACGGCGGCGATCCGGGCCCGGGCGCCTGAGAGCCAGCCGGTCAGAATCACGATGAGAAGGGACACAGCGACGCCAAGAATGAGCGCGAAAAGCCCCACCTCCCGATGGCTGAACCGGGCGATGGACTCGGCTTCGGGGCCCTCAAAACCAACCTCGCCAAGAAAGTGCAGCACCTGGGTCCGGGCGCTTCCATAGATCAGCCACCCGAGCACCGCCAAGCCGGTCGCGCCGACGGACGCCGTCACCCAGCGTTTGTCCGCGGCCGGGGCCGAATTCCACCACCTCCGGAAGGTCTCGGTGACGCCGGCGGCGCTGGCACTCTTTTTTTCGACCCAACCGCGCCAGAGGGCCTGGAGGCCATACCCGCAGAGAATGACGAGGGCGGCATTCATC
>JBFWOK010000170.1:0-13998 GCA_050250555.1 Limisphaerales bacterium
GGCCCTCGCGTTGCGGAGTCTCCAGAGGGTTTCCGTGGAACGATCCTGGGAGTTCATCCCGGCGGGCATCCTGTTCCTGGCGTTGGCCGGGGTAATCGCCGTGGCGCTCTGGTCTGGTATCCGCACTGCATGACGGACAACGACCCCCTGTGGGCTCGGAGTTGCGGACGCCCGTTTCTGGCGGGCTTCCTTGCCGATGACGGGATCGTGGAGACGTGCCGACAATACCTGACCTGTGTTTTGCCGATCCCGCCGGCCGACGACAGAGATCACGAGAACTAGGATTGCCTGCCGGCAACTTGCCTCTGCTCGCCCCAGTTCGAGGTGATTCCGAAACCACATCATCATTGCGGGATTCGGCTCGTTCGATTGACATGGTTTCCCATGCGTCGCTCTGGAATCCCGCTTCCGTTGGTGCTTGGGATGGTTTTGTTTACCGATGCAAGGTGTCCTGCCACCAATGCGGCATCAGAACTCGTCAATGATATTGCAAGGCGGGGTCAGATGTTTTGTACACGCCTTGAGACCAATGCCGCCACCTGGGATGTCCACTTGAGCGTACCAGATCGAGGCAGCCTCGGCGGTGTTTTGGTCCTTCGGGATCAAGAGCGCACGCGTTGGGTCGGTTACGTCAGAAATGAAGACGGAAAGGCGCAAGCACTGTTCCGCGTCACCGCTGCGGATGGCGTTTGGTTTGTGGACGAAGCGGGCAAGCGGATTACCTGCCGGCCTTGGGAGCACTTCTTCGCATACCCATTCGCCGACGCGCTCTTGGAGGCCAGCAAACTATTGGTCATCACCAATCCCGCCGGATTGTCAGATGCTCAAGTCGTTTCCGAAACCAATGAGATTGTAGTGCTACGAATTCCACACGGGACCGAATCCGGCATAAGGGTGAAAGGCATGTCCCAGGAAATATCCAAGGGAGCGCGCAAGTCCGGCAGCAGCGCGTCGCCATGGATGGGATTCCCCGCGGGATCGGCGGCGACCTCTCTTGCTGACGAGACTCTGAGCATTCATCGCGAGGAAGGATTTCTTCAGGCTCGGAAAGCTTGGAAATTCCGGGTCGAGATTCGAGACTTTGAATGGCTGTCAGCGGTCCCAACAAACCGGATACCTATCCGACCGACCGACCGGGCTGACCGCACCGATCCCTACAAAGGCGCTGACTGGAGCCAATGCGTATTGGTGGCACATGACCCCTATGCAGAGGCGGGGGCCAACCCGAAGATCAATTCGCGGCTCGCTGTGCTTCGTTTGGACACTGGAAACATCATACGCCTGCCAGTGCCGTCCTTCGGAACTTTGTTCGGCTGCTTCCTGGGTGATCGCCAGCAAATTTTGAGCACGGCGATGCCACTTTCGGACTCAACCCAGCTTCACGAGGTGGACCTTCGCTCTGGCGAGGTGCGTGGTTGGGAAATGGAGGACTTCGATACTCAACCTGTTGGAGTTCCCGTACCCTCGCCCGATGGGTCACGGATCGCTCTGCTCTGCACCGCTCCCAATCCCGCCACACTGCTCGACATGCAATTCTTGCTTCTCGAACCGAAGGAGGGAAACGCAGAGTGGCTTGGGGAGCCCGGACGCTGGGGAGGGCCGTACTCATGGCTTCCCGACGGGAGCGCCATCGCGCTCAAGCGATTTCTACCCACAAAGAGTGCGGATGCGATGGCACCGCAGATGATTTCACTTCTGCGCCTCGATGGAACCGCATCGGACCTTCGACGCGGTAACGATGTCCGCGTGCTGCCCCAGAGTAAGGAGCTCCTGCTTCGCGATGAGAAGAAATCCTGGTGGATCACCGATCTGAACGGGAGGAATCCAAGGAAGTATGCTGATGGAATGTTGGGATGGGGTGAGCCGGCGATTTCCCCAGATGGCCGGGAAATCCTGTGGGTGCGTTTTGCCTCAAATTCAATTCCGACCCTGTATCGCTTCCCCTTCGGCGAGACAAACGGCGTACCGGCAACCCGGTCGTCCGGCTTCACCAGTCTTCCGGTCTGGTGAGCGAAACGGGAGGCAAGGCACCGATGCAGAAGGTCAACCACAACTGCAAGACAATCCCCTTATGGAAATCCCGATCATCGCGGCTTTTGGAATCTTAGTAGCGGTAGGTGTGCTGGTTTTCTACGTGCGTCTCCAGCGCGGAAGCACGGGATCGACCATCTGCCCGGACGGCGGCGGTGGGGGGTGCGCTTCCTCTGGCGGTCACTCCGAAGGGAACGAAGGAGATTGCGCTGGAGGAGGTGATGGCAGGGGTGGATGAGGAGGTGCTTGATTCTGGTTCGTGCAGAGGTTTCGAGACTGGACGGGGGTTGATGCGCTGGCTCAGAAGCCGGTGCAGCCCTCGACTGACCGCCTTCCGCGGTGGAGTTCTGGCGACGAACCGGCGAGTTTCGCCAGGAGTCGCCATTCAAGCGCCGAAACCAATGCCCTGCCTACCTCACATCCTGATCCTTTGCATGGGAGCCCAAGCCCTGGGCGTCGCCGCCGATGTGGCCCCTTCAATTCACGCACTTTTCCGATCCTCCGACCGGGGCCGGACGTGGACACGGTCGGATGCCGGGTTGCAGGGTACCGCACGGATCAACGCCCTGGCCGCATCATCCCATCGCCATTACGCGGGAACCGATGCCGGCGTTTTTGTCTCGGACGATTCCGGGGTGACGTGGCGGGAGGGCACCGTGATTCCGGGGCCTTCCCGACGCGTGCTCGATCTCATCGTCCGGGACGGAACGCTGTATGCCGGCACGGACGGCGGTGGACTCCTGCGTTCAGACGACAACGCCAGGACATGGGAACGGGTCGATGTGGGTCGGGGTTCCCGTCGAGTCCGGTCCCTGACGCAGGCGGACGGCGCCCTCTTTGCCGGACTGGATTCGGGCGGGGTTCTGCGCTCCAGCAACGGCGGGAGGACCTGGGTGGCGCTCGATGAGGGATTGCCGAAGGGCGCTCAGGTATTCGACCTGGCGGAAATGGGTGGGGCTGTCTTCGCCGGGCTGTACTCGAAGGGCCTCTACCGCCTCGACGGTCCTGAGGGGCGCTGGCGTCGCACCGGGGAGGTGCTCCCGCTGGCGCTTGTGGCGGTCGGGGACACCCTGGTCGCTGGCCACAATCCGGGCGGCATCTTCTGGTCTTCGGACCAGGGACAATCCTGGCGGGCGACCACCGGGGACCTACCGACCGAAGCGCCCGTCTGGGCAATGGGCGGTGACCGGGAACTGGTCCTTGCCGGGGTGTCCGACGGCATCTACCGGTCGGAGAACAAGGGCCGTTCCTGGTCCAGGGCCGAAGGTGGCCTGCCTCCGATTTGCCCCGGCATCGCGTTCTTGGTGAGCGAACCGTTGATCCTCGCAGCGGTCATCATTCGCGAGTGAATCCATGAACCCATCGCAATCCGCGGATAGCCACCCCGGTGCTCCGGGCGGCGGCGGTTGGGGTGTTTGGCGGAAGATACGAAGGGTCTGGGCGGCGCTTGGGTCCGTCGCCTTCGTCGGATTTACCAGTTGGTGCCTGATCGCCTACCGGGCGACCGAAGAAGGCCGGCAGGCCCTCCAGGCGGGCGCGGACGGCGTCACGGTTACCCGTGGCGAGGCGCATTGGAGATTCACGCCAGCCTCCGGGCAACCGAACCATCCGGTTGGATTGGTGTTCTTCGCCGGCTCCTTGGTCGATCCTGTCGCCTACGCTCCCTTGGTGCGGGCTGTGGCGACGAATGGCTACCCGGTCCTGTTGATGGAGCTCCCGCGGCGAGGTGCCTTTGGCGGTGCCGACGGCGGCGAAGTCCTGGCCCAGGCGCGGAGGGCTATGCAGCAGGTTCCGACAATTCACAAGTGGGTGATCGCCGGTCACTCCAAGGGCGGCGCCGTGGCGGCGCGTTTTGTCCACGAAAGCGCCATGGACGTGGCTGGCCTCGTTCTCATAGGAACCTCGCACCCGCGGGACTTCGATCTCTCTGGCACCGCGGTTCCCGTGACCAAGGTTTTGGGTACACGGGACGGTGTCGCCGAGGGGGCGAAGAGCGAGCGCAACCGGTCCAAGTTGCCGCCTTCGGCACGGTGGGTCCTGATCGAGGGCGGCAACCACTCCCAGTTTGGGTACTACGGCTTTCAGCCGGGGGACTGGCGGGCCTCGATCAGCCGTGAAATGCAGCAGCGGCGGACGGTGGCGGCAGTGGTAACCGCGCTCGATGCGGCTTTCGACCCTGGACGGCACCTGCGGTAGCCGCTCCCCGGAATTCTCCTTGCCCAGGCCCGGACAGGAGTTCTGCATGGCGGTGGTCCCAACCCTCCCAACCCATCGTCGAGGAGGGGGCGTACCGCTGAGTGATGATCCCCTTTCCGTCGCCCGTTTACGCCACCATGACCGCGCTGGTCCTGATCGGCATCCTAACCGCGTCTGCGGAGGATTGGCCCCAATGGCGCGGTCCCAGTCGTGACGGGGTCTGGAACGAAACCGGCATCAGGGAAGAGTTCCCGGCGAGTGGCCTTCCGGTTTCCTGGCGCGTTCCGGTGGGTCGAGGGTGGTCCAGTCCTGTCATTTCCGATGGGCGGGTTTTCGTCACGGATGTTGAGCTGGTCGGCACATCGGCCAAGGAGCGCGTGCTCGCCTTCGATGCGGGCACCGGCATGACCCTCTGGACACACACCTATCCTGTGGGCTACCCCGACTGGGCGTTTGGCCCGGATGGCGGTGGCCCCCGGGCAACTCCCGTCGTTCACCGTGGCCGGTTGTTTACCGTGGGCGCAGCGGGCGACCTCATCTGCCTGAGTGCCTCCACCGGGGACGTGGTGTGGGCCAATAGTCTGACGGCGAACTACGGCACCGAGGCGTTCAGCGGCATTACCGCTTCACCCCTGATCGAAGGCGGCCTGCTGGTGCTGCAAACCTTCGCCAAACCTGGGGCGGCCGTCATCGCCCTCGACTGGAACTCAGGCAGGGAGGAGTGGCGGGCACTTGATGATCCCTTCTCGTACAGTTCGCCCATGGTCATCACCGCTGGCGGTCAAAGGCAGGTGATCGTATGGACCCAGGCTGGCGTCACCTCCCTCGACCCGCGCACGGGAAGGACCTACTGGCGGGAACAGTTCCACACTCCCGGCGACATGGCCGTCGCCACACCGGTATTCCACGATAACCGGCTGCTGGTGGCTGGCGTCATGTTCCAACTCGACCGCGAAAAGCCGACAGCGAGGGTGCTCTGGCCGGAATCGAAGGCCCCGACCAAGCGTGTGATCAGCAACACATCCACGCCGCTCTTCAGGGATGGCTACGTCTATTCGGCCAGAACCTCCGGCGAACTGGTCTGCCTCGAGGCGGCGGCCGGCAATGAGGTGTGGCGGACGAACACCGTCACGGCCCTGGGCAACGGGTCCAGCGTCCACATCACTCCGTGCGGCGACGGCGTGCTTTTGTTCACCGACCAGGGGAACTTGATCCGCGCGCGGCTCACTTCGGACGGGTATCGCGAAATCAGCCGCGCCCACCTGTTGGAGCCCACATCTCCTTTTGGTCGGAAGAAATGCGCCTGGACGCCACCGGCGTTTGCGAACCGTTGCGTCTTCGCACGGAACGATGTCGAACTCGTCTGTGTCTCGCTGGCGGCAACGCCCTGAGGCTCACACCTGCGTTGCGAATTGGATGGCCGAGGGCGTTTGCATAGGCCCGTTCCGACGTTCCATCCCGCCCCGTCGGTCTCTTCGGTGACGTTGTCTCGTTCCATGACCGAACTCGTGTGAACGATCCCGCGCCCGTAGGACTCGGTCACCGGCAGTGATGGCCGTCGAACATGCTCCACCTTCCGCTCAAGTCGCCAATGTCCCAGCAGAGGTCACGGGATAGCCCCGAGGCGTCGTCGTAGGGGGCGTGACGGGGCGCGACACCTTTGGCCGCACTGAAGCCGGAACTTTCGTCCGTTCTTCGCGGGCCAGTTCGTGTCGCTCGTTGGCGGGTGGATGCAGACCAGCACCGCGGAAGGATGGCTGGTGTGCCAGTTGACGAGTGCTAACGCGTGGGTCTGTCTATGGCTGTTTCAGACTGTCTAAGTCGTTGTATACGAACGAATTGCTAGAAGAAATTGGTGGTAGGAGAAGGATTCGAACCTTCGTAGGGCGTTAGCCCGGCAGATTTACAGTCTGCTCCGATTGACCACTCCGGCATCCTACCGCCCAGAATCCCGCTTCGACGCGGGACGGTCAGTATAGGCGGGGGCCGCCACATCTTGTCAACACGCTGGGCGTTCACTACGGTTCGACCGTGTTCGATTCCCTGAGCAAGAAGCTGCAGAAGGTGTTTCGCGACCTTCGAGGGCTGGGCCGTATTTCCGAGACCAACATCTCGGAGTCCCTGCGCGAGGTGCGGTTGGCCCTGCTCGATGCCGACGTCAATTTCAAGGTCGCCCGGGATTTCATCGAGCGCGTCAAGAACAAGGCGATCGGCGAGCAGGTCATCCAAAGCATCAAGCCCGGCGAACAGGTCGTGAAGATCATCCACGACGAGCTCGTGGCGCTTCTCGGCGACAGCAACGCGGCGCTCATCACCAGCCGGAATCCCTCCTGCATCCTGATGGTGGGCCTTCACGGGTCCGGCAAGACGACCTCGTCGGGGAAACTGGCCCGGCTGCTGACGAAGCAGGGACGGAAGGTGCTGCTCGTCGCGGCGGATGTGTATCGGCCCGCGGCGATGGATCAGCTCGAAACGCTCGGCCGTCAGCTCGAACTGCCCGTTCTCGTCATGCGGGGCGAGAAGGACGTGCTCAAGATCGCCCGGAACGCCCTGGATCAGGCCCGGATCTCCGGCCACGACACGGTGTTGTTCGACACGGCGGGGCGGCTTCAGATCGACGAACCGCTCGTGCAGGAACTGGTTCGCCTCAAGGAACTCGTCCATCCGGAGGAGGTTCTGCTGGTTCTCGATGCGGCCACGGGCCAGGAGGCGGTCAATGTGGCCTCGCACTTCGACAAAGCGTTGCAGGTCACGGGCGCCATCCTGACGAAACTCGACGGCGACGCGCGCGGCGGGGCCGCGTTGAGCTTCAAGTCGGTGACCGGCAGGCCCATCAAGTTCGTGGGTGTTGGCGAGAAACTCGACGACTTCGAACCGTTCCACCCCGAGCGGATGGCGTCGCGGATCCTCGGGATGGGCGACGTGGTGAGCCTGGTGGAGCGCGCGGCGGAAGCCGTCGACATCGACGAGGCGGCGCGCATGGAGGAGAAGATGCGCCGCGGGCAGTTCACGCTCGAGGACATGCTCGATCAGATGCGCGCGATGCGGAAACTGGGGCCGTTGGAGAACCTGGTGCGGATGCTGCCCGGGGCCGGGGACATGATGCAGGGGGACGCGCTTTCCAAGGGTGAAAAGGAAATGCGTCGGATGGAAGGGATCATTTGTTCCATGACGCCCCAGGAGCGAAGGAGTCCGGCCATCCTGAATGCCAAGCGGCGCCAGCGCATCGCCAAGGGGAGCGGCACCCACGTTTCGGAAGTGAACAACGTGCTCAACCGCTTCGCCCAGATGCAGCAGATGATGAAGAAGATGGGGAAGCTGCAGAAGATGATGGCGAAGATGGGTGGGGGGCTGCCCGGGATGGGCGGCCTCGGCGGGATGGGCGGCCTTGGCGGATTCCGCGGCAAATAGGCACGACGTGGGGTCGCCGTCCCGGCGCGGAGGTCACGGGGCGGGGCTGGATTCAGGGGAGGGCGTGGTCCCAAACGGAGCCCCGGCTTGGATCCAGTGGGCGATGGCCAGGATTTCCTCCGGGCTGGCTTCGGGTTTCCCTTCGGGAGGCATGGCGTCGTCGTGGTCCCTGGGGAGAAGCAGGAGGCGGAGGACATTGCTCTTCATGGGTTCGCCGGGCGTGATTCCGGCCATGCCACTGTCGCCGCCGCGCAAGGCGGCTTCGCGCTGGTCGAGGCGAAAGTCCCCCTTGTGCTTCTCGGCGCCATGGCACGGGTAGCAGCGGCTCTCGAAGAACGGTTGGATCTTCTCGGAATAGAGCTGGGCGATGGACCTATCCGCTTCGCCCGTTCCCGTCGCGCCGCCACCTGAGGCTGGGTTCGTGATGGGATTGCCCACCAAAGCCGGTGGCGGGCTTTCGAAGAAGCGGGAGATGAACCCGGGTGCGCCGGAGGTGAGGAATCCCGAGCCGTGGGTCAGATCGCCGCCATGGTGACCGGCGGCGCCGACCAGGAGGAAGGCGAGGACGAGCAGGCCGCGATAGACGAGCCAAGGACGGGCGAGCGCGGGTCGGCGGGCGGCGTAACGCCCGGCGATTCCGGCGGCCACGGTGACTCCGATGAATCCAAACGCCAGATTCCGGTGTTCCAGGACCAGCTCGAGATTGTATCCCCCGCCCTCGGCTCTCAGGAGCCCGGAGGCGGCGGCGACGGCTCCGCTCGCGACCGTGGCCCAAAGCATCACTTGAACGGCGCGCCGAAGGTCGTCGGACGATCGCCACCAGGCGATGGCCTCGAGGATCGTCGCGGCGGCGATGAAGCCGATGGGGAAGTGCAGCAGCACCATGTGGAACGGTCCAATGAATGCGGACCATTGAAAACCGGCCTCCGGGGATTGGGACGGAGCGGCGGGGGCGTCCGCGGCGAAACCGGCCGTCCCGAGAAGGGCGCAGGCGACGAGGGTGGGGGCCGCGCGCAAGACCGGGTACTTGCGGAACCCGCCGACGGAGTGGGGGCCGTGAGCTCTCATGGTGCCAGGATTTGCACGAGAGTGGCCGATCCCCACGGGGTCTGTCGATGGGAAGGTGAACGACGGCAAGGCGTCCCGAGGGAACCGGTTGGATTGGTCGAGCGCCGCGCCCCGCCCGGACTCGGCGCGGATTGAGCCCAGGAAAGGTTTCGGTCCGGGGCCGTGGCGGATTGGATTCAGCGATAGGGCTGATGGAGGCTGACGGGCTTCGTGGCGCGCGCCCGGAGTCGCATGTTGAGCATCTCGACGCCGACGGCGAACGCCATGGCGAAGTAGATATAGCCCTTGGGAATGTGCTGATGGAATCCCTCGGCGACGAGCATGGCGCCGATGAGAATCAGGAACGACAGCGCGAGCATCTTGATGGTGGGATGCCGGTCGACGAATTCCCCGATCTGATTCACGAAGATGAGCATGACGACCATGGCGATGACGACGGCGGCGATCATGACGGGGATTCGGTTCGTCATCCCGACCGCGGTGATGACGGAATCGAGCGAGAACACGATATCTAGGAGGAGAATCTGCAGGACGATGGAGGAGAAACTGGGGGCGACGCGGGCGGATTTCTCGCCGTCATCCCCTTCGAGTTTCTCGTGGATTTCGTAGGTGCTTTTGGCGAGGAGGAAAAGGCCTCCGAGGATCAGGACGACATCGCGCCACGCCAGGGACAGGTCGCGCCCGAAGAAGTTGGCCGTCCAGAAGGGCCGGTCGAGTTTGGCAACCCAGGCGATACCGCAGAGGAGAATGACCCGCGTCACGAGTGCGAGGCCGAGGCCGACCTTGCGGGCCTTGCCTTGCTGTTCCGGGGGGAGTTTCGAACTGAGGATCGAGATGAAGATGATGTTGTCGATCCCCAGAACCACTTCGAGCAGGGTGAGGGTGAAGAGACTGATCCAGATTTCGGGGTTGGTCGCCCAGTCCATTCCGCGAGTTCTCGCGGAATTGGAGGCTGCCCGTCAATCTCGGCGCTCGGACGGAGTGACCGTCCGGAGTATGTCCAAGCTGACCCATGTCGAATCCCTGGAGAAAGCGGCGGCCGAACTGCGGGATGCGGTTGGCGTCCTCCGGTTTCGGGAGCCCGTGGCGATGGTCTACAATCCGCTGGAATACGCGTGGAGCATCCACGCCCGGTACCTGGGGCGATTCGGAGCCGGCAGAAAGCGGGTCGTGTTTCTCGGAATGAACCCGGGTCCCTTCGGAATGGCGCAGACGGGTGTTCCGTTCGGGGAAATCGCCGCCGTGCGGGATTGGATGGGGTTGGCGGGTCCCGTGGACAGGCCCTCGCCGGAGCATGCGAAGCGACCGGTCACGGGATTCGCGTGCGACCGATCGGAGGTGAGTGGTCGGCGGTTGTGGGGGCTGTTTTCGGATCGGTTCGGAACAGCCGAATCATTTTTCGAGGATCATTTCGTCGCCAACTACTGTCCGCTGATCTTCATGACGGCGACCGGCGGCAATCTGACCCCGGACAAGTTGCCGGCAAGGGAAGTGGGTCCGCTCTATGCGGCGTGCGACGTCCACCTGCGCGGGGTGGTGGCGGCGCTCGATCCGGAGTGGGTCGTGGGGGTCGGCGCCTTTGCCGAGGGGCGGGCCAGGGAAGCGCTGGCCGGCGTCAGACCCGGCGTTCGGATTGGGCGGATCCTGCATCCGAGTCCGGCCAGTCCCGCGGCCAACCGCGGATGGGCGGAGGCGGCGCGAAGGGAACTGGAGACGCTGGGCGTGTGGTGACGTGACCTGTGGACGGTGGCCTAGGGCGCGGGTGGGAACCGCTTGTCGGGGTACCGTGGCGGAGGCGGGACAGGACGGGGATCGCGGGCGATCAGGTCCTGGAGATGTTTCACGGCCGCATCGAGTTGGGCATCCGCCCCGTTGAAGGTGGCGTGCGGGAGGTTGTCGACGACGATGTCGGGATCGACGCCGTGGCCCTCGATCAGCCAGACGCCTTCGGGGCCGTAGACGCCGTATTCCGCGGCGGTGGCCATGCCGCGATCCACCAGCCAGGAGTCCGCGCTCAGCCAGATCTCGCCTCCCCAGGTGCGGGTTCCGATGACCTTGCCGAGGCCGAGTCGGCGAAATCCCTCGCTGAAGGCTTCTCCGTCACTGGCCGTGAACTCGTCACAAAGCACGACGGCGTGCCCTCGGAAGGCGTACTGCATGTTCCAGGTTGGAATTCCGGCCCGGGCCTGCCAGTAGAACCAGGCTTTGCGCAGAAGCTTCCCGAGGATCCACGAGTCGATGTTTCCCCCACGATTGTGACGGACATCGATGATGAGGCCCTGCCGCTGAAACACGGGGTAGAAATTGCGAGCCCATTCCGCGATGTTTTCGGTCCCCATGGCCCGAAGGTGGACGTATCCGATCCGACCCTCGCCAAGGGATTCCACTCTCTCCCGTCGTGTGAGTTCCCACTCGTCGTACCGCAGGTCGTCCGCCTGATTCTGGGAGATCGGGACGACCACGACGCGGCGGGATTTCTCGTCCGTTCGGGCGCGCACTTCGAGGAGCACCTGCCGGCCGACCTGGCCCCGGAGGAGCAGGGATGGATCGGCCACTGAGAGGGTTGGACGTCCGTTGATCGCGAGAATGGTGTCGCCTTCGCGGACGTCGACGCCGGGTCGTGCCAGGGGGGCGGCGGAGGAAGGGTAGTCGGGGTCAGCTCGATGGATATGGTCGATCCGCCATCCGCCGCCGGCGGGATCGCGCGAGAGCGCGGCGCCGAGCGAAGCGGGTCGGACCTGGTCGGAGCCTTTCCGGTGGTCGCCTCGCGACACGTAGATGTGGAGGGTCGAGAGTTCGCCGACCGTCTGGGAGAGGACATCGCTGAGTTCGCCGCGGTCGCTGACGCGGTCGACGAGGGGGAGATACTTCCGGTGCATCGCGGGCCAATCCACCTGGTGCATGCCTCGGTCATAGAAGTAGTCGCGCATCATGCGCCAGGCTTCGGTGAAGATCTGGCGCCATTCCTCGCGTGGCTGGAGGGAGAACATCCAGCCATCGAGACTGACTTTGTCCTCCAGTCGGGCGGGAGCGGCCGAATCGGTGGCGATGACGTGGAAATTGTCCCCCTTGCGAATGAGCAGTTTCTTGCCGTCGCCCGAAACCTGGAAATCGCGAATATCCTCCGCCAGCGTCCTGGTTTTCGGGTCTTTCGACGCGATCTCGAGCTGTTTCAGGTGTTGCTTGCGCTCGAAGGACGTGTCGCGCGACGTCCAGAGGAGATGTTTGGAAGTGACGCGAAGATCGGAGTAGTTGCCCGCGGGAACCGGGACCTCGTGGAGACGCGCGGCGAGTCCTTGGAAGTCGATGGTCACACTGGGGGCGCCGGTTTTTGGTGATGGCGGCGAGTTGGTTGCCGGGGGCGGGACCGGGACGAGCGCAGGGGGCTGCGGTTGGGCGGCGTTGGTTGACGACGAAGCCCCGCGGTTATCGGAGGATTCGGGGATCAGTTCGTCCTTGGGCGCGAAGGGGGATCGAAGACCGGGGGTGAGCGCCAGCTGATAGATCCGGGTGGTTTCGGTGAAGAACGGGTCCGGCTGAAGCGCGCCCCATGGTGAGTTCACCATCGACCGGATTTCGCGATCGCTCAGGAAGTAGAGCCAAGAGCCGTCGGGGGACCAGGCGGGGCTGAAACTGTTGACGCGATCGCTGGTGACGGTGTTGAGATTCGAGGTGGCCGGCTGGTAGATGGAGATCCTCCCGTAGCCGTTGGTGGCCGGGTCAGTGAAAGCCAGCCACTGGCTGTCCCAGGACCAGGCCATGTCCAGCAGGGGGGCGATGGGCGATTCCTTGACCAGCCGCGTCTCCCGGCGTTCGAGATGATGGATCCAGAGTTTGAGGTCCTTGTCGGAGAACGCGATCCAGGCGCCGTCCGGGGAGGGGAGGGGAGGGAACCTGAAAACGGTTCCGTTGGTGGTGAGTTGGACGGGAGGCGTGAGGCCGTCCGCGGCCAGGCGCCAGAACTCGAGTTCACCGCTTTCGTCGGAAAGCGCCAGCAGGGAGCGGCCATCGGGCAGGAACTGAGCGTTCCGGTACCGGACGCCGGTTTGGCGGGGGACTTCGACGAATCGTCCCTGCTCCACCGGGGCGACAAAGACCTGGCCTCTTGCGGTGAGGACGAGACGGTCGCCGGTGGGGGAAATCTGGACCGCGGTGAGGTAGTCGAGGGGCTTCTGGATCCAGCGCTCCCGGAGTTGATCGAAGTCCGAGGCCAAGGCGATGGGGATCATGCGGTCATCGCCCGATTCGATGTCGTGGAGGCGCAGGTCAGCGCCGAGTTGATAGGCGATCCTGCCCTTGTGCAACGACGCGCCCATCACATCGAAGTCGTGGTGGCGGGTGTGCTGCCTGGGATCGGAGCCGTCGGTTCGGATGGACCAGAGGTTCATGATTCCGTCCCTGTCCGACAGGAAATACACACGGTCGCGCCACACCATGGGGTTTTTGCTGGTCCCCTTGAAATCCGGGGTCAGTGGGGCCGCCTCGGGATTTCTCGGCGAATAGCGCCAGAGATTCTGCGCGGTTCCACCGAGGTAGCGCTTCGTGCTGCTCCCCTGCCACGGCAGCCGGGTGAAGAAAAGGGTCGGTCCATCCTGGGAATACGATCCATCGGACGCCTGGGCCAGGGGGACCTGGCGAACGTTGCCCGTTCCGGTGTCGATTTCGACGAGTTGCGCATTGGGGAGGCCGGATAGCTGGGTGGTCCGCGCAAGGATCCGGCTGTCCGGGGTCCAGCCGACGGGATCGGAAGATGCGCCGTAGAACGTGCGGCGCGTGGGGAGTCCGCCGGCGAGGGGCATCGTGTAGACCTCGCGGGGTCCCTCGTATTCCGCGCTGAAGGCGATGGTCGATCCGTCCGAAGAGAACGACGCGTGGGCCTCGGTACCCGGGTGCGTGGTGAGACGTTGGGCGACGCCCCCGGCGGCGGCGACCCGCCAAAGATCGCCTTCGGAGGTGAAGACGACGTTGTCGCCGTGGAGGGTGGGGAAGCGATGGTAGCCACGGATCTCCTGGCTCCCAGCCGGGACGACGGCGGGTCCTGAAGTCATCGCGAGAGGGATCGCGATCGTGATCCACAGGCCCCAGCGGAGTCGAAGGCCAGCCCTGATCGATGGGGAGAGCATGAGTGAATGGGATCGCAGGTCGATTGGACCAATGCGAGCGCAAAGGCCGCCCGATCGGATTCGATAGGGAACTGAAACCAGGATCGAGCCGGGTTGCGTGGCATCGGCGTTCGGGTATTGCGCGAGCCGGCGAAACACTTGGAGCGGGGCCTCCACGGGGTCCAAATGC
>JBFWOK010000171.1:0-13987 GCA_050250555.1 Limisphaerales bacterium
CATCCTGGCATCCGATTCGGCCCTTTGGAACCGTAACGATTCGGGAGGCACTTGATGTCCGACCCGGGCCTTGGCGTCACGGCAAGTGGCTGACGTCACACTCGACCGCTTTCGGATTCCGATGCCCTGATATTGTTGCTCGCCGCTCAAGTCGAGCGTCAAATCCCGCGCCATCACGCCATCGTCAGAAATCCCCCGTCTCCAGCCAGAACTCGTGTGCCCGGCCTGCAAGTTGCCCAACCAACGCTGAGGCCGCGTCCAGGCGGGTGCCAGGGGCCCCCAAGTGCCACCGGCCCGGATTCAGGGCGACCAAGGCCGCCCATTCTCCATCGCCAGCTCGGCTCCGACCGCCCGTTCCCTCGATCTCAGGCTTTCGGCGGGCGCCAGATTGAGCGTATCGAAGCTCCCCCAGCTTCACGGAGCCAGGCGCGGCGAGTGCTCCTGCATCCAGGCCACATCAGCGTTGTGAGGTGACGTGACGTTGGGAGTGACTCTGACCAAATTTGGGTTCGGAATAGTTCGAGGATCGCCCCAACGATGCACCGAGACGTGCCCGTCGGCGAACGCCACTCCCGCGCCGCCTCGATGCCAATAGGCCGGATAGTCGACGATGCGATACAACTCGGGCCGAGGTGTGGAAGCGCGGGAGTTGGACAATCCTGTCATGTCGATTTCGAAGCAGCCGTCGTTGATGCTGTCCTCGCGTTCGTCGACGAAAGTCAGGGTTCGGGAGGGCCCGGGATCCGAGAGTTGATCGATCGACGTCGCGTAGCGCCAGGGTGCGCTCAATATCCAACCGGGGCCACCCACCCAGCAATTCAGGGACCGGCTTCGGATTCGGGGCACTCGTCGGACGGGAACCGAGTTCGCGGTATTGACATAGAGGAGTACTGGGTCGGACGGGCAATGGTAGGTCGACGCGTCGTTCCCAGAGTACTCGATCAGGGGACTGGGTCCCGGAAAAGTCTCCGGAGTCAGATTGGCCGCATCCCGGCCGTAGTCGATGAAGCGGGGAGCCCAGATGGCGCCCGAAGTCGGACTGACGGCGCCATCGCGCGCGGCCACAATGCGTCCATCGTGGTCCGCCGCGTAAAGGGTCCACCCAAGCTGCAATTGCCGCATGCCTGCGACGCAAACGGCTGAACGGGACACTCGGCGAGCATCCCCTCGCAATGGGAGCTGAAGACATGCGAGCACCGCGATTGCGAGGACGAGCGTCAATGCCTCAGCCCGAGTGAAGCCCGGCGAACCAAATCGAGGTCCTGAAACGGTGCAAGCCTTCATGGTAGGATTCCAGATTCGTGGTTCCGCTGCCTCCTTGCCAACAATCGTCCCTCTGTGTCAATCACTGGATGTCAACACAACGACCAATCACCCAAGCGCTTGCCGCGAACTTGATTTCTACGGCGTCCGACCCCGTCCTTTGGCCGACCGCCGTCCACGGGTGGCGTTGGTCCGATTCTTTGTTCCCTTCGCATTCTCATGAAACGAACGCGCGCCTTTGCGTGGGTCATATTGGTTCTCTGCGGGCAGGATCCTGAACTGCTCGGTGCCGGGCCACCGGTGATCCCTTTAACCCGAACCGGGCGTCCTTCGGCGACGCCTGCCGGGGATTCCCTCCTGCCAATCCTGAGTGGGGACGGACGATGGGTCGCGTTCCAGAGTGGAGCCAGGAATCTCGCGCCTGGCGACAACAACCTGGGAGCCACGGACGTGTTTGTGCGGGAAATCGCGACTGGAACGACCCGTCTGGTGAGCGTAAACACCAACGGGGCGAGCGGCACTGGCGCGAGCCAATTGGCGGGTATTTCGCGAGACGGCACACGGGTACTCTTCCTGAGCGACGCGACCGATCTTGTACCGGGCGACGACAACGAGGCGGGTGACGTCTTCGTTCGGGATTTGCAATCCAATACGACGTATTTGGCGAGCGCCAACACGAACGCTGTGAGTGGTTCCAGGGGATCCTCCGCCGGGTACATGACTCCGGATGGACGTTTCGTCGTCTTTCAGAGTGAGTCCGACGATCTGGTGTCCGCCGACACCAATGGAGTTTCAGACGTGTATGTTCGAGACTTGGCATCCGGAACGACCCGCCGCGTGAGCGTTCCGTCGCCGTCGCCGGAGATCTCGGCCCGGCGAACGGGGATGTCGTTCGACGGACTGGTATCCGATGATGGGGCGACCGTGGTCTTTCGAAGCCTCGCCCTCAACCTGACCCCCTCGGTACCCGTGATCGCAGGTCGGAACCTCTTTCACGAACTGTATTTCCTGCGGCCGCCCGCCACCACGAACCGCGTAGTGGACATTTTCAGACGAACCGCAACTGGAACCTGGCCGACCGTCAGCATCGATAGCATCGTTCCCGCCCACGCCTTGAGCGCGGATGGGCGCTACGTCGCATTCCTTCAAACCTCGAACTGGACCAACGTGTCACCGCGGGCGGTGCATCACCTGGATCTCGACACAGGGGACTATCAGGTATTGACCGATGGTCTCCCGGGGTCGCTCGACACTTACTCGGTCGAGAACCTCTCGCTGGTCCTTTCGGCCGATGGGCAGACCGTCATTTTTGAGGCCCTGGAACCGGTGTCTGATGACTCGTCCATCCTGGATTCGGTCGTCTACGCCTGGGATGCCAAGAGCGGTGAACGAACCGTGGTCTCGAGCGGGAGATGGGTCACGAATTCACTGGGCGAGGTCGTGGAGTCGAGGTTCGGCACCTTTCTTGGAGCCAGCCGGGATGGCAACTTCGTGGCGTTCCTGGGTGGCAGCACACACGATGCTCCGAATGTGGCGGCCCGCCAGATCGTGGTGAGAAACCGGACATCCGAAGCAGTGCGCCGCGTGTCCCGGGCCGCGAATGGTGCCCCGGTGGAAGACATGGACTTGCCTGTGGTCTCGTTTTCGGACGACGGGAGGCGCCTGGTTTTTCAAAGCGCGAGCGATGCCCATGCGCCGAACGACTTCAACCGCGCGTGGGACGTGTTCCTTTATGACTGGGATTCGGACGCGACGACGCTGATTTCATCGGGGAACGCCTCGATGCCGTCGGCGACCGCGTTCGGCGACGTTAGCCTGGGTGCGGGCGGAGTCAGTGGCGACGGGCGGTACATCGCCTTTCTCTCGCTTGCGAATGCGGCGGCGGACCGTCGTCAGTTGGGAGTGCGGAATGCCTACCGAATGGATCGACTGACAGGAAAGCAGGACTGGGTGAGCGTGGGGATCGATGGCCTCGGTTCGGCATACTCGAGCTCACGGCCGAGGATCAGCCTCGACGGACGCTTCGTTGCGTTCGCGAGTTCGGCTGAGAATCTTGTTCCCGGCGATACAAACCTCGTCGAAGACGTTTTTCTTAGGGACATTGGCGCCGGAACGACGACGCTGGTGAACCGCGGACCGGATGGGAGGAACGTGTCGGGAATTTACTCCGATTGGACGGTGTCACCGGACGGGCGTTGGGTCGCGTTCGCATCGCCGAACCGCGGGCTCACGCCGCTGCACAACAACAATCACCGCCAAGTCTATTTGTTCGATCGCACGGACGGGAGTGTGACGCTGGCCTCGGTGGCGGCGTCAGGGGACTCCTCGGGAAGCAGACCTTCAGGACAGCCGGCCTTCAGTCCCGACAGCCGGTGGCTGGTTTTCGAATCCCAAGCTTCCAATCTCCTGGCGACATCACCGGGTACGGGCAGGAGCGTCTACGCACGACGATTGGAAGGAGGAGAACTGCGGCGAGTGGCCACTCCCGGTTTGCAATCGTTCAGCGGAGGTTTCCCTGGGCCGTCTCCCGTCGCCGCCTTTTCGCCTGATGGCCGCTTCGTGGCGACGCTGCTGCCGACGATCGTGGCCTCCGATCTCAGCATTTTGCTCCACGACTTCGAGGCGGGATCGACCACACGTCTTCTTGGACCCGCAACCGCTGTCGCGCTGGCCAAGGAGGCAACAAAAGTGGCCTATCGAACCTCGGCGACTTCTTTCGGCGGCGCGTTTCAGATTCGTGTCTTCGATCGCGCCACCGGGCTGGACCAGGCGGTCAGCGCCGCACCGGACGGCGCGCCAGGCAACGGCCCTTCCGATCCGCCGCAGATCACTCCGGACGGACGATGGGTGGTTTTCGCCAGCCGCGCTTCGAATCTAGTCGAAGGAGACGCCAATGGCCTTTCGGACATCTTTCTGAAAGACCTTGAAACCGGTGAACTCCTTCGCCTGGGCGGCAATTCCCTGTCAATGTCGCCAATCCTTTCAGCGGATGGCCGCGTCGTGATTTTTCAAAGCTACGCGGATGATCTGGTCGAAGGTGATTTCAACGGGGTGAGTGATCTTTTCGCCGTCGTGTTGCCGGGTGTGGAATCAGGCTATCGCATCACCGCGATCACACGGATTGCCAGCGGGGACCTTCGATTGATGTGGTCGGCCGCGCCGGGGAGAACCTACCGAGTGGAAACGGCCCCGGCTCCCACCGGACCCTGGCGGGACGCCGGACTGGTGGTGAGCGTCGACGGAACCCAGGCTTCCGCGGATGTCTCCAACCCATCCGATAGCGCCGGCTTTTTCCGACTCGAGGAACGGTGAACGGCGAGCTCGCGGGCTCAGAAGATCGCATCCATTGCCCATCCTTTGCGCCCTTCCCCTGGTCCGGTGGCGCTGACATCCTGCGCCGCATGAGATCCGGGCGACGACCGACGCGGACCTGGCTCGGCTTCTGTGTCGGCGTGGCGGTGATCGCGGTGGGGTGGTACGCGATGAATCCCAAAAGGAAGCAACCCGCCTTGGGCTCCACCGCAATTCTCAACGATGGGAGGCCGTTGACGCTTTTCGCCGTGACTACCGGGCTCACCCATCAAGCGAAGCGCGGGAGCCTTTGGGCCCGCTTTCTGAATTGGCTACCCGCCAGTTCGGTGCCCAATTGGCGCTGGCTGCACGCCTCGGACACCAGCGTCAAAGTGAGCGTCGCGCGTTTCAGCGAACCCCACCTCGTGCTCTGGTTTCGGTGCCCACCCGACGCGCCTAGCAAGCCGCCTTTGCGCACGCCATCCGATTCGCGGGCAGTTCCGCCGCGACTTCCGGAGGCATGGCGAAGCAGTGCCCATTCATCGTTTCTCCGCTGGAAGGTCATTGCCCCCGACGGGACCGCCCATGGCGACAAGTCGAGGCGTCGTTCTTGATCAACGACCCGAACCCGACCTCCGACGGGTGGCATGTGCGGCAATGCATGATCTTCGACCCTTCCCGGAATGTGAGTTATCCGCTGACCGCGAATTGGGACCACCGTGGCGCCGGAGCCTACCGGCTGAAGTGTCGTTCGATTCCCCTGTGGTCGGATGAACGGGCATGGAAAGTCTGGCTCAGCCTGGTGCGGGCGGGGACTCCGCCGCAGAACCGCCGATTGACACTCCCCGGAATCCCCTTCCCCGGCGGGACCAACGCGCAGCCAGGGGCGTCTCAACCCTTTCTGAGGACCAACTTTCTGGGCCAGGAATTGGCCGTGCACGTTCTGGATGTGATCACTTCCACTTCTGGAGATCCGTCTCCATCACTCGTGGCGGATCCCTCACCCAGCCTGCTGGTGGGTTTTGTTCAAGAGGCCAACGCGTCCCTCCGAGCGATGAGGTGCACGGTCGAATTACTGGAGGTTCGCGATGACCAAGGTCGGATCGTTCCAGCGTGGTCGTTTGCTCCCGACTTCGTCTCGGACGGGTTGCTCTGGCGACTGCGGTTCGAGCGTCCGAACCCAACGGGCACGAACCAACCGGCTGGTCCAAGGTCGATCCATCTCACCCTGGCATTTCCGGAGGAGCGAAACTTCGAGTACACCGTGGCGTCCGTCAGGGACCGCTGAAACGAGGCCGCATCGGATCGAAGTTGCTTGGGGCTGAATCGCCCGTTTTTCTCCGCCGCTTCCTTCTCTTGCGGGCTCTCGATTCCACAACCAAGCGGGGCTGCGTACGCGCTGGCGACAACCATTCGCATGAGGAATTGACTCTGGAGAATTGACGCTTGCCACTGTGCGACGGATCGCGTTACTCGTGACGAGCGTCAGCGTTCGTCACGGATCTTCGGCTCGCCCGCGTTTCTCAATCCGCGGGCACGTTCAGCGAGCCGCACGGGTCGCATCGGGTCCGAGGGAGGTCAACAGTCAGGTCGGGAATCGAACCGAATCGAGACAACGGTGAATTCGATCTGGAGACGCCAACAACGGCTGGGGTGTTCTCGAAAAGTCTGGCGAGGAATCCTGCCCTGCCTGCTGGCCGCCGTCGCCTCGTTCTGGGTGACCGCGCGCGCCGCGGCCCAAACCCTCGGCGATCTGAACCGTGACGCTTCCGTCGACCTGCTCGACATCGTCGCCTTGGCGAATCACCTCGCGGACATCATTCCGCTTCCGGCGGAGGATCAGGTCTTCGCCGACACGGACCAGGACGGTCGTCTCACCCAAAGCGATCTCGATGTCCTCTCGGATTCCGTCCTCGGCCTGGGTCTGCCGCTGGGGGACCTTCCGCTCACTTCCCTTCGTGACACATCCCCGCGCCGCGGCGAATCCCTCGTCGCACTCACCCGCGAGACGGTGCTTCGCCTGACGCAACCGCTCGCCGCGGGCGTGGCGCTGTCCACGGACCGCCTCCACGCAGAATTCGGCGGCCGGCGAATTCTCGCCCGCACCGAAGTCTCCTCCGACCGCAAGACGGTGACCCTTTTCTACCTCGAACCCCTGCCCGCCTCCGCACGCATTCGAGTCACGTTCCGGGGCGACGGATTGCGGGACATCCTCGGCCGCGAACTCGATCTCGACGGCGACGGAATCGCGGGTGGGGTCGCCACGCTGGATTTCGACACGGTCACTCTGACGGTCATCCCCGGCACGCGGGTGGCCGGTCGGGTCTTCGCTTCCGAACTTGTTCCCGGCGATGGGGGACAGCAGGTCAATTTCCCGCTGCAAGGCGTGATCATCACCGTCGACGGCATGGAGGAAACCCTGCGTGCCACCACGGATGCGCAGGGGAATTTTCGCCTGGACCCGGCTCCGACCGGTTCCTTTTTCGTTCACATCGATGGAAGGACCGCCATCAACACACCGGTGCCGACGCGATGGCCCGAGGGCCCGTACTACCCAACCGTCGGCAAGGCCTGGGAGTCCATCCCCGGGGAGGAAGTCAATCTCGGGAACATCTACCTGCCCCTTGTGACCGCGGGCACCCTTCAGCCTGTCAGTGACTCGACCGTCACCCAGGTGCGGTTCCCGGACGATGTGCTCCGCCAGAATCCCGGACTGGAAGGCGTGGTGCTCGAAGTGCCCCCCAACGCGCTGTTCAGCGAGAATGGCACGCGCGGCGGCCGAATCGGAATCGCGCCGGTAGCGCCCGACCGGCTCCCGTCGGCCCTCCCACCCGGCGTCAGCTTCCCGCTCGTGATCACGGTGCAGACCGACGGCGCCTCCAATTTCGACCGCCCCGTTCCCGTCTGCTTCCCCAATCTTCCGGATCCCGTCACCGGCCGGGTCCTCGCGGCGGGCGACCCGGCCGCGCTCTGGAGTTTCAATCACGACCTCGGCGACTGGGAGATCGTGGGATCCATGACGACGAGCGCCGACGGTCGCCTTGTCTGTTCCGATCCGGGATCGGGCATCCTCCAGCCCGGTTGGCACGGCTCCGGGCAGGGAACTTCCGGCCGAGGCGGGCCGCTGCAGACTCTGATCGCGTCGACTCGTGAGAGTGAGAAGCCGGGCAAGACCATCCCCCGGGGCGATCCCGCAAACGAGATCCGGATCCCCTGCCCCGAACACAAGAATCGTTACGTCATCCTTTACAGAAATCGGACACGACCAGCCTCGACGGATCCCGCCGTGGCCGATCCCGTCTATCTCTTCAACGGCGAGTTTTACCACGAGGAGATCGACCTCTGGATCCCTGGCCGCGGTTTCGATTTCGTCTGGTCCCGGCGCTACCGCTCGCAGTTCGCGGTCGACAGCGCCCAGGGAGTCCAATGGGACTTCAGCTACAACATCTTTCTCGAGGCGAACGGCGCCGACCTCGTTCTCCAGGAGGGGACGGCGCGAAACGACTTCTATGTGCGGCAGCCGGACGGTTCCTGGGTCGCCCAGGGCTTGTTTCGGCGCGTCGTCCAGGAAGCGGACGGCTCGTTCACCCTCGCGTTCGAAAGCCTGGATCGCTGGCGGTTCAATCCGCTGTCCGGTCCTTCCGGCGGGCGCATCCGTTCGATTGAAGACCGGAATGGCAACGTCATGCGCTTCGAGTACGACGGCGGCGGCCGGTTGGTGACCATTCTCGATACCCTCGATCGACCCATCCGGATCGCCTATGCCCCGTCGGGACGGATCGCGCGCCTGACCGATTTCGCCGGGCGCGAGGTGAGGTACGAACACTTCGAGACGCTCGTCGACGGGGAGGGTAATCCCGGCGATCTGAAATCGGTCGTGACGCCCGCTGTTCGGAATACGGTGACTGGAAACGATTTCCCCAACGGCAAGAAGCGATCCTACACCTACACGACCGGGGACGCCGACGACCGTCTCAACCACAACTTGCTCACCATCACCGACGGTCGACGCAATGATCCCGGGGACCCCACGTTCGGCCGAGGCCCGTACCTGGTGAATCACTACTCGGCGGGTCGCGACCCCGAGGCCATCGACTTCGACCGGATCGTCCGCCAGCAATGGGGCGACCCGGGCGAGGAATACACTTTCAACTACCAGGGCATGAGGCCCAGCGCCGTCAATGGAATGGCCCTCACCGGCACGCTTGTCCGCGATCGCGAAGGCCACGTGAAGGAATACCATTTCGACCGCGACAACCAGCTCGTCGCCCTCATCGAGTTCACGGGTCGAAGCCGAACCGATCAGCCCGTCGACGGCGCCTCCAACCGGCCCGTCAACCGCCTCCGACCGAGCGACCCCTCCGCATTCGTCACCCGCTACACCTACAACGACGACTTCCGTCTGCGGCGCCTCATCTTCCCGAACGGCAACTTCCAGGAGAATGTCTACGAATCGGATCTCAACCCCAATGCCGACGCCCGGACCCGGGGCAACCTCAGGAAGGTCCGGCTCGTTCCCTCCGGCGGTCTTCCCGGCGCCTCCGGCCCCGTCCCGGGCGCAGGCGAGATCATCGAGGAAACGTACGACTACGCGCCCGGCCTGGGGGATTGCTGCGGCGGCAATTTCGTCTCCCGTCATGTCGACGGCGACGGCAACGAAACCCGCTTCGAATACGACGCAGCCGGCAACCGCACCCGAATCGTCATGGCCGAACCCGGCGCGGTGATGGAGTTCCGCTACAACGAGTTCGGTCAGCTCATCGACGAAATCTATCCGCCGTCCGGCGGGAACCGGCGGCGCGACAGCTACACCTACCACGCGAACGGACCCATGCGGGGCTACCTGGCTTCGAAGATCCAGGATGCCGACCATCTCCAGCTCACCACCCGATACGAATACGACGCCGTCGGGAACTTGACGGTCGTCACCGACGCCCGTGGAAACCGCCAGGAGGCGCTGGTCAACGAACGCAACCAAGTCGTGCGTCAGTTCGCCCCCGAAATCATGCCGGGTTCCGGCGTCCGTTACGCCGTCGACTACCACTACGACGCGAATGACAACATCGTCCGCGTCGACCAACTCAACGTCGATGAGAACGGCGTCGTCGACGCCAACCGCCACATCACGACCCACTACGAGTACGAAATCCTCAACCATCTCGTCCGAATCGAACGCGAGATCGACGAGAACCGGTCGATCGTCGAGGAGTACGCGTACGATCACAGCCGCAATCTCGTTCTCGAACGCCATGGCGAAGCGGTCGCGGGACGAAGCCCGGCTCGCGTCGTCCGCACCGAATACGACGAGCGGGACCATGTGTTCCGGGTCGTGGCGGCTCCCGGCGATCCTTCGGAGCTGGTCACCCAATTCGACTACGACGCGAACGGCAACCTGATTCGGGAAATCGCCGGGGCCGGCCTGGCGGTTCCGCGAATCACGCGGTACGCCTACGACGGCTTCGACCGGCGGGTGCGGATCGAGGACCCGATGGGGAACGAGAAGCTCGTCACCTTCGACCGCCGTCACAACAAGGTCGCGGGCTTGATTCGTGGTGAGATCCTCGACCAACCGGGTTTGGCGGGGAACGTCCGGCTCAATCAGGAGGAATTCACCTACGACCGCCTCAATCGGCTTGTTCGCCGGCGCCTCCACCATTTCGATCCCGCCACCCAACAACCCGTGGGCTCCGGCTTTGCGGATACCCTGTATGAGTACGACGGGGCGAGCCTGTTGGTCCGGCAGACGGATCCGAACGGCCGAACCACGACGCGGACCTACGACACCGTGTACCGGCCTGCGGCAAACCGGGACGCCCACGGGAACGGACTCAGGTTCGAGTACGATCCCAACTCGAATCTCGCCGCGATGGTGCGGGTGGATCGGGTTGGCAACCTCGAAGAAACAACTCGCATCGAGTACACCCACGACGCCTTGAACCGTGTGATCGCCGTCCGGGATCCAACCGGCGCCTCGCGGCGTTTCGCCTACAATTCGCGCTCGCGCCGCACGCGCGTCGAGGATCTCAGGAACGGCAATGTCACCCGGATCCAACACGACGGTCAGAACCGCATCCTGGAGATTCGTCACGCCTTGACCGCCACCGGAGAGGGCGGCAGCGCCCCCGCCGGTGAGATCGTCGTGCGGCGTACGTACGACGACGACGATTTCCTCACTTCCGTGACCGACGGGAACGGCAACGTCAGCCGGTTTGAGTACGACGCCCGCGGGCGGCAGGTCCGTCACGTGTACCCCGACGGCTCCTCCGAGGAGTGGCGACGGGACGCCTTTGGGCAAACCCTCGAATACCTTGATCCCAACGGAACCCGTTCAGCGTCGGTTTTCGATCTCGCCGGGAGAATGATCGAACGGAACATCGTGCCGGCTCCGGGTATCGCCGCCTCCGTCACCCGCCAGACGTTCGCCCTCGATGGTGTCGGGAATCTGCGCCGCATGGAGGACGAACAGTCGCTCACGGAGATGTCGTACGATTCCATGGCTCTCCGGACGGCCGAGACCCGAGGCGGCCGGACGGTGGTGGCTGCGTACGACGGCGTCGGTGTTCCCCGGCGGTATCTCTACCCGGGTGGTCGCGAAATCCGGATCGAGCTCGACGAACTCAATCGGCCGACTCGATTTCTCGACGGTGCCCGACCCATCGCCACCCTGGGCTTTCTCGGAGCCAACCGCCTCGCCGAGGTCCGCTTCGGCAACGGAACCGTGTCGACCATCGAACACGACGCCACCCTGCGCGTTCGTCGGATGACGCACTCCGGCCCGGCCGGGCAGGCCTTCCTCGACCTGGCTTTCACTCGCGATACGATGGACAACCGAACCGGCGTCCGCGACCTGAACCTGCCCGGAGGAGGCCGGACCTACGCCTACGATTCCGTCAGTCGACTCGTGCGGTCTTCGGGGGGGCCCCTCGGTGATCGTGAGTACCGTTACGATGCCGTCGGCAACCGAACATCGGTCGAAGGCCCGGTGATCGGCGGGGAGTATCAGCTGGGTGCCGCGGACTCGCCGACGCGACGGCGGAATTTGTACGCCTCCACACCGTCCGGGCCGCTCACCTACGACAAGCGCGGGAGCCGTCTCTCGGAGGCCGGTGGCGGAGTCGCCTACGAGTACGACTTCGCCAACCGACTCGTCCGGTTCCGCAGCAACGACGGCGTCGACGCCCGGTACGTCTACGATCCCCTCGGCCGCCGCATCGAGAAACGGGTCAGCTTCAACGGGGGGCCCGAAGTCCGGACTCAGTACCACTACCTCGGCCTTCAACTGCTCGAGGAACAGGATGGGAACGGTCAATCGCTGGCGACCTACGTGTATCGGGGCCCCCTCGATTCCCTCCTCCACGCGCGGATCGGCCCAAACGACCTTTATTACCACGCGGACGACCAGGGCAGCATTCTGGCGCTCTCCGACGCTACCGGCGCGGTTGTGGAGTCCTACGCCTACGACGACTTCGGGATGCCGCGTATCGCGGATGCCGCTGGCAACACCCGAACCCTGTCGGCCTTTGGAAACGAGCGGCTCTTCCAGGGTCGCGAACACGACCCCGAATCGGGCCTGTACTACTTCCGATCGCGGTATCTCGATCCCGCCGACGGACGATTTCTGACCCAGGATTCCATGGGGCTCTGGTTCGATGGCATCAACCTGGGCAACGGCTACACGTTCGCGGGAAACAATCCCCAGACCCTGGTCGACCCGATCGGTTTCGAAAGCGCCAGGAGTCGGCAGGCCCGCCTCAACGGCCTGAGGGAGGATCCCGCGACCCGTTCCACGGACTCCCGCAATCGCTCGCCCACGCGGGAGGTCACACCCACCGGAACCAAGGGCCGCATGGCCCGGCGCCCGCTCAACGGTTCGTCGGCCGGATTCGTCGACTACGCCGGGCAGTTCCTCACCGAGGGGGTCGGTGGGCTTTTCGATCTCGTGGTGCCCGAGGAACTCCAGCCGAACTGGGCCGCGTCCCACGAACACTATTTCTCGGGCCGTTACGAAGCCCCGGACGGCAAGGGCGCCGGATCGGTCGCCGGCGAGGACGACTACGGTTTCGGCGTCGGCGGCGGTGGCGACATGTCCACCACCCACGAAAAATGGGACGACTACAACCTGTCGGTCGATCCCCACGCGTTTTACGACGACGTGATGGATTGGGCCCGCGACTTCATCCATGACGACTACTTCGACACGCTGTCGGTCGCCGTCTACGACGAGAACGGCAACCTAGTCGGGTACAGGGAAAGCTACTCGGACAAGGGGTACGACATGTTCACGAACAACTGCCAGCACTACGCGGACGACCTTCGCGCCTGGTACGACCATCTGCTGAGGGGCTTGTGCGAGGGACGCGCGACCACCCTGGACAACGCTCGGGCCCGGTTCGGCGATGTCGATGTCATCGAGGAGGCGGTCTCCAATCCATCCACACCCTGGTACCAATTCTGGTGAATCGCCCGCATTCCAGTTTGGCTTCGACCGGCGACTCCGCCGCCCGCCCGCTGCTCGCCGGAGGGCAAGCCGTGGACGAGCGCGTGGGTGTGGTCGCGGGTGTGAACTCACTCCTGGCAAGCGATGGGTTCGTCCGGGTCCGCGCGGGGATACGGATACCCGCATTCCTCCGGTGGGTGGCGCTGATCCTCGTGGCATGGGCCCTCCCGCTTCGGGCCCAGGTCGTGTTTCCCCGACCGCCGGCCTTTGAGGCCACCCGCCAGCAAGGCCTCCACTATTTTCTGATTGAGAATCTGACCCTCGGCCTCGTCGCCCAACGCGGAACCGCGGGTGCCGGCGGGTTCGCCTTCGATCGACTCGTCCTCCCGCCCAACACCCGATTCCGCCTGTGGATCCTCCAGGCTTCCACACTCGACGCCGGTTTCGCCGAGTTCACCACACCCGCCACCGGCCGTGCCTTCGAGTTTCCGCCCGTTCCCCTGGGGCAGGCCATTTCAAGCGACGACGACGGCGACGACCTCCGCGCGGAAGGTGAGTTCATCATGGGCACCGATCCCTCCAATCCGGATTCGGACGGGGATGGAATCCTCGATGGCGCCGAGGTGCGCCAGGGACTGGATCCGCTCAGCGGGCGCGCGGCGAGGACCGGGATCATCCGCACCGCCGACACGCCGGGAACAGCCGTGGACATCTGCGCGGTGAACGACCTCGCCATCGTGGCGGACGGCCCGGCGGGGGTTTCGGTGTTCAACATTTTCAACGCGATGAACCCGGTCATCGTCGCGCAGGTCGACACTCCGGGCTTCGCGCGGGCGGTTTCCTGCGACGGCGATCTCATCGCGGTCGCCGACGGTCCAGCGGGTCTCGCACTCATTGACATCGGGGATCCTCCGGCCGCTGGGATCGTGCGCCAAATGAACCTCGGTTCGGATGCGCGGGCGGTTACGGTATCCGCCGACCTGGCGTTCGTCGGAC
>JBFWOK010000172.1:0-13863 GCA_050250555.1 Limisphaerales bacterium
CCCCGGCCCCGCTCTCACCACCGCCTCCCTCACCCTTACGGACACCGACAACGTCCCCGCCGGAGACCCACCCGAGAGCCTTGCCGCCAGCCGATCCCGACTCGTGGCCCTGACCCGCGACCTTTCCCAACAGTGGCAGGCCACCGCCGAGACCTGGACCGACGCGAAGCGCGTCGAGTTCGAACGCGCCTTCCTGGTCAACCTCTTCGCCGCCGCCGATCGCGCCGCCGGCGCCCTCGAACAACTGGATGAAGTCGTCAGCCGAGTCAGGAGGGATTGTGAGTAAGCCGTGTCCCGGGCCCCAGCAGATCCTCCAATCCCTGGATCGCCTGCGTTCCCTCGCGTCGGATCTCGCGGAACGCCACGCCCGCATCTCGGACGCCGCTCGCGAACGCGAACGCGCCGCCGTGCGAAGAGCCGAAGCCGGCAGGAAGTCGGCCGATGAACAGCGCCGCGCCAGCCTGGGCCACGCCCGGCGCGAACTCGCCGAATCGATCGCCCAGGCCGAAGCGAGCGCCCAGCATCGCGCATCCTGGATCCGGCAGGCCCAGGTCAAGGTCCGCAAGGCCGCCGCGCAGCGGGCCGAAGCCGAGGAGGGCAAACGCAAGTTCGAGATCCAGCGGGAGATGCTCCGGGCGACCCGGCATCGCGACGCCGGCCTCGCCGCGGCCAAAACGGCGTTCGAGACCTTTTCCGCGTCCCTCGACACCCACGAAAGCCAACTCGCCACCCTCGACCGGGAGTCCCACCGCCTCCTCGGCATCTATGGCCGCGCCATGAGTCCATCGATGCCCCAAGCCGGCGATTCCCCCGGACCGGACCCCGGCCTCTCGACCGACGAAGGTTCACTCGCGAAAACCCTCGCCAGCATCCTCGAAGAAACCCGGTCCGATCTCGCCCGCTTCGCCAAACGGCCGCTTCCCGCCATCTCCCGCGCCTGGCCGGTCACCCTGGTCGCCGTGCTTTCCCCCCTGGTCATCATCCCGATCCTCCAGCACTTCGGCGTTCAGTCGCCTTCGTGGACCGAGTTCGGAGGCGCCGCCGCGGGCCTGGCTTTCGTCGCCCTCGTCCTCCACCTCGTCGGTCGCCAACTCGCGCTCCCCGCCGGGCGGCGCATCCGCCGGAACGTCGGACGCGCCCGCGACCTCCTCCGCGCATGCCGAGAGAAATCGAAAGAGACCCTGCGGAGAACCGGAGCCCAGCTCGAAGCCGAGTTCGAGGCCGTCTCCCAGGCCGGCCAGAAATCCTGGAACGAACTCGCCTCCTGGCTCGACAAGAACCGAGGCGCGTTCCCGGCCCAGGTCGACGCGCGCGCCGCGCGAATCCTCGCCCGCAACGAACGCATCCTCCAATCCAGGCTCGCGGGAGTCCGCAATCATCACCAGGCAACCCTCGATCTCCTCGAAGCCCAGGCCCGGCAGCGGATCGCCGACGCCGCCCAAGAAGCCGAATCGTCGACGCGGAACGCGGAACGGGAACGTTCCGAAGCCGTTCTGGAATCCGCCACCGACTGGATCCGCGACGGCCTGCCGCTTCTTGATCAACTGGACGCCTTTCGACAACGCGATCCAGAGGCGATTCCCGACCGACTCCCCGATCCACCTTCCTCGTGGTCGCCACCCGACAGTTTTTCGCCCACCGTCCGCTTCGGTCGTCTCGATGCCGATCTCGACCTGATCCTGGGTTCCCTTCCCGATTCGGCGCCCCCCGCGCCCCGACCTTCGGGCCCATGGTCGCTCCCACTTCTTCTTCGGTTTCCCGCGAGCGGCTCGCTCCTGGTCGAATCGGATCCGTCCCGGCGCGCGCTCGCGCTCGGCACGTTGAACCACGTGATCTGCCGACTGCTGGCCCAGTCGCCCCCGGGCCGGATCGCCTTCACCGTCTTCGATCCCGTCGGCCTCGGACAGAGCTTCGCCGGATTGACCCACCTCGGCGACGAAGCGGACCACGTCATCGACAGCCGGATCTGGACCCAATCGGCCCAACTCGAGGAGCGACTCGCGGAGTTGAACGACCACCTGGAAAAAGTCATTCAGATGTACCTCCGCAATGACTTTCCGACGATCGCGGAATACAACGAACAGGCCGGCAACATCGCCGAGAAATACCGGTTCCTGGTCATCGCCGATTTCCCCGCCGGTTTCACCGATCTGGCGCTCCGCCGATTGCAGACCCTCGCCGCCACCGGCGCCCGCTGCGGCGTGTTCCTCCTCATCCACCAGGACCTCGACCAACCGGTCCCAGCCGGTTTTTCCGTTCAGGCTCTTCACGAATCCGTCATTCGCCTGACCCTGCCCGCGGCTTCGGACTCGAATCCGCCGACCCTCAACGGGCACGGCGTTCCCGGGACCACCGTGGTCGTCGATCCTCCCGCCGACACCGAGACCGTCACCCGATTCATCCACCAGGTCGCCCGCGCCCATCGCGATTCCCAACGGGTCGAAGTCCCATTCTCCCATATCGCCCCCGGACCCGAGGGCGTCTGGAGCCATGACACGGGATCCGAACTGCGGGTGCCCATCGGCCGCACCGGCGCCACCAAGCTCCAGGTCCTCGCCCTCGGCAAGGCCACGCGCCAGCACGCCCTGATCGCCGGAAAAACGGGCTCCGGCAAGTCCACCCTCTTTCACGTCCTCATCACCAACCTCTCCCTGTGGTGCGCTCCGGATCAGGTCGAATTCTACCTCGTCGATTTCAAGAAGGGCGTCGAATTCAAAGGTTACGCCACCCACCGACTCCCCCACGCCCGGGTGGTCGCCATCGAAAGCGATCGCGATTTCGGACTGAGCGTCCTCCAGCGCCTCGACGACGAACTCCGTCGGCGCGGCGAACTGTTCCGCGCCGCGGGCGTCCAGGACATCGCGGCGTACCGGCGTGCCGTCGGCTCCCAGCCGATGCCCCGGGTCCTGCTCCTCGTCGACGAATTCCAGGAGTTTTTCGTCGAGGAGGATCGCATCGCCCAGAACGCCTCGGTTCTCCTCGATCGGATCGTCCGGCAGGGCCGCGCCTTCGGTATCCATGTCGTTCTCGGATCCCAGACCCTCGGCGGAGCCTACACCGTCGCCCGAAGCACGCTCGGGCAGATGGTCGTCCGCATCGCGCTTCAGTGCAACGAGGCGGACGCGCTGCTCATCATGGACGAGGACAATCCGGCTCCCCGGCTCCTTTCGCGCCCCGGTGAGGCGATCTACAACGACGCGGCGGGCGCGCGGTCCGGGAACAGCCCGTTTCAGGTGGTCTGGCTCCCCGACGAAATCCGCGATTCCCATTTGCGCGAAATCCGTGAACGCGCGGACCGGTTGGGGCTCGCGGCCAAGGGACCCCTGGTCTTTGAGGGGGACGCTCCCGCCGATGTCAGGGAGAATCACCTCCTCCGGAAGCTCCTGCGCGAGTCCCCGACCGAACCGCCGGCTTGTGTCCGAACTTGGCTGGGCGCGCCCAACTCGATCAAGGGCCCGACCGAAGTGGTTTTCCAACGGCGGAGCACGGACCACGTCCTCCTCGTGGGGCAGCGCGACGACGCCGTCCTCGCGATCTTCGGTGTCGCGCTGGCCGCCCTCGCCGCCCAGTTCCCCACCGGCGGCGTCGAGTTCTTCATCCTCGATGGCAGCCCGCCCGGCGATGGGGCTCATGACTTCTTCCGCGCGATCACCCGGAACCTGGGGCATCCCGCCACACTGGTCCGCCCCGGGGAAGCGGCGCCCGTCGTCCAACGGCTCGCGGAGGAACTTCGAACCCGAACGGGAAGCTCCGGCTCCGTTCCGTCCCCCGCCCGATTCCTCCTCGTCCATGGCCTGCAACAGTTCCGCTCCCTGCGTCTCGACGACGAATTCGCTTTCGGCTCCGGCGATTCCGGCCCCCACCCGGGCGCGCTTCTTCGGGAACTGATCTCCGAAGGTCCGCCGCACGGATTGCACGCGCTCGTCGCCTGCGACACCCACGCCAACGCCGTCCGGTACCTCGGCCGCAAGGGAGTCTCCGAGTTCGGGTCCCGGGTCCTTTTCCAGATGAGCGCCAACGATTCGGCCAGTCTCATCGACAGTCCGGCCGCCAGCCGCCTCGGCCTTCATCGGGCCCTGCTCTACCAGGACCGCGAAGGTCATATCGAAATCTTCCGTCCGTACGCCCTGCCCGAAACCGACGCGCTCCGCGGGAACCCTCTTCCAACGCCCCCCGCAATCTGAAGCAACCTCGGCGCCCGCCGCCGGGTCCAACCTCCGACCTGTTCGCCCGGAACCGGGCATGCGCCATGAGCAATCAATCCCCCCACCCTCCCCACCCAGCCGCCCCCATCCATCCGGCCCTTGCTTCGCCCGCCCCCAAACCCCGCCGCCGCTGGTGGGTCTACGTCCTTTGGATCTTCGGATCCGCCGTCGGCCTGTTCCTTGTCGCGGTTCTCTCCGCCTGGCTCTACTGGAAATCCCTCATCAGGACCTACACCTCCACCTCCCCGAAACCCCTGCCTACGATCGAGGCGACCGACGAACAATACGCCGCGCTGAAGGAACGGTGGGATGCCTACGCCCTGCTTTTCATCCGACGTCGGGAACCCATCCCGCCCTTCGAACTCAGCGCCGACGAATTGAATCTCTTCGCCAACCGCTTCGGTCCGTTCCGAAAGGAAGCCCACGTCCAAATCCTCGGCGGCAGTCTCCGACTCCAGTTTAGTTCTCCCCTGGACCGGACCCGCAATCCCAGCCTCCAGGGCCGGTACCTCAACGGGGTGGCCACGTTCGCGCCGTCCATGACCAACGGTCACCTCGCCATCCGCCTCACCGCCGTCGAAGCGAACAACAAGCCCATCCCGCGCTGGCTGCTGAAACGCTTCCAAGCGTACAACTGGGGCGAGGCCCTCAACCGCCGGCCCGAGTTCGACCTCGCCATCCGCGCCCTCGACCGCATCGAACTCGAACCCGACAAGATCATCCTCCATCCCGGCGCCACAACCGGTCGCTAGGTGATGCAAGACGAGGCGGCGACCGAACAACTCCACCCACCCGCCCGACCGTCAAACCGCCTCCCGCCCCCGGGACGGACGCGCATGCGTCCGCTTTATCCCCGGCAAACCCCTCCTCCCGCGCCGTCCGAGGGACGAACGACACGTTCCTGGGGCCGCGGACCCGAATGCCCCACCGGCGGCGTCCCGAATCCGGAACACCGCCGTCTCGAATCCGACGTCCGTTCCCGATGAAAGCCCCCCACGGACGTCCTGGCTCTCCACCAGGTATCCTTCAGCCGTCCGGGCACGTTTCCTGCGTACACCATGCCCAAACTGAGCCCGCCTGAGTTCCCATGATTGGATTACGCAACGTCGAGAAGAGTTTCCCCACCGGCCCCAGCCCGACCTACGTCCTGCGTCAGGTCACGCTCGACATCGCCAGGGGCGAATTCGTGACGATCATGGGGCCGAGCGGTGCCGGCAAATCGACCCTGCTGAACATTGTCGGCTTCTACGATCATGCGTGGGAGGGCGAGTACCGGTTCGACAACCAGGCGGTGCATTCGCTGAAGCCCAGGGAACGCGCCGCCCTCAACAAGAAGCACGTCGGCTTCGTCTTCCAGCAGTTCCATCTGCTCGAGGACCTCACCGTCGCCGAGAATCTCGACGTTCCGCTTTCGTATCGCGACATCCGGAAGTCGGAGCGCGAGGCGCTGGTGGCCGACACGCTCGACCGCTTCGGCATCGTCGGGAAAAAGGACCTGTTCCCAAGCCAGCTTTCCGGCGGCCAGCAACAACTCGTGGCCGTGGCGCGCGCCATCATCGCCAAGCCCACGCTGCTGCTCGCCGACGAACCCACCGGCAATCTGCACTCCGATCAGGGCCGGCATATCATGGAGATGTTCAAGAAACTGAACTCCGAAGGGATGACGGTCATCCAGGTGACACACTCGGAGACCAACGCCGCCTACGGCAACCGCATCATCCGACTGCGCGACGGTTGGATGGAAAAGTGAACCATGAACGACCTCAGACTCGCCTTCCGGCAGATGCTGAAGAACCCCGGATTCACGGTCGCCGCCGTGCTCGTCCTGGCGCTCGGCATCGGACTGAACACCGCGATGTTCAGCCTCATCTACGCTCTCGCCTTCAATCCCCGGCCCTTCCCCGAACCCGACCGGGTCGTCCAGATCTATTCTCAGAACAAAAAGGAACCGGCCAGCTTCCGGGCGTTCTCCTATCCCGCCTACCGTGAGCTTCGCGAACGTCGCGATCTCTTCGCGGGGGTCCTCGCGCAGGCACTCGCGTTCGTCGCCGTCGGCGACGGTGGCGAAGCCCGCCGCGGAGTCGCCACGATGGTCAGCGCGAACTATTTCGAGGTGCTTGGCGTGCCGCTCCTTCGTGGCCGCGCCTTCACCGCCGCCGAGGAGGTGCCCGGCGCCGATCTGCCCGTGGTGATCGTGAGCCACTTCCACTGGCGCAACGCCGGTTCCAATCCCGAACTGGTCGGCTCCACCCTGCGCATCAATGGGCGCCACTTCACCGTCGTCGGAATCACGCCGGAGAAATTCACCGGGGCCAATGCGACGATCGGTCCCGAGTTCTACCTGCCACTCGGGGTCCTTGATTCGCTCGGGGGCGGCGACAGTTCGCTTCAAGATGCGAACGCCTTCGCCCTCACCCTGGTCGCCCGGCTGCAATCCGGCATCGCCTCCGAGGCGGCCCAGTCCGCGCTGGCCGGCACCGCGGCTGGGCTGGAGGAACGGTATCCGGTGGAGCAGAAGGACCAGGCGTTCGTTCTTGGTCCTTCGCCGCGCTTCGTCGTGGGCTCGGAGCCCAAGGAAAATGGCGGCATGCCGGCCGTGCTCGGCACCGTGGTCATGGGCCTGACCGGCTCCGTGCTGCTCATCGTTTCGCTCAACCTCGCCGGCCTGCTGCTCGTCCGCGGCCACGCGCGACGCAAGGAGTTCGCCATCCGTCTCGCGGTCGGCGCCACCCGCAGGCGCCTCGTCCGACAGCTTCTCACCGAAGGTCTCGTGCTCTCGCTCGCCGGCGGCGCGCTCGGCTGTCTCGGCGCCGTCCTGGGCACCAGGATGCTCATCGCCATCGTCTCCGACCGCCTGGCGTTCGCGCTTCTCTTCGCGGCTCCGGCCCCGTTGGTGCCCATCGTCTCCACACTGGTGTTCTGCGCGATGGCGACCCTGTTCTTCGTTCTCGGCCCGGCCCTCACGCTCGTGCGCCGTGAACTCATCCCCGATCTGCGGCTCGACGCCGGCGAAATCACCCTCCGGCGGCGACGATGGCTTCCGCGCCACCCCCTCGTCGTCGCGCAGATCGCCCTGTCGCTCATGCTGGTCATCGGCGCGGGCCTGTGCGCCCGATGGGTGGGTCGCCAATTGAGCACCGACGCCGGCATCGACGCGGGTCGCACCCTGGTCGTCGAATTCGACGCCAGTCTTGGAGGACGTGACCAGGCCGGGACCCTCGAAATCTTTCGCCAGGTGAGCGAGCGTCTCGCCCATCTGCCCGGAGTGGCCGCCGCCAGCATCGCCACCGGGACGCTCCAAGGTTTCAACTGGATCGAAGGGTCCGTGCGGCGGGCTGGCACGCGTCCAGCCCCCGACGCCCGTCCGTCGACAGTCGAGGAAGGCCTCGCCTTCTTCGTCCCATTCAACGCCGTCGGCGCGAGTTACTTCGCCACGGTCGACCGGCCGCTGCTCCGCGGACGCGCGTTCACCCGCCTCGAGACCGATCAGATCGGCGCGCCCCCGGTCGCCATCATTGACGAGGCGCTCGCCGCCCGCCTCTGGCCGGGGGAAGACGCGCTGGGCCGGCGACTTGAATGGGCTGGCGGCGATGCGCCAAAGCCGGCCCGTTCATCCGGCGATGGAACCTGCGAAATCGTCGGCATCGCGCGGAGCGTGCTTCCCAACCCGGCCGGGACGAAATCGCCGGGCGCGATCTACATTCCGTTCGCCCAGGGCTTCAGGGACAAGGTCCACTTCATCCTCCGTTCCGTGAACGCCGGCGACTCCGCGTTGGCCGCGTTGCGCGAGCCAACGCGGCGCGAGATCCAAGCAGCGGCTCCCGGCATGCCCCTTTTCACGATTCGCGCCTTCCGCAAACACAAGGACGCAGCGCTCGTTCCTTGGCTGTTCCGGCGCATCGCGATGGTCCTGGCGGCGTTCGGCGCGATCGCGGTGGTCATCGCGATCATAGGCCTCTACGGCGCGAAGGCCTTCAGCGTTTCCCGGCGCACGCGCGAGATCGGCATCCGCCTCGCGCTCGGCGCCGAGCCCTCGCGCCTGCGCAACCTGATCCTGCGCGAAGGCGCGGTGCTGAGCTTGTTCGGGATCGCCCCTGGCCTGCTTCTCAGCGCGGTGATCGTCCGTCTGCTTGGAAGCGCGATCGCCGATTTCGAGGGCTTCGATCCGGCGGTCTTCGGCGTGGCCTCGTTGGCATTGTTCGCCACCGCGCTCGCCGCCACCTGGCTTCCCGCGCGACGCGCCATGAACGTCCAGCCGATGGTGGCCTTGAGGAGTGAATGAACCAGGACGAAGGCCCGCCGAAACCACCGGGCAAGGCAAGGGTGCCGGGATGCCCGCCCGGCTCGACCGCCGGATTCGGCCACCGACATTTCCCCCGCTATGAACGACCTCAAATTCGCCTTCCGGCAGCTGCTGAAGAACCCCGGCTTCACCGCCGTCGCCGTTCTGAGTCTCGCCATCGGCATCGGCGCGTGCGCCATCGCCTTCAGTTGGATCCAAGGCGTCCTGATCGACACGATCCCCGGCGCCCAGGATCCAGGCCGGTTGGTCGTCCTCGCATCCCGTCATGCCAGCGGACGGATCTCCGACACGCTCTCGCTCCCCGACATCACTGATCTCGCCGCCGAATCCCGGCTCTTCGAAGGCGTCATCGGATCCCAGATCGAAGCCGTCAACGTGCGCATCGATCGGGAGCCGGAGTGGCTTTGGGCCCAGCCGGCCACCGCCAACTACTTCCAGGTCCTCGGCGTCCGCCCGTCCCTTGGCCGAGGCTTTCGACCGGAGGAGGCTGACGCCCCGGGGGGCAATCCGGTCGTCGTCATCAGCCACGGCCTCTGGCAACGCCGCTTCAACGGCGACCCCGGCGTTCTGGGCCGTTCCATCGAAATCGCGCGCCGGTCGTTCACCGTGATCGGGGTCGCGCCCGCCGAGTTCGCGGGGACGATGGGTGGACTGGCCTTCGACCTTTGGTACCCGGTCACGATGTCCAACGACCACGAGGACATTTCCAGGGCCCTGACATCCCGTGGCAATCGATGGCTCCACACCGTCGCACGCCTCCAAAAAGGCGTGTCCCGCTCCCAGGCCCAGGCGGCCGTCAACCTCGTCATGGGCCGGCTCGAAGAAGCCCATCCGAACAGCAATCGCAACATGGGGGTGGCCGTCCTGCCGGTCTGGAAGTCCCCCTGGGGCGCCCAGGGCCTGCTCCTGCCCCTGCTCACCGCCCTCGGCGCCATGGCGGTCCTCCTGCTCCTCCTCGTCATCGCCAACGTCGCCAACCTCCTCCTCGCCCGCGCCACGGCCCGGGAATCCGAAATGTCGGTCCGGCTCGCTCTTGGCGCCCGAACCGGGAGGCTGCTGCGCCAGGTTCTCATCGAAAGCCTCGTCCTCGCCTCCCTGGGCGGCATGGCCGGATGCCTGGTCGCGCTGACGCTGCGCCGGAGCCTTCTCTGGCTGTTCCCACCCACCTACCTTCCCATCCGACTCGATTTCGATCTGGATATCCGGGTCCTCGCGTTCACCGCCGTCACCACGCTCGTCACAGGGGTTCTCTTCGGGCTGGTCCCGGGACTCCGCGCCACCCGGGTCAACATCTCCGACACGCTCAAGGCCGGCGGTCGCTCCGGCGCCGGAACCCGCCAGGCCTTCCGCCTCCGCCAAGCCCTCGTCGTCGCGGAAGTCGCCGCCGCCGTCGTCCTTCTGATCGGCATGATTCTGTGCGTCCGAAGCCTCGATCGAGCGCGTTCCCAATATGTCGGATTCGATCCCCACCACGTCTGGCTCGCGGGATTCCGGCTTCCGCCCGGAGCCTATTCCCCCGAGGAGGCCGCGGCATTCTACCGCCGGCTCCGCACCGAGCTTCAGAGGATCCCGTCGGTCCAATCCGTGGCCCTCGCGGACTGGCTCCCGCTCGGGTTCGAAGGGGGTTCCTCCACGGCTTTCAAGGTTCCAGGGTACCAGCCAGCTCCAGGCGAAAACGTCGAAGCCGGCGCCAGCATCATCTCGGCCGACTATTTCAGAACGCTCGACGCGCCGATCCTCGACGGCCGCGAATTCGATTCCCGGGATCAAAAGGAGTCACCCGCCGTGGTGATCATCAACGCCGAACTGGCCCGCCGCTATTTCCCCGACCGAAATCCGCTCGGCCTGACGATCGAGGTCTGGGGCAAGTCCCGTACGATCGTCGGCGTCGCCAGAACCGGCCGATACCGGTCCCTCAACGAACCGCCCCGCGCGTACCTGTTCCTCCCGTTGGAACAGGTCGGCGACCACACCCTCACGGCCGTCCTCCGTACCTCAGGAGACCCGACCCTGATCGCCAACGACGTGGAACGCGCCGCGATGGCCGTGGATGCGCGGACGCGCCCCGTCGCCGCGATCGCGATGACGGAATACATGGGCGCCGCCTATGTGATCCCAAGGACGGCGGCCCTCCTTCTCGGCGTTCTCGGAGTGGCGGCGTTGTTCCTTTCGGGCTTGGGGATCTATGGCGTCATCGCCAGCTCGGTGGGACGTCGAATCCGCGAAGTGGGCATCCGAATGGCCCTGGGCGCCGAGCGCCGCACCGTCCGTCGCATGTTCCTGCGACAGGGGCTTCGTCTGCTGGCGGTCGGAGGCGTCGTGGGGATCGTGGGATCCATCCTCGCCGGCCGGTTGATGGGCGGCCTTCTCGTGGATGTTCCCCCGTTGGATCCCTGGACCTACCTCATTGCCCTGCCGATTCTGTGCGCGCTCGGGATTGTCGCCTGCTGGATTCCCGCACGACGCGCGGCGGCCATCGACCCGATGGTGGCGCTGCACAACGAGTGAAGATCGGGGCCGGGGCAAGACCGAAGACCGAAGACCGCGAGGAAGACCGTCGAGAACCAACCAGAACTCGAATCAGCAGGACCGGGAGAAACGCCGGCGGCCCACGACCGCCGCCAGACCCAACACTCCGAGCGCCGAAAGGTAAGTGCTCGTTTCCGGGATACCCGTGATGAGCATCCGAAACTCGAACTCGCTGATGCCCGAGACACTCCGTGACGCCAAGAGTGAGGACACCTGCGAACCACTGGCCTCCGCAAACGCCTGCAGGCGGTAGGTCCCTGGCGCGAGAGGTCCATCGCCCGCGAAATTCCCATCGTTGACGCCCGACGTGAAGATCAGGGTGTTGTCATCCGTGCGCAGCAGGGAGACTTCGTTGTCCAGAGTGGGCAAGGCCGCTCCACCCGTCACGATCGCCTGCGTGTCGACCATCCCCGAAATCGAGAACTGGCTCGGCTCGTCGATGGAGAAAAAGACCTCGAAGAAGGATTCACCGTCCGCGCTCCCGCTCAGCCCGCTGGCCGGGGGCACCAGGGTCAGCGACAAACTGGCTTCACCCTCCGCGGAGATCAACGAAGTCCCAAGCACCGAGTTCTGCTTCGCGACCCCCTGGGCGATCGACACGTACGGGGAGTTGATCGCAACCGCCAAAGGCTGGATGGCTTCGTCGAATACGCCAAAATCCGCCGCCGACGCCGAATCCGCGAAAGGCCCGGCCGTGACCGCTCCCGATGTCGACTGCGCCGAGGCGTCGAGCGTCCGAGTCTGGGAAATGAGGGAGACCCCTGCGAACCCTTCCAAACCACTCAAGGAGCCAATCCATGCTGCCAGAAGGACAACTCGGCTGGGCTGAAAAACTTTGGAATGCGGATTTGATTTCACGTCGTGCGCCCCCAGTTCACCGAAACCGCTACGGACACTGGCGAGAGCCGAGTTTCCTGTCAAGCCGGGCGAAGCCGCATTCCCTTAATGCAATTTCTGTTACGAAAAGCCCTCATGCTTCGCAAAGCTTTCGCCAGCAATCCGGAAATCCACCCAAGACTCACCTTCGCAGCGGGTTGGAATCACCGATCGGACTCGGGTTGACGGTTTGCCCGACCAGCCGACATCGGTCGTGCGCTTGCCAGAACGTCACCGGACCGCAACCGACGGCTTCGGCTGCGCCGCCTCCCACTCCTCCAGCCCCACCTTCCGAACCTCGTGTCGGTGCACGAAAACCCCCTTCTTATTGCCGACCACGATATCCGGGAGCCCGTCCCCGTTCACGTCGGTCGCCAGCACCTGCGTGCCCACCCCCGAATCGTCATCGATCCGGTGCGGGATGAAGTCGACCGATCGGTCCGCGTTGCGAACGAGTTGGAACCAGTAGAGCACCGCCGGCGCCCCGGGCTCGGGATCACCCGTCGGACCGTGCGCCCAAAAGCGCTTCCCGGTCACGATGTCCATCAACCCGTCGCCATTCACGTCCTTCAGATCGATCGCGTGCAACTGGGAGAACTTCACCCCATACCGGTTCTCCCCGGGTTCCTTGTTCATGAACGTGTGCTCGCGAAACGCGATCCCGCCCTTGCCGTCATCGACGTTCTGGAACCACGCCAATCCGTACCCGTGGGCCGCGAGCGACGTGATCACATCGTTCCGCCCGTCGCCGTCGACGTCGTACGCGAACATCTGCGCTCCACCCGTGCCGAACGCGAACGCGTGGTGTTTCCAAATCGGGTCCCCCGCGAGGGACGCGGGATGCTCCCACCAACCGTCCTTCTCCAGGAGATCCGGACGGCCGTCACCGTTGACGTCGCCGACGCCAAGGCCATGCGTGTACTTGTGGTAATTCTTGTTCGGCGAAAGCGCGTGCCACGTCCACGGACGGGTCGGATCGGCCCGGTCCGGCTCGGACCAACCATAGGTCCCCTTGGAACTGCAGACGACCTCCGGCTTTCCGTCGCCCGTGATATCGACGAAGGTGGGCGACTCGTTGTCGGTGACGTCCAGGGCCATGTGCCGCGGCCAATGTCCGCTCGCGCCCTTCGGGTTCTGGTACCACCAGGTGGGCTCCCCCGGGAAACCCATGACCAGCACGTCGTCCCACCCGTCGCCATTCAGGTCGCCGGCGTAGGAGAGGAAGTTGTTCGAATACGCGTTGTTCTTTCCCAATCCCCCCTCGAATCCCGGCACCGTCTTTTCGACGCCGTCGGCCCCCTTCACCTGAAAGGTTTGCGTCGCCGGATAGTATTCGTGGCGCTCCTTGAAATCCGGACCGGCGTACCAGTAGGGACCGGCGACGACGTCCTTCCGGCCATCCCGGTTGAAATCACCGACATGGGCGCCCTCGGCCCAGAATTCGCGGTTGAGAACGGCTTTCGAAAACGTATGGAGCGGCTTGGTCTGTGCCGCGACCGGCAGCGACGACACAACACCCAGCAGGACCATCGACGGGAGCTTCATGCGCGAACCTTGGGCGCCCCCCGCCTTCCCGGTCAAGCCGGGCTACGGATCACGGATGGTGGATCGGCGAGAGAAGGTTCGTCCCCCAGAACGTCAGCACGACGAAGAGAAATCCACCGAGGGCGCCCCAGGCCAGTCGGTGCCCCGCCTGGCCGAACTTCAGACGCGACACCATCAGGCCCAGGTAGACCACCCACACCAGAATGGACCAGGCGATCTTGGGATCCGGCCGGACCAGAACCCCGTACCGTTCCCGCATCAGCCCGAAACTCATCACCAACCCCGCCGTCAGGAGAATCAGTCCCGCGCCCAGGGAACGGAGGAGGACCCGCTCCAATCGCGCGCCGTCCGGCAATCGGGCCGACAGACTCATCGCCGTCTCGGTGGCGCCCGGTCGTTCCCGGA
>JBFWOK010000173.1:0-13679 GCA_050250555.1 Limisphaerales bacterium
TCCGGCGGCCCACTTTGTGGGGAAAGTTGAACCTGCCGGGGCGCGATGGCGCGGGGTCGGGGACCGGCGGCCGCGCCCGCCAGAGCGGGCTTGCCGCCGGCTAATATCCGGTGGCCCTCCGGGCCCCGAAAGATGGCCAATCTCCAAGGTCCTACGGAGATTGATCTAGGGACGTGGATCGGTCTGTTCATCCGACACAGGGCCCGGTCTCTTGTGGTTCCCGAATCCCGACACGTCTCGGTGGACTGGGTCTTGCGGGGTCAAGGCCCGGAACGCACGATGCGCGGCGATGAATCGAGACGAGGCGGTGCGGCAGTTGAGGGGACGCTGCGACGAGATCTCGCGGGCCGTGACGGCGATGCACGGGGACGTGAACCAGCTGGAGAGCCCCCCGGCTCAGGCGGAGATCTTCAAGGCGTTGTTCGAACTCACCAAGCAGGTGGAGGTGGTGAAGAAGCACCTGATCCGCCTCCAGAAGGGCGATGATTCCACGCTGGTGTGATGTGGCGGGCGGGTCCGTCAGGCCCGCCCTGGAATCGCCCGACCCAGGGCGCTGGTGGCGAAGACCAACGGGTAGAGCCGTTCGAAATACCAGAGCCGCGCGAAATAGAGTCCGATGGGCGCCGCCGTCGGAATCCCGGGCTCCGATTCCAGACGGTCCAGCAGCGCGCGAAGACCGGCGTCGGCCGCGTCCCGATGTTCCGGCATCCCCAGGAGAGCCTCGACCGCCAACGCGGTCTCCTCGATCGACAGGCCGGAGTCCGTGTCGCCGCCCCACGCGCCGTCGGCGCGCTGCGCTCGGATCAGGAATCCCGCGCCACGGCGCCGGCAATCGTCATCGACGGGCAGGCCCGCGTCGCGCCGTTCATTCAACGCGATGAGAACCTGGGCGGTCCCGTAGACGGGGTTCTCCTGGCGGGGCGCCTTTTCGTTTCCGAACCAGAGCGGGATCCAGGCGCCGTCATCGCGTTGATTCCGGTCCAAGTAGGTCAGGGCGCGAAGGGTGGCACTGGCGATGCGTTCGGCCAGCGGCGGTTCAAGGAATGGAACCCACGCCGTCCAGGCCCGCAGCGCGTGGGCGGTGAGTTCGGGTGTGCTCCGGTCGAACGGGAGCGTGCCCCAGCCGCGGCAGAAGGTCGGGATTCCGCCATCCCGGTTCTGAAGATTCAGAAGCCACCGGGTTCCCGCCGTGGCGGCCGCGCGTGAGTCGGACGCGGGAGGGCCGGCGTCATCGAGAAGGCGCAAAGCCAGCAACGCCCCGGCGGTGTCATCCGCGTCGGGCACGCCTCCGGGCAGATCGGTCCAGGCCCAGCCTCCGGGCGCGGCGCCGGTGTACGGATGTTTCACCTGGTATTGCTGCTCCAGGAGCCAGGCGCGGAGCCGCGAGCGGCGCGGGGCGTCGAGGCCTTCAAGGGGTTCGCCGGCATTTTCGTTGTGGTTGTGGGACCGGAGCGCCTTCACGGCGAGGGTCGTGACCCATGTCGCGAGATTGGTGTCGATCGGCCAGCTGCCGTCGGGACGGGCGGATTTCCGCAGGAAGTCGGCGCCGCGCCGGGCGACGACGTGATCGGCGAGTCCCATGCCGGCGAGGCTCATGGTGACGAAGCTGGTGAGCGGGGTGGCTTCGAGGAATCCGCCGTTGGCGGGTTGAAGGGTTGTGAGGACCTCGAGGGTTCGTCGGCGGGCGAGCGAACGGATCGGGTTGAAGCGTTTCGCGCGCTGGTGAATGACCTGGCCGATGGCGATGAGGGCCGGGAGGGCGTAGCTGACGACGGGAAGTCGGAGGGCGCCGAACACAGACTGCGGTAAGACGGCGAGTTCGAACGGGAGCGCCCGGACCAGGTTCCAGCCGTCCGGGCCAAGCCGCCCGCTCAGGGCGAGAGTCATCGTGATCGGAACGCTGAAGGTCCTGTCCTTGCCGTAGAGGGCTTCAATGCCCGGAACGAGGCGATCCAGGGGGCCCACGGTGCGTTCGAGATGATGCCGGGCGTGGGCGACGGTTTCGGGATGGCGCGCGTCGGCGTCCGCGGCGCCGAAAGCGGCCCAGGCGAGCGCCGTGGTGCTGGGGTTGCTTCGGCTCCGGAGGGTGTCGCCCCAACCTCCGTCCGGGTTCGCGTGACGGGCGAGCCAGGCGAGGCCGGCGTCGATCCAAGCGGCATTCGCGCCGCGGTCGACGGTTGCGAGCGCGGTGACGGCGGTGGCTGTGGAGAGGGCGCTGCTGCTGAGGTGGCCGGTCCAGTGGCCGGAGGCGTTCCGTTCGGCGAGAAGGGTGTCGACGGCGCGGCGGTGGGCTTCGCGCAGGCGCGACAGGAAGGGGTCGCTCACAGGCTGAGATGGCCGAGCGCGAGCAGGCCGTAGAACGTGTATTCGGCGTCGAGATGATCGTCGGCCCAGTGGCCGTGGAACCCGCCTTCGGCGGTCCAGAGGGTGTCGACGAAATCGAGGCAGCGTTCGTGGGTCCGGCTCGGGATTCGGAATTCGAGGCAGGCCAGGGCGTGCAGGGCGGTTGCCGTGGAGAGAAGGTCCGGAAGCGGGGCTCCAGGAACGGCGAGGAAGCCGCCGTCGGAGTGCTGCTGGGCGAGCAGCCAGCGGCCGACATCGGGGTTCACGGGGAAGCCGAGGTGCCGGATGAGCGTGACGGCGCCAGCCGTTGCGTTCAGCGCGCCGGTGGGAAGACCCGGGGCGTTGCTCCAGGCGCCGTCGGGGGTCTCGAGTCGTTTGAGACTGCGGACGAGATCGACGATCCGCGGCGGCGTGCGATCGAGATCCTGGTAGGCGCCGAGCGCGACGAAGGCGCCGTAGGCGGTTCCGTGGGTGAGCTTCGGGTCGCCTTCGTAGCCGCCATCGGGTTTGCGGTGGGCTTCGATCCGTTCGAGCAGTTCGTCGGTCAGTCGCGCGGGCATGTGTTCGAGGCCGATAGCGGCCCAGCACCGGGCGAGGGCGCCGAGGTGGACGAAATCGAGGCCGTCCCCGACGCCGTGGGACGCGAGCCAGGCGCGGGTTGGGTCGGCGGGCACGGGGACGTCGAGGGCCTGGGCTCCCGCGAGCGCGAAGATCGTGTAGTAGAGGTCCGGGCGTCCTCCCCGATCGCAGGCTGCGCCGTCGGCGGTGAACTGGCGGCGATAGAACTCGCGGACGAGTCCGGTGGAATCCGCGAGCAGACGGGGGGCGAGACGCGCGACCTGGAGCAGTTGAAGGCGGAGGCTCACGCGACCGCGGCGGAGTCGGCGACCGGGGCGGCGACGGTGGCGTCGGCGCGGGTTGGTGCGGCGGGCGCGATTTCGTCGAGGTCCCGCTGGGCGTTCCGCTGTTCCTGTTCCTTGCACCACCCCTTGATCTCGACGTCGTTGAAGATCTTTCCGACGACGCGGCGCAGGAGGCCTTTGAGGCTGGGATGTTCGAGGGACGCGAGCGAGCGGATCGCCTCCTCCTTATAGCTTTCGAGGAGGTGCTGGCAGCGTTCGTCGGCCTTGAGATCGCGGTAGAGCGCCTCCACGCGGGGGGAGTCCGGCGTGATTTCGCGGCGCCACAATTGGTCGAGGTAGGCGCGGGCCTCGCCGGAGGCGCGTTCGCGGGCGATGGCGAGCAGGAGGCTGGGGCGTTGACCGGCGATGTCGTCGGTCTCGCCGGAAGCGCCGAGGTCGGCGAGGTCGTCGCGGATCTGGTAGGCGATGCCGAGGGCGCGGCTGTAGGCGCCGAGCACGTCGTCGCATTCGTCGTGGCGTCCGGAGTAGAGGGCTCCGAGACGGAGGGCGACTTCGAATGCGGGCGCGGTCTTCTGGCGGAAGATGTCGACGACCTGGACGAGGGAGAGGACGGCGGGTTGGCGGGTCCAGACGAGTTCGGCGCCCTGGCCGCGGCACAGTTCCCGCTGGCCTTCGGCGGCGACGCGGAGCATGGCGGCCTTGGTTTCGGCGTCGGCCTTGCAGGTGGCGAGGAGTCGGTAGCCTTCGCCGATGAGGAGATCGCCGACGTTGAGGGCGACGGGGACGCCGTGTTCCTCGTGGAGGGTTTTCTCGCCGTAGCGCAGCGCGTCGTTGTCCTCGATGTCGTCGTGGATGAGGGACGCCTTGTGGAAGCACTCGACGGCGACGGCGATCTTGCGCAGGTCGTCGGGGAGTTGGGCGTCGGGCTGGCCGCTGAGGGCTTGGAAGGCGGCGACGGTGAGGAACGGGCGCCAGCGTTTTCCGGCGCGCATGAGCCATTGGCGGGCGATGCGTTCGGTCTCGCCCTGGGCGGGGCCGAGGATCAGTTCGAGGGAGGCCGGGGTGAACCAGAAGTCGACCTCGTCGCGGAGATGGCCGAGGTCGAGGCGGCGGGTGCGATCGTCGGCGGTGAGGTGGATGTACTCCCAGACCCAGTCGAGGTCGACGTTGGTGTCGATGCAATCATCCTGGAGGAGGGGGACGGCGACGCCGGGGATGGCGGCGGCTTCCATGTAGGGGAAGGCGCGTTCGAGGACGCTGAGGCAGCTGACGCCGACGATGGCCTCGATCTTGCCGGTCTGGATGAGGCTCATGACGATGGCGGAGCCTTCGGCGACGAGGACGGCGTAGCCGAGTTTTTCGGCTTCGACGGTGAGGTCCTGAATGGAGCAGAGGCCGCACTGTTTGCAGAGCAGGCCGAACTCATCGAAGGGGGCGGGGCATTTGGCTTCGACGCGGAGGCATTTGGGCAGGAGCAGGAGGCGGCGTTCGAACGGCACGCCGGCGAGCTGTTCGCGCCACATCTCGTTGTTGAGGAGGACGCCGATGAAATCGCGGAAGATGGGGTCGCAGCCGAGTTGGGCGACGACGCGGTCGGCGTGGACCTTGAGTTCCTCGGCGGGCTGCGGGGGCACCGGGTTGAATTCGGCGACGTAATTCCGGACGGCCTTCAGGTACTGCTGTCTGAGTTCGACAGTGGGCGGGATGTTTTTCTTGGTGGGGCGCCACTTCTGTTGGGGCACGAGTCTGGGGAGGCCGGTGCCGGTGGGCGGGCTGGCGACGAACTGGATGGGGGCCGGGGTCATGATCGTGAGCGTGGCGGTGTTAAGGCTGGGGCTGGGGTCGCGGCGTGAACCGGGGCGGGCGAGGGAGACGATGCCTGGGGGGCGGGCGATTCGGTCAAGTGCTGTTGCAGGCGGCGGGCTTTTCCGGCGGCGTCATGGGCGACGTCACGGTAGGCGCCGAAATCGGAGAACCAGTACTTCTTGGAGAGGCGGTACATCCAATGGGTTTCGGGAACCTCCTCGCCAGGCAGCCATTGGCTGAAGCGGGGAGTCATGGCGTCGAGTTCGGCCATGGCGGTGCCGCGAAGGGTGGTGTCGCGGGCGTTGTGACGGACGACGAGTTCCTTGACGAGGTCGGGGCGTTCGAGGACGACGCAGCCGCGGGTGTGCCGGGCGCTGAGTTGGCGGAAGTCCTTGAGGAAGGCGGAGTCGCGCATCGTGACGAAGAGACCGCGGGGATCGCGGATGTCCTCGGCGGCGAACTGGATGATGGGACACGGTTCGATGCCGCCGGTGGGTCCGACGTGGTGGCTGATGCCCGTGCTCATGGGGCACAGCGCCTCGCCGCGGTGATCGTAATACGCGTCGATGATGGCGATGGGAACCTTGGAGCGCATGGCGACGACGAACTTGCGGACCTGGACGAGCTGGTCGGGTCGGAGGGCCAGGCCGGGGTTCATCTTCGGGCCGACGGGCCGGTAGGTGTGGTACCAGACGTAGTGAACGCCGCGCCGGATCAGTTCGCGGAGCCAGGACTCGGTGAGCAGTTCGTCGATGTTGGTCTGGCAGACGCTGGTGGCGACTCCGGTGAGGAGTCCGGCGCGGAGGCAATGGTCGAGGCCGCGGAGGGTGCGGTTGAGGACGTCCTTGTTGCCGCGGCGTTCGTCGCTGGTGATCTCGCGTCCCTCGATCGAGACGAGGGGGGTGACGTTGCCGAGGTCAGCGAGGCGGGTGGCGACCTTCTCGGTGATGAACTGGCCGTTGGTGAAGACCTGGAAGTAGCAATCGGGATGGGCGGCGAGCAGATCGAGCAAACCCGGGTGCATGAACGGTTCGCCTCCGAGGATGCCGAAGAACGCGTTTCCGTGAGCCTTGGCGTCGGCGATGGTGCGATGGAGCGTTTCGAGGTCGATCTCGGTGTGGGTGTCGGCGACGTCGACCCAGCAGCCTTGGCAGCGGAGATTGCAGGAATTGACGATCGAGAGGTAGAGGAACGGGGGGAAGGTTTCGCCGCGCCGGAGGCGGCGTTTGAATTTCTCGACTGACAGAAGGCCTTTGACGCCGAAATTCCAGGCGAACTTACCGAGGCACCGGGGGCGCGCGGTGCGGAGCGTTCGGAAGACGAGGGCGGGCAGCATGGGCCGTCAGGGGTTGGTGGCGAGGGCGGCTTTGGCGCGCGCGGCGGCTTCCTCGGCCTTGCGGGCGATTTCCTCGGGGGACGGCAGGCTCATGAGCACTTCGGGTGGGATGTCTCCGGCGAGGGCGGCGAGTTTGGTCAGGCATTTCTGGCGTTCGGCCAGGGCTTTGTCCGAGTCGCGTTCCTTGCTGAACCGGCTTCGGGCGCGTTCGCTGCGATCGCGAAGGAGCGAATAGACATCGCCGCCGAGCAGGGCGGAGATGTCGATCTTCATTTTTTCCCGGTTCAGGTCCGAGTCGCTGACGACGTCGCCGTTGATGGGGCCGGCCTTGTACTTCGGGAACATAATGGCGGCTTCGGGGCAGACGCGGGAACAGGCGGGGCAGTTGGTTTTGCAGTTGTCGTTGTTCTGGACCTGGATCTGTTTGGCTTCGTCGACGCCGTAGACGCCGAACAGGCAGAAACTGAGGCACTGCATGCAATTCGTGCAGCGGTCGTAGTCGATGACGGGGAACCAGGGTTTCCAGGCTCCCGGCGCGGGCGCGGCGAACGCGGCCCGGGCGGACTCGGCGGTGTCGGCCAGGGTGGGCAGATCGAGGGAGTGACAACGGACGGTGGCGACGGCTTCGGGGGGCGCGTCGTTTTCCCAGCGGCCTACGACGAGGAGCGGGCTGGCGTCGGCCGGAGCGAGGGGGCGTCCGGCGCCGGCGCGGGTGACGCCGAATCCGCGCTCGAGCAATGCGCGCACCGCGGCGAGCCGTTCATCGGGGGCGAGGGGCGCGGCGCCGTTGCCTTCGTAAAGGACGACGCGGAGGGGTTGGTCGGTGAGAGCCATCAGGTGGAAGCCGGGGGGGAAGACGACGGGGCGTCCGCCGAGGTTACTTTTCCGGCCGGAATGTTCGGGGTCAGGCCGGGGTTGAGGAGGGCCGCGGCGACTTCGTCGGCGGCGAGGTTTCGCATGTTGAGGACCTGGGTCGTCTCGATGGGAAGGGGGGCCTTGGCGGCGGAGAAGAGCCATTTGACGGCCCGTGGGAAGCACGCGGCGATCTTGAGTTGGCCGGTCGCGGCGAGGCGTCGCAGGGACGGATCCCGGCGCGCGGAGAGTTCGCAAAGATCGGGGACGGCTTCGAACGGGACGTTCGAATCGCACAAGTGCTTCAGGACGGCGGCCTTCACGTCGGGGGGCACGACCTGGGCGTACTGGCAATGGCAGTACAGGATCGCCGGCGCTTCCTGGGCGGGTTCGGTCATGCGGATTCCTCGGACTCGGACTCGGGCTCGGACTTTTGCTGGGCGAGAATGCGGTCGATCGTGGCGTTGAGCAAATTCTGATAGGCCTCGACATCGAGGCAGCGCGAGTCGGGGCGACCCTCGAAAGCGTACAACCATCCTCCCACGTAGGGGTCTCGGGCCAGGCCTTCGATGTCGTCCTTGAGAGCCGGGTTGCCTCCGAGAAAGGTCCCGTCGCCGACCGAATAGACGTCGCTCACGGCTTTGAAGCCTTCGATGGAACCGAGGATTTCGCCGGGGAGGATCGGGGCTCCGGAGGGGCGGTCGAACTGGAGGTCGACCAGTTCGCCGAGCATGCGGAGGGCGAACTTGGTGTAGCCCACCCGCCAATGCCCGTCGTCGGAACGCGCGAGCCAGGCATGGGATGGGGAGTAGAGGTGAGCGACCGGGAGATGGGTCACGAACGTCGCTCGTTTGTAGAAGATGGTCGGAGGTCCCGCCATGGCAGCGGTCGCGAGGCTACGGGAATCGACGGTTGGTCCCAGACGAAAATCGGTCTTCGCCGCGGAAACCGGGCCGTTCAGGATGGGGGTGTGCGTTACTTCGACCACAACGCCACACACCCGCCGTCGGCGGCGGCCCGGGCCGCGTGGCTCGACGCGCTCGACCGGTTTCCGGCGAATCCATCGAGCCCGCATCGCTGGGGTACTCGCGCGGGCAGGGCGCTGGATGAAGCCCGCGAGAAACTGGCGTTGTGGCTTGGGTGCCAACCGCACGAGGTGGTTTGGACTTCGGGCGCCACGGAGTCGAACAATGCCGTGCTCCATCATCTGGGAGCCGTGACGGACGGGCGGGTGCTGGTTTCGTCGGTCGAACACCCGTCCGTGCAGGCGGCGGCCGAGCGCTGGCTTTCCGGCCGTTGTGACGCGATTCCCGTGGACCGATCAGGTGTCGTGGACCCGGGGTGGATCGATGAACGGTTGCGCGCGGATCGGATCGCGGCCGTCGTGGTGATGGCGGCCAACAACGAGACCGGCGTTCTTCAGCCTTGGCGGGAGATTCAGGAGCTTTGCCGGCGCGCGGGAACCCTGTTGGTCAGCGACGTCGCCCAATGGGTGGGCAAGCTGCCCGGCGCCGGTCTCGGGTCGGCGGATTACGTGGCCGGCTGCGCGCACAAATTCGGTGGGATGCCGGGTGTCGGGTTTCTCAAGGGGCCTCCGGAATTTCGTCCGTTGCTCGTGGGAGGACCGCAGGAGGATGGGCGGCGTTCGGGGACGGAGAATGTCCCGGGAGTGCTCTCGATGGTGGCAGCGTTGGAGGAGCGGGAACGGGGATTCGAGACTCCGACGGGATCGATTGCGGGGCGGGTGGTGGTTCGGGATCGGTTCGTGAAGTCCCTGAAGGAGGGCTTGCCGGGAGTCGAGATTGTCGGAGAAGGGGCGTCGAGGTTGTGGAACACCGTGGCGGCGCTGATGCCGGCCGCGGCGGATTGCCGTCGGCGCTGGGTCGTGCGGTTGGATCGCCAGGGTTGGGCGGTGTCGACGGGCAGCGCTTGCGCGAGCGGGAAGGAGAAGCCGTCCCCGGTGCTCGCGGCCATGGGGTATCGGCCGGACGAAAGCGATCGGATGCTCCGGTTCAGCGCGGGCTGGGAGACGACGGAGCGCGATTGGGAGGATCTGATCGAGGCGATCCGCGAGGCCGCGCGAGGGTTGTTGGAGGGGGGCGGATTGCCGGGTTGAATGCAAAGGCGGGGTTCACAACCACGGAGCACACGGAGCACGCGGAGCACGCGGGACGAGAAAGGGTAGTGGGCGGTGGCGCGTTCCGAGAGGAGTAGTCGGACTGTTTCCGCGATTCCTGTTCACCCTGTGGCTCGAACCGGCGTTTGCGGGTGGGATCGTGCTCGATCCAGCGCTGCCTTGCGGTGTCGGTGGGGTCGGTGGGGTTGGCGCGGCAGGGGAGGTCAGAAGTGCAGGTCGAGGCCCACGATCAGATTCTGGCCGGGTTCGTTGAGACCGGAGCCGTGGATGCGATAATCCGCGTTGCTGAGGTTCTCGAAGGCGAGGGTGAGGGCCGTGTTTTTGGTGGGGCGCCATCCGCCGCGGAGGTTGTAGACCTCGTAACCTGGGGTGCCGCCGGGAGGGATTCGTTGGGTGTCGCGCTGGTCGCTCGCCGACAGGCGATTCTGGGTGGCGGCGATGGTGGTCGCGAATTCGGCCCAGAACTTCCGATTTGACGCCTCCCACCGGATTCCGAGTTGGAGGGTGGTCGGCATCAGTCGGCTGACCGGTTCCGTGACCTCGGGGCCGCCAGCGGTCACGGGTGTGTCCAGCGTGCCCTCCATCCAGGTGAAGGTCCCCCACAGGGTCCATTCGGGTGTGATTTCCGCGCTGACGGTGGCTTCGGCGCCATGGATCTGACCGTTGCCGGAGTTCTTCTTGGTGACGATGGCCTCGCCGGTGGGCGCGGTCGTTCCCGTCACGACGCGGACGATCTGATCGTCGATCCAGGTCTTGTAGACGGCGGTTTCGGCGCGGATGGGTCCCCATTGGGTGCGAAGTCCGGCTTCGACGGAAACGTAGTTCTCGGGATCGAGGTCGAAGACCGGGACTTCGAGTTCGCCGCTGTTCGCGATGTCGAACCGGCTGAGGTCCGAGAGATTGGGCGCGCGGAATCCCTGGGAGACGCCGCCGAAGAGCCGCCACTGGCCTTCCTCGTCGATCTTGGCCATGAAACGGCCGCTGCCGACGAGATTGTCCCACGAATCCGAAAAAGAGAGTGGCTCGCGGGTGCCCGACGCTTCGGCCGAGCCGACATCCGCCGACGCGAATTCGTACCGGCCGCCGACGCTGAGTTCGAGGCGGTCATCGAAGAGCGAGATGGTGTCCTGGACGTAGGCGGCGGCGAGATCGTAGGAGGAACCGTCGGCCACGGGTCCCTGGCGGCGGGTCTGTTGCAGGCTGCCCGTGGCGGAGTAGCGGCGGTAGAAGGAATCAACCCAATCGTGGTAATACTCGGCGCCGTAGACCCAGCGACCGACCGAACTCGGGCTTTGGAACTGGAGTGAAAGGCCGAGTGTGTCGACGTAGGTTCCCTGAACCTCCTGGCGCCCGTCGGAACGGACCCGGTTCTCGTCGTCGTCCTGGGATTGAAACGAAACGTGGGCGTGGACCTCCTCGACGAAGCCGTCGAGCGCGACGGCGTGGTACTGGAGGTAGTCCAGGTTGCGGAATTGATCGAGGATGCGCGCCTGGTCGGTCCCCACGGTCGTGCCCCTCCAGGACTTGCCGTAGATCGTGCTGTGAGTCCGCCAGGCGTCGTCCTGGTCGACGGTCTGGTGGGCGTACACCAGTTGTTGGTTCGGTTGAATCAGCCACTGGACCTTCGCGTCGGCGTCCCACTCCCGGTAACCGGTCTTGGATTGGAGTCCGACGTCCTCGCCGCCGCGGACATCGCCGAAGTCCTTGACGGAGACGCCCGCCTGGACGCCGACCTGTTCGCCGAAGTTGGCGCCCGCTTCGGCGCGGCCGATGTGGGAATCCTCCGCCGACGAGTAGCGATAGGACGCGCGGGGGTTCCATCCGAATCCGGGTCCGAACTGAGTCCGCGACTCGGTGATGGCGTTGACCGTGCCGCCGATCGCGTCGCTTCCGTAAAGCACCGAGGACGGACCGCGGACGACCTCCAGGCGGTCGACGGACAGGGGGTCGACGGTATTCCAGTACTGATTGGGCCCTTCCCGGTAGGTGGAGTTGTTGAGTCGGATGCCGTCGATCAGGAGGAGGGTCCGGAACCCGGTGAACCCTCGGATGAAGGGTGAACCCTGGCCGTGCGCCGTCTTCTGGATCATGACGGACGGAACCTCCTTGAACGCCTCGGGTGTCGTGCGGGGCTGGATCCGGTCGAAGGTCGCCTGGTCGACGACGCTGACCGAGGACGGTTGATCCTCGAGGGTGGACGGGATGCGAGTCGCGGAGATGAACAGCGGAGCCAGTTCATCCCATTTCTGGGAAGGGGAAGGCGCGGTCGATTGGGGCGGTGGGCTCTGTGTGTGGCCGGTGGAGGATGCCAGGGAAAGGATCGCCACGGGAATGAAGGACGGGGAGATCCGGGACGGCCAGAACGACAGCGGGTTCACGGAGGCTAGTCCTTACCAATCCCGGGCTCCTGAGTTCCAGTCGATTCTTTCGCCGGAGGGGTGTTAGGAACCTGCGACAAAACCAAGGAAAACGACTGAAAAGAAGGTGCGAGGACGCGCTGAAGAAAACATTCGCCGAGGATTTCTGGAGTTTGACGAAGAGGGCGCGTTCTCACACCCTCCGGGACCGATGCGCTCCAAGTACGCTCTTTTGAGTTGGGTGGTGTCCATGTCGATGGGGATGGGGATGGTGAGTCCGGGGGCGGGAGCGGCGACCGCGGAGCCCGGCGTGGGGACGGAGCGGCAGCTTTCGTTGACGGACTGCATCACGCTGGCGTTGGAGAACAACTTCGACATCCAGATCGAGCGGTACAATCCGCTGATCGCGGATGCGAACCTGGGCGTGGTGTACGGGGATTACGATCCCACGGTGACGCTTCAGGGGCAGCACACCTTCAACCAGGATCCCGGTGGTCTCGATCCCCAGGCGCGACCGTACGTCGGACGGCAGACGGATCAGGACTCCTTCACGACTTCGCTTCGCGGATTGTTGCCCTCGGGGATGTCCTATTCCGTCTCGGCGTTCGCTGGGAACACCTACGGCATCGAGCCGACATTCACGCAGGTCGGGACGAACCTGGTCCTCGTCCCCCGGGAGTTCGAGAACTCGCGGGCGCAGGTGCTCGTCGGCGAGCTCCGGCAACCCCTGCTCAGGAATTTCTGGATCGACGGAACGCGGCTCAACATCCGGCTCCGGAAAAAGGACATCCAGACGGCCGACCTGAATCTCCGGCTTCGGCTGATCAACACCGTGAGCAGCGTGGAGACGGCCTACTACGATCTCGTGGCGGGATGGGAGAACGTGAAGAGCGCGGAGATCGCCTTCGAACTGGCGAGGAAGCTTTACGACGAGAACAAGAAACGGGTCGAGGTCGGGACGATGGCGCAGTTGGACGAACGCCAGGCCCAGGCGCAGATGTCCGCGAGCGAGGCCGCGGTGATCGAGGCGCAGCGGAGCGTGGATTTCACCCAGAACGTCCTGAAGAACCTGCTGACCGACAAATTCGAGGAGTGGCATTCGGTGGCCATCCATCCGGCCGAACCGTTGGTCGCGCTGCCGGCCGATCTGGATGACCGGGCGGGGTGGGAACTGGCCTTCCAACTCCGGCCGGATTTGCATGCGCTGATCATCGACCTCGAGAGGCGCGAACTGACGACGCGTTTCCTGAGGAACCAGCTCTTCCCGCAGCTCGACATATTCGGGTCCGTGGGTTGGCAGGGCAACGGGCAGGAGTTCAGCGATGCGCTGAATCAGGTCTACGAGCGGACGGCTCCCCAACACTCGTACGGCGCGGTCCTGACGTTTCCGCTCAGCAATCGGCGGGCGCGGGAGAACTATCGCGCGAGCAAGGACGAACGGACGCAGGCCGAGCTCCGGCTCCGGCAGTTCCGGCAGCAGGTCATGGTCGGAGTCAGCGATGCCGTGCAGCAGGCGCAGTCGAGCTTCCGGCGGGTGGGGGCCACCCGGGCCGCGCGTCAGTTCGCCGAAGAGGCGCTGAAAGCGGAGGAGACCAAACTGGCCAACGGCAAGAGCACGAGCTTCGAAGTCCTGCGTCTGCAGCGCGATCTGACCCAGGCGCGATTCGACGAGACCCGCGCGTTGAGCGACTACAACAAGGCCCTGGCGACCGTGCGCCAGCGGGAAGGGACCACGCTGCTGAAGTTCAATCTGGAAGCTCCCAAGGCGTCGGACGCGACGAACGTCGCGCCGTAGTCGGGGTGGAGGGCCGCCGGCTTTCAGCCGGCCTTGGAGTTTGGCCATTTTTTCAGGGCCCCGAATGGGGCCCAAATGGGATAGCCCAGGGCAACGCCCTGGGAAGAGTGTCCAACCACAATTCCGCGGAGCCCTGAAAGGGCGAAACCCTGTGAAGCCCCAGCGGGGCGGCCTGTCTGTAGCGACGACG